>JBHIBA010000050.1:0-20148 GCA_046758845.1 Nitrospinota bacterium
CCACCGTCAGCGGGTTGAGGGCCTTGCCGACGTCGTCCGCGACCACAAGGCGGGTCAGCTTCACCTGCCCCGTCTCCGTATCCACTTCGACCCCGACGGCCATACAAACGAAGGAATAGGCCGGGGCGACGTTTCCGTAAAACGTCTTCTTGTCCGCCATCTGCGTCGGGGGGTCCCAGGTCGCCTGGGCGAAAACCCCTTGGCCGCCGCGGCGGAAGATGGCCCCCTTGGCGGCCTCGGCCAGGCTGACGCGGCGCTCCGGAGCCCCCTTGACGAAAATGAAGCCGCCCGCAAGCGCCAGGTCTTCTGGCCTCGACTCGAGCTGACTCGCGGCTACCGCCACGAGCTGCCCACGGGCCGCCTGGGCAGCCTTGCGGACGGCGTTTCCGGCCAACATCGTGAGGCGGCTGGCGAAACCCCCGAAGCAGAAAGGCGTCGAGTCCGTATCCGGCGAGGAGACCGTCACGTCCTCGGGCTTCATCCCCAGCTCCTCGGCCACGACTTGGGTCATCATCGTGTGGGCGCCCTGGCCCATGTCCCCCTCGCCGCAGATGAGCGTAGCCTTGCCGTCCTCGTTGACCTTCAGGGCCACGGAGGAGCCGTCCCAGTCGGCGAGCTGGCGGTTGGCGCTGACGTGTATGCCGCAGGCCATGCCCATCCCCCGCCGGATCGGAGCTTCTTCCGCGTACGGCCGGCGCGCGCGCTCGTCCCTCCAACCGATCCGGGCGGCCGCCTTCTCGATGCACTCCCCCACGCCGCAGCTCCCCATGTACCAGCCGTGGACGCTCGTCTCGCCGGCGCGGATGGTATTTCGCAGACGGAACTCCATCGGGTCCATCCCCAGCTTATCCGACAGGACATCAATGTGGCTCTCCAGCGGAAAGGCCATCTGGGGATTGCCGAAGCCGCGGAAAGCGCCGGTGGGGATCAGGTTGGTGTAGGCCAGGTAGGCGTCCGTCCGGACGTTCTCCTGGCGGTAGAGCGAGTCCATCCGGTTGGCGGTTACAAGCAACACTTCCAGGCTGAGGCAGCTATAGGCCCCGTTGTTCCCGTAAATCCGCGTCTGCTTGGCCGCGATGGAGCCGTCCTTCCGCGCCCCCATCTTGAGGTAGACCCGGGCGGGCATGCGCGGCCGAGACGCCTGGAACTCCTCCAGACGGTTGTTCATCAAGCGGACCGGCTGGCGGGTCAAAAGCGCCAGGAACGACGCAATGTGGGTGTTGTGGTCTTCGACGAGCTTGCCGCCGAAGGCCCCCCCGATGAAGGGCTGGATCACCCGGATCCTGGAGGGCGGAATGCCTAGGGCTTCGGCCAGCCGCTCACGCGCAAAGTAGATGCTCTGCGTCGCGGCGTGGACGACGAGGCGTCCGCCGCTATCCACCTCGGCCACCGTCCCGATGGGCTCGATGTACGCCTGAAACTGATGGGGGGTCTCGTAAACCGCCTCATGGATTGCGGCCGCCTCACCGAATCCGCGCTCCACGTCCCCCCGCTCGATGTGGATGTGGCGGGCCAGGTTGCCGGGCCGGTCCTCGCGCACCAGCGGAGCGCCCTCGGCCAGGGCCTCCTCGGCGTCGAAAACGGCCGGCAGAGGCTCATACTCCACGCCGATGAGCGAGAGGCCCTCGTCCGTCGTATCCTCATCCACCGCCGCGACGGCCGCCACCTCCTCGCCCACGTATCGGACTTTGTCTTTGGCAAAGATATAGTGCTCTTTGTAGATGGGGCCCCAAGGGAGGCCGGGCGTGTCGGCGAAGGCCACGGCCGCCTTTACGCCCGAAAGCCGCCGCGCGCGGGAGAGGTCGATACGTTTGAGCCGGGCATGGGGGTGGGGGCTCCTGAGGACCTTGGCGTGAAGCATCCGGGGCCGCTCGATGTCGTGAACGTATTGGGCCTTCCCGGAAACCTTCTCCGGGCTGTTCACCTGGGGGAGGGGCTTTCCGATGACCGAAGACTCCGTCATGCAGCCTCCATAGCTTCGCTGTGCCGGGCGGGTGACCGGCGGAAGACCCCTTTTGCGTACGGGCTACAGGGATAGTTCGCGGAGAAGGCGACTCCTTGACCCGCCTGGGAAGCGGAAAACTCCATAGTGGTCTATTTTGCTATATCTCTTAATCTCTCCTCTATGGCATTGAGACGCCATGCGACATACTTGGAAAAGCGACCGATTTGAATTACGCATGTGACCGCAGCAGCAGCTGCTAGTGTCAGAACCAAGCTATCAGCATAATCCATCGTGTTTCCTCCTATCACACCCCTAGCTTTTTGTGCCAAGTCCAGCGGGGAGGCCGTCCCGTTTCTCCACGGCGTAGCATCGTCCATGTGAAATTAGACCACCGCCGAAAACTCCCTTGGCTTGAAACGACCGGCCGCATTCAGCCTAACGCCGAAGGAGCGCGAAAACAACTATGGGGGAACTTTCGGAATCCGACCGCTTGGAGTGGGTGCAAACTTGGCTGGGCCAGCCTTCTTGCGAAAGAGGGTGGCCCCGTCAGGGGTCGCCGTCTTTCGCGAAATAAAAGTTTTGCTGGGGGGTGCGGGGGGGCGCCTTCCAAAAAGCGCCCCCCGCAAAAAGGGAATTCGTCGCAACGCTCACGGATTTAGGGGGAGCAAACGAGATGCGGTAGATCCGTCCCTTGAGGTCGTCCGAGACGAATAAGGAACCGTCCCGTGCGACGATTACGTCGGTGGGACGGCCGATGATCGTTAAACCGGTGTACCAGCCGGTGGCGAAGTCCTCAATGCCGACGGGTCGGCCTTCCTTCACCCTGACGCGTACGACCTTGTAGCCCGTGAGGACCGTCCGGTAGATCGATCCGTGAAACGCAATGAAGAGGTCTCCCCGATATTCGGGCGGGAACATCCGACCGGTATAAAAAGTGAGGCCGAGGGGCGCCGAGTGGGCCTGCATCTCGAAAACGGGGGGTTGCGTCTTCTCAACGCAGAAGCTTCGCCAACCCAACTCGGGGTGGGGAATGCGGCTGCCGTAGCAATAGGGCCAGCCGTAATGCCGTCCCCGGCGGACGATGTTAATCTCCTCCGGGGGCTGGTCCTCACCCAAGAAATCGCTCCCGTTATCCACGGCCCAAAGCTCGCCGGTCTGCGGATGCCAGGTGATGCCCACGGAGTTGCGCAACCCGCGGGCGAAAACCCTCTCTCCCCGGCCGTCTTCCTCGTAGACAAGGATGGCGGCCCTTCGCGGGTGTTTTGCGCCGCAGGCGTCGCAGCTCGCACCGATGGAGACGTAGAGCTTGCCATCGGGGCCAAACCGAAGGGTGCGCGACCAGTGGAGGCCTCCGGCGGGAAGCGCCCGGATGACTTCTTCTTTCACATCGGCCTTCAGGTCGCCGTCCAGGTCCCGGAAACGCAAGACCTTCCCCGTCTCGGCCACGTAAATCCATCCTTCCCGAAAGTCGATCCCGTGGGGAAGTTTCATTCCGGAGGCGAAGGGGATAACCCTATCGGCCCGGCCGTCCTTATCCCGGTCCGGCAGGGCGACGACTTTGCCAGCCGAGGCCATCGTGACGTACAGGTTCCCAGCCGTGTCGAAAGTCATGAAGCGCGGCCGCCCCCGAAGGCCGTCGGCGAAGACTTCGATTCGGAAACCCTCGGGAAGCCGGATGCTCTTTTGCAACCTGCCTGGAGCCAATTGGCCGGCGCAGCTTGAAAGAGCCAAGCCGGACAAGAGGAAGAAGAAGCAACGAAAGCGCCGGCAACGCGGCGTCATCCTCAGGAAGTTTGAGAACTTCACTCCTGCCTCTCCTCAGTGGGAGTTCTCCCACAATGTTTCTACCCGCTCTTTGGAAAACCCGCAACCGCCCTCAATGCGGGACCCAAAGCTGCCGCACTCGCGCGTGGAAGGGGGGCCATGATGTCTGCCGGACCCGTACGGAGAGAACGGAGCCGTCCGGCCATGTCCGAGGCCCGCCCCTCGAGGGTATAGCCGTCCTGTGGGAAACTTGATTGAGCCGCGCCCCGGCGGGCGGGCACGAGAATCCGGAATTGTTTGGAATATAAAGAAACTTCCGCCCATCACCCCCCCCGCGCCTATGCCCAACGGGCCGATAATCATTATCAGCGGATCGCCCGCCCCCCCGCCGTTCGTAGTATATCTGGAGGTCGTCGGCCGCCGATTTCCGCACGGCTTGCCGTCCCCCCGAGCCCGCTCAGAATACGAGACGGGACTCCGCTCGATCGTCCGAATTCCAAATCCATACCACGGAACAAAGACCGGGTTTTTCGAAGGGTTTTGGGCAGGGTGGCGTGGGACGGCAATCTTGGAAGAGTCTCTGTTGGGTGGAATCTCTTCCCGGCGGGTCCGGCGAAAACAAAAAAAGACCCCGCCGCATGGGCTGGAGGGCAGACGGGAAGTCACCCATGCAGCGGGGCAGTGAAATAAACACATTTCTATTTACTCGGGGAAGCGAAGGAGTCAAGGATTTTTTTCATTTTTTGCTCCCCGGCCCCAAAAAAAAGCGGCGCCACGGCGTCAGGATACGGCAGCGGTTGTCAAACCCTTCCGGCGACGGTACTTTAGTAGAGAATCGGGAAGAAGCGCCGGTGGAATCCACCGGGAAATTTATCCATCCACGAGAGAGCCTCTCGAAAGGGCGGCAAGACGGCGTCCGAGCCCATCAGCCGCTAAGATTTTTCAAGAAAGGAGGATTCTATGCCCCTCTCAGGGAAAAAGGTCGCCGTTTTGGCGGAGAACCTCTACCAGGAAATGGAGCTTTGGTATCCCGTCTACCGTTTCCGCGAAGCGGGGTCCAAGGTCCACGTGATCGGGACGGGAAGCGCCGACAACTACACCAGCAAGCACGGCTATCCGGTCAAGGTGGACCACTCGGTGGACGAGGTCTCGGTGGACGATTACGACGCGGTCATCATCCCCGGCGGCTACGCGCCGGACCTGATGCGCCGCAAGCCCGCCATGGTGGATTTCGTCCGGAAAGCCAACGAGCAGGGGAAAATCGTCGCGGCCATCTGTCACGCGGGCTGGATGCTCTGTTCCGCCGACGTCGTGCGGGGCAGGACAGCCACCTGCTTCCACTCCGTCAAGGACGACCTCATCAACGCCGGAGCCCACTACGTGGACGAAGAAGTGGTGGTGGATGGAAACCTCATCACCTCCCGGTTCCCCAATGACCTGCCGGCCTTTTGCCGCGAAGTGGTCCGGGCCCTGGCGCCGGTCGCAGCCGGTTAAGAACCGGCCACGGGTCTCCCATCGGGCCGCGGGCGGTGGGCGGTGGGCGAAATCACCGGAAAGGCTGACGGAACGATGAAATCGTACAACTGGGACGACCTTTCCTGGGAGGAGGTGCGCCCCGGTGTGCGGCGCAAAGGCTTCCGTTCGGGCAACGCGCTCCTGGTTCTCAACGAGCTCCGGCCGGGGATGGAAACCCGCCCCCACAGCCACCCCTTCGAGCAGTTGGTCTACATCGTCCAAGGGCACGTCCGAATGACGGTCGCAGAAGAGATTCACGACCTGGGGCCGGGCGGCCTTTGCGTCATCCCGCCGGACGTGACCCATTTTGCGGACGTCTCGGGGGATCAGCCCGCACTCAACCTGGATGTCTTCAGCCCCGTGAGGGAGGATTATCTTCACCTGACAAAGGGCCAGGCGGAGTATTGAATGGAAGGCGCTCTGAAGACGGGAAACCGCTACCGCTCGCTGTCGTCTTACCTGCGAGAGCGTTTCGGGGAGCGCGTCCAAAAGGTCTCCATCGACGCGGGCTTCACGTGCCCCAACCGGGACGGGACAAAGGCCACAGGCGGCTGCACCTTCTGCAACAACCGGGGCTTCAGCCCGCCGGCCCGCGTGGAACCCAGGGAGATCGCCCAGCAGATCCGCCAGGGGGTCGCCTTCCTTCGCCACCGGACGAACGCCCGGAAATTTCTGGCCTATTTCCAGGCCTTCACGAACACGTACGCGCCCGTCGAGGTCTTGCGGGAGAGATACGGCGTCATCCGCGAATTCCCGGAGGTCGTCGGACTGGTCATCGGCACCCGGCCCGACTGCGTGCCGGAGGAAACCCTCGACCTCATTGCAGAGTTCGCCGAGGGCTATCACGTCTGGGTGGAGTATGGCCTCCAGTCCGCGAGCGACAGGACGCTTGAGATCATCAACCGGGCGCACCCAGTCGCCGACTTCGCCGACGCCGTGGAGCGGACGCACCGCAGGGCGAAGGCGGGGCTGGACCTGCACACCTGCGCCCACGTCATCCTGGGCCTTCCGGGCGAGACGCGCGAAGACATGCTCAACACGGCCCGATTTGTGGCCTCGCTGCCGCTGGACGGGGTCAAGATCCACCTCCTCCACGTCCTACGGGGGACGCCCCTGGAAGCCCAATACCGAAGGGGGGAGTTCCGATTGCTTGAGATGGAGGAATACGCCGGGTTGGTCTGCGACTTCCTGGAGCTCCTTCCCCCGGAAATGGTCATCCAGCGCTTGACGGGAGAGGCCCCCGAAGAATTCCTCGTCGCGCCCCGTTGGTGCCTGGACAAGAACAAGGTTTTCGCCGCCATCCAGGCCAAACTGGAAAGAAGAGATGCTTACCAGGGGAAACTTTTCCCCGGCCAGTGAAGGCTGTTCCTTTCGGGCGCCACGGGCGAGTTTGGACGTGGGAGGAAAATGTAGCCTTTTAAGAAGCCGTCTAGGGGAAGCTGACCAGTTATCCTGGACAGCTTCCCCTATGACTTGTTACTTGGAAGGGATGAGCCTCCAATACCAACTACTTAGATCGGATTAGTCTCCAAATTTGGTGGACATGGGGCGTGTCTCCGTTGTTGTAGAGGCTCGCCTTGTCCCCTTTGGTGACCTTCCACCTGCTGCCCGGGCCGTAGACGACCGACTTTCCTTCGCTCACGACCGTGAGCGTTCCCTGGATGGCCGTTCAAAATCCTGTGTCAGGCACAACGTCGTTCTCAATCTTGGCGCCCGGTTCCAACCGAAACTCCTGAAGCTGGACCTTTTCGATCCCCGGAATGTCGGAAGGGAACTCGGCCAAGACCTTGAATGAGACTCCCGCGGGTAACTTTGGCTCCCCGGCCGTCGGGCTCGCCATCAATGCGAGGGCAAACACCAAGGCTGCCACCAAGACTGCTGCTTTACCTCTCATCTTTTCTTCCCCCTGTCGATTTTTGTGGGAACCCAAGGAACTGCTCCGATTCTTGCAAACAGGATCCTAAGGGAAAAATTCCAAAATAGATCACTACCCGGATTTCGGTCGTGGGCCAGTTTGGAACGGATTAAGCCCCGTACGCAGCTTTGCCCACGGCTCTGTCATCATTTGGTGTAGCCCCGATCTGAGCGAGGACCTTCGGTCCGAGCGGAGATCGGGCCACGCCCGGCCGCGATTTCCGCGTGAGTCGGTGACCCTCGCTCAAATCGCGGCTACAACGGAGAAAGGCAGGGGTCATTCAGAAAACTGACCCACTGCCCATGATTTTGTAGTCTTTCCCCTCCAAAGGCGAACGCTGTATGATGGCAGCGAGAGCCATTCCCTTCAATCAGATGAGACCTCATGACTGAAGAGTCGAAGAAGACTGTCCTGTACGACTGGCACCGGGACAACGGCGCCAGGATGGTCCCCTTCGGGGGCTGGGAGATGCCCGTCAACTACGCGCCGGGCATCCTTCAGGAGCACCTGGCGACCCGGAAAGGCGCGGGCCTGTTCGACGTCTCTCACATGGGAAGATTCCGCATCAGCGGAGAGGACGCCCTCCCTTTCCTGCAAAGCGCCCTGACCAACGACGCATCCGCCCTGGAGCCCGGAATGGCCCAGTACACCATCATCCCGGATGAAGCGGGCGCGGCCATCGACGACGCCTACCTCTACCGCCACGGCGAGGAGAGCTTCCTCCTGGTCGTCAACGCCTCCAACACCGAGAAGGACTTCCGCTGGCTCTCTCAATCCCTCTCCCGCTTTCCGAAAGTGAAGCTGGAGGACATCACGTCCGAGCTCTTCTTGGCTTCCCTTCAAGGGCCAAACTCCAAAGCCATCTTGGAGAAGCTGCTCGCCGACTCCGGACGGACGGGCCCGCAGGCCCTGCCGGACACCGAGCGAAACTCTTTCATCGCCGTGGAGATTGAGGGCTACCCGCTGACCCTCTCCCGGACGGGATACACGGGGGAACCGCTTTCCTTCGAGCTATTCACGCCGCGGGACTTCGCCCTGGAGCTTTGGAGGAGACTCGTCGCGGAGGGAAAGCCATTGGGCCTCCTTCCCGCAGGGCTGGGCGCAAGAGACTCCCTCCGGCTCGAGGCCGGGTATCCCCTCTACGGCCACGAGTTCGGAAAAGGACCCGACGGCCGCGACATTCCCATTTTCGCCGTCGCCCTCTCCCGGTTCGCGGTGAGCTTCTCGGACTCCAAGGGAGGATTCGTCGGCCATGAAGCCTTGCTGGGGCAGAGCCGGGAGATGACGGCGCGGTTGAGAGGCGAGCTGACGGACCCTCCGGGGGCCTGGATCGTTCCGCGAAGGGTCCTGCCCATCGCCGTCACCGGGAGGGGAATCGCCCGCCAGGGGCACGAAGTCTTTCTGCCCGCCGGCGAGGCGGTGGGGCGCGTCACCAGCGGGACGATGGTGCCCTACTGGAAGTTCGACAGCGAGGGCTTGACCTCCCGTCCGACGAACGAGTCCGGGCGCCGGGCCATCGCGCTGGCCTACGTACGCGCCGATCTGGAAGAGGGGCAGGAACTGGAGGTCCGGGACGGCAGGCGGTCCCTGACGGCTGTCGTCGTCAAGGCTCACCTCAACGGCATGGCGCCGCCCTACGCGCGGCCCATCTTCCCCAAGGTCTCAGAGGAGGCGAAGCGCCGAGGGCCCCGCCCGCCCCTGGAAGAGCAGGGTTCCACCCTCGTGCATCGGGCCGTCCAGAACCACAAGTGGCGGCAGGCGATGACGGTGAATCTGATCCCATCGGAGATCACCCCTTCCCCCGTCGTCCGTTTCTTGTCGATTACCGACCCCTCCGGCCGCTACGCGGAGCACCGGGCGGTGGAGGCCTTCGGCAAAAAGGAGGTCTATTACTACCAAGGGACGAAATTCATCCAGGACGTGGAGGACCGCCTGGTGGAGGCCATGCGAGAATTCCTCGACTGCACCCAGGTGGAATGCCGCGTCCTGAGCGGTCAGATGGCCAACGCCGCCGTGTTCAGCGCCCTGACGGCCTACGTCAACCGGTACGAGCGGTACCGCGAACCCCTCCGTCTGCGCCGGGTGCTCAACCACCATCTGGGCAGCGGCGGACACCTCAGCGCCCAGCCCATGGGCGCGCTCAAGGACTTCGTGGCCCGCGACCCGCTCACCCAAAGGCCGGCTGTCACCCAATTCCCCGTTCTTCGGGAAAATCCCTACCGGGTGGACGTCGCCCAGACGCTGGAGATCATCGAGGCCGAACGGCCCGAGCTCGTGATCTTCGGCAAGAGCATGATGCTCCACCCCGAGCCGGTCCACGAGATCGCCCAGGCCGTCGGCGCCTTATCCGATCCTCCTCACGGGCCCATCCTGATGTACGACATGGCCCATCCCCTGGGCCTTTACGGCCCGCACTTCCAGGAGCCCCTTGTCGAGGGCGCGGACGTCCTGACCGGTTCCACCCACAAAACCTTCTTTGGCACCCAGAGGGGGATCGTAGCCAGCAACATCGAACAGGACGCCGACCTCGCCTACTTCTGGGACGCCGTCACGCGCCGGACCTTCCCCGGAAGTGTCAGCAACCACCACCTGGGGACCCTCCTGGGACTCCTGATGGCCACGTACGAGATGAACGCCTTCCGGGACGAGTTCGCAGGCCGGGTGGTCCGCAACGCCAAGGCCTTCGCAAGGGCCCTGAAGGATGCGGGTCTGAACGTGGAGGGAGACCCGTCCGTCGATTACACCGAAACGCACCAGGTGATCATCCGCCTGCCCTACGCCAACGGTCCCGAAGTCGCCGAACAGTTGGAGGAGAACAACATCATCGTCAACTACCAGGCCCTCCCCGATGACGAGAGTTTCACGGCCAGCAGCGGTCTTCGTCTGGGCGTACAGGAGATGACGCGCTTCGGAATGGCCGGGGCGGACTTTCGCCAGGTCGCCGGGCTCATCGCCGAGGTCATCCTTGGGAACAAAAAGGTGGGCCGGGAGGTTGCGTCCTTCCGCGAAAGGTTCCTCAAGATGCATTTCTGCTTGCCGGAGCCCGAAGCGGAACCCCTCGTGGCAAGCCTCCTCGCAGCGTTGACAGGATAATCCCCAAGGATGGGAAAGTGGTCGCGGGGCGAGAAGGCGCCGGCCAGCGCCGGGGGGGAATCAGTTGAACATCGCGCGGAGCTTGGCGAGCTGGACCCGCGCGATCTGATAGTCCGGCTCTATCTCCAGGGCCTTCCTGAACTCCCTCATGGCCTGCAAATACTTCTTTTTGTGCAAATAGACGCGCCCCAGGTTCATGTGGGGGTAATGGTAGGACTCGTAGCGGACCGCCTGCATAGCCTTCTTCAGCCAGGGAACCGCCTCGTCATACATCCCCTTCTGGATGTAGTAGGCCCCGATGTCGTTGTAAGGGTTGCCGAATTCCGGATCCGTCTCGATCGCCTTGTGGCACTCCTCGATGGCCCGGTCGATGTCCCCCTGGTGGCTATAGGCCCAGCCCAAAAACGTATGGGCCTCCGCCGTTGGACAGACTTCGATGGACTCCTTGTATAGCTCGATCGCCCTGTCCAGGTCGCCCTTGCGGTGATGTTCCCAGGCCCGCCCGAAAAGTTCTTCCGCCCCTTCGCGTTCCATCTCGTAACCCACCGAAACACCTCAAGGAGGAAAGAGATACTGCCGCCCCGAAGCCGGAAAACCTCCTTGCCGGGATTTGCCGTAAGACTTCAAACAAGCCTACTCATTATACAGCCTCTCCCCAAAAACTGTGGCTTCCGACCCGTTCGGCTCAGCCATCCTAGGAAATGGTCGGCCCCCTGAACAGAGTCATTTCGCTTATCCAGGAAGGCAACCCCTTGTTCATCGACCCGCAAGATGGCCCGCAACATCGTAGGCCAGATGCGGCGCCGGCTTCTGTTGAAAGGCACGTAATGCCTCTTCTTTCGTGTTGAAGATCTCGGATTTCCGCTCCGCTCGCAGGAGCCTCGAACGCAGCCGCTTCCCCGTCCCGCAAAGCCTTATCTCGCCCCCTGCCCGATTCAACTTCCTCAGGCAAGACAGGATGGCGCCAAGCCCGGAACTATCGACGAACTGCAGCTCGCTCACGTCCAATACAACCTTGGGGTTTGTCTCGAGCACAGGCGCGATGGCGCGCTTGAACTTTCGGGCGTTATGCAGATTCAAGGTCTCTCCTTGCAGCACAACTACAGCTACGTCACGGAACTTGTCAATCGCTACGTCCACTAGGATGTCCTGCTTTAGGTTCTTTTCACTTTCTTCACCAAGTCGATGTTGCGGCTTCCCATCAGGCTGAGGTTGTCCGACTTCCTCCAGGAACCGCGCGTTTCCAAGGCCAAAGCGTTTGCGAAACCTTTCTTGGGACGAAGATTGGAGGGTTTCCCCAGCTTTCCCTTTGCGCACCACGCAACTCCTTCAATCTAAGGGGGGTGAGAGGGAGCTATAGGTCTTGTTTCTTCCTTGTCGCTCCGTCCTCTGCGTCACTTTCCCGCCTGCTCGCCTCGCCCTGAGCCTCAATTTCGTTCAGCCAGGGCAAGGCACGACCAAGGACAGAGCAAGTAGCGTGCCAAGGACGAAGCAGAACGACAAGACGTGCGTCCCACTCGCCAATACCAAAGAAGTTGCATCGATGAGCCAGCCGAAGCATCCCAATCGGAGTTGTTCCGACGCCGCTTCAGCCGGCCAGTTGATCCGCAAGTCCTGCTTCGCCACGGTCTAAACCCGCCTACGCAGGGGAGAACGTGTCCGGGCCCCCCCCGGGTCACAGCACAGCCCTTCAATAACTGTTTCAGCGGTACACTTTTGATACAGGTTGAGACACAAGGGCGCGTCCCAAGACATGTCATCCGACGTTTCCCATATCACCTCGTCGATGACACCACTTTGCCACACATCCGCATTCAACAGAAGCCGAGAACAGCGTTCGGCCAGGAGCAAAGCCTGGGACGCCGCCAAGTCGCCCCGAAGACGCCTCGGTCCCCCCGGACAATCAGCGCCCAGGTATCCGGCTCCCGGACTTCCCTCACTGGACCTCCTCCCAAACGGCCAACAAGCTCCCGCGGTCGATCGGACGGGGATTGGTCCGACACTGAACGCTGGACAAGACCGACCCCACTTTCTCCTGCGGCAGAGCCGTCTTGCGGCCGATGGCTCCAAGCCGACGGGGAATCCCCACCTCCTCCACGAGCCTTTCGATCCCGTCGGCCAAGGCCTCCGCCGAGAATATACCTTCCCCTCCTGGCCCCGGCCAGAGGGCGGGGGAGAGAGTCTCGGCAAGTTGGGCGTATCCTTCCCCGGCGAGCGCACGGTTGAACCGGATAACGGGCGGCAGGAAGATTGCGCACGCCACGCCGTGGGGAAGCTTTGCCAGGACCCCGAGGGGGTGCGCTAAGGCGTGGACGAGACCGAGTCCCGCGTTGCTCATGGCCATCCCGGCCATACAGCTCGCATGGATCATGTCCTCGGCCGCGCCCGGATCGTCCCCGTCTTGCAGGTAGCGGCGGAGCGAGGCCCCTATCCGCCGCGCCGCGGCCAAGGAAAGCTCTTGCGTTAGAGGAGTTCGGAGGCGTGAGACGTAGGATTCCACCGTGTGGCTGAGGGCGTCGAGGGCGGTCTGTGCGGCCACCGCTCTCGGGAGGCTGGCCAACAGGTCCGGGTCCAAGACCGCCAAGCGGACGAAGAGGGAGGGGCTTTTGATGACCATCTTCTCCCGCTTCTGTAGATCTGTGATCAAGGAGGCGGAACCGGCTTCACTCCCCGTCCCGGCGGTTGTCGGGATCGCCACCAGGGGGGGAAGCGGAGAGGGGTAGGCGTCGCGGGCCCCTTGGTAATCGGAAGCGGATCCGCCATTTGAGGCGACAACGGCGGCGGCCTTCGCCGCGTCAATGGAGCTTCCCCCGCCCAGGGCGATGATCCCGTCCGCCGCCGATTCGCGAAAGGCGTCCGCCGCTGCCCGGACCACCTCAACGGACGGGTCGGCAGAGACCTCCTCGAACGTGGCGACGGAAAGGCCGGCCTCCTCGAGGCCCGATGCGACGCGGCCGAGGATTTCCGACTGAGCGATGCCCGGGTCGGTGATGACCAGGGGTCTGCTGACGCCGAGGTTCCGGACCTCCTGGCCGATTCGCAAGGACGATCCCGCCCCTGCGAGGACGGTCCCCGCCGTCTGAAAGCGAGTCACGTTCGTCATTTCCTTCCTCCCGCCGCGGGTGACCTCACCCCCGCAGCCTGGTTTCCTCGCAGCGGAGGTCGCCCGGATTTTCGCGCGCTTCCGATACCGAGAACCATCTCTTAATCCCCTATTTTATTAAAAATCGGGCGGAAAAAGACTTCTACCTCAAGCAGAGGGCCAGAAAAGAACAAGAGAGATTGTAAGAAAGTCCTTGCCAAGGCAGGAAAATTGCGATGAACAGGTACAGAAGCATATGGGACGTTCCCTCCGGAACAAGAGAAAATCCCAGGGGGCGCTTTTTGGGCACTTGCGTGCCGGCCGCACTGCGGTTGGAGGCGCGTGCGCTTAAGCCGGGCGTCTTTGGCGCACACCTTCCGATAGGTGCTTAACCAGGCACGCCAGTGCAGATACCTGACGCGGTGCGTCCGGCCCCCCTGGACCCCCCGGAAAACTTTCTTTTCGCGAAAGAGTGCGGCCCTGCAGGGCCGCACTCTTTCGCCTAAAACTGGCCAAGGAATCACGCCATCGAGGGGAGACCGACAACCGGTCCAGCCAATCCCACACTCAACCCACGCAGGCCGAGCCAAAAAGCTCGGCCGTCAAAAGTTTTGCTGGGGGGGCGGGGGGGCGCCTTACAAAAAGCGCCCCCCGCAAAGAACTTTCCTCTCAAATCTCCCTCGCGCCGGTGGGCGGGCTCACCATCCGTGTCTCATATGTCTTGAACCAGTACGCACCCTTGACACCCCCCCTTGAGAGATCCTATAAACGTGCGAAGCTACCCCATCATAAGTAAAAGAACCGTTCAGAGAATGCCCCAAGACTCATCGTTCGGGACCTATCGGGCCCCGACGACTGATTCGTGGGGCAAAGAACTGAGCGGACGCGCTTGCCCCGTTCTTGGCCCCGGCGCGGAGAGGAATTTTTACCGGGAGTGCCTTGAGGGGCTTCGGGCCTGAGGTCGCGACATGGAGAGCCTTGAGATCCCTTCCGAGGAGTTCGCCCAACGGATGAAAAGGGCGGTGGAGGCCGCCAAGGGGCGCGGTCTCGCCGGTCTTCTGGTCTGGTCGCGGGGGGGGACCTCGGTCGACTACTACGGAGACGTTCTCTACTTGACCAACCACCATTCGCCCTTTCCGCACAACTCGGAGACACCGCAGTGGTCGGCGCGCTCCTACAGCGCCCTGATTCTGCCGGTGGACGATGATCCCTCGCTCGTCTTGGACCTTCCCGATTACCCGAAGGAGAAGGTGTACGTCGACGACGTGCGCACGACACTGAGGGTCCCTCAGAAAGCGGCGGAGGTCCTGAAGGAAAAAGGGTTGGACAAGGCCAAGCTCGGCCTCGTGGGAAGGGAGTGCCTCCTCTACCACAGCTACCAACTCATGGAAGAGACGCTCGGCCATCCCCTCCAGGTTGAGCCTGCCGACGACATCCTGGAAGGCCTTCGAAGGGTCAAGAGCGGGGACGAGATCCGGATCCTTAAGCACGCGGCCGCCGTGGGCGTCGAGTGGATGCGAACCATGATGGAGGCGGTCGAGGCGGGGAAAACGGAGGGTGACTTCGTGGGCGAGGGTCTGCGCTACTTCGCGGCCCACGGAGGGTTCCCCTATGACGTGGCCGTCGCCTCCGGGCCCAACTCCCACCGATTTGAACGGATCGGGATTCCCTCCTGGGACTCCAAGCGCAAGCTGCAACCCGGCGACATCGTGCACGTGGACGCCTGGGGCCCTGTAGAGTGTTATTACACCGATCTCGTCCGCTCCACCATCGTCGGAAGAAAGCCCTCCGAGGCGCAGAGAGAGGTGCTGGAAGCACCCATCGATCTTGTCGAGAGCATTATCGAGATCATCAAGCCAGGAATCACCGTCAACGAAATGTATCAAAGAGGGTCTTCCTGGCTGGTCGAGAACGGTTTTGGCTCTCACCGGTCGGGGGTCGAAGCCGCGGGGACCGAATTCGGCGAACTCTTCCCGGCCTTCGGCCACTGCATCGGCGTTGGACTGGAGCCGCCCTGGATCATCGACGGGGAACCGACCGTCCTCGAAGAAAACATGGTCATCGCGGTCGAAGCCACCGTGGGGCGCCCAGACGTAGGCGCGGCGGGATTTGAGCAGGACGTGGCGGTCACTTCCGATGGATGCGAAGTGCTGACCGCCCCGTGTCCCAAGAGGTGGTGGGACTAAGAAGGCAGAACTTCGCCAGGGGGGTCAAGGGAGTCAGATGGCAAACTCGCAATTTGAGCTTACATCGAAGACGGCAGTTGTGACGGGCGCGAGCTCGGGCATCGGCGCCGAAATCGCCCGACAGATGGCGGCCGCCGGCGCGCGCGTGTTCGCCGTAGGGCGGAACGAGGAACGTCTTGAGAACGTGGCAAACGAGATCAGGGATCGCGGTGGACAGTGCCATGCCTTTCCGGCGGACCTGACGAAGGAGGGCGCACCGGGGAAGATCGTGTCGGAGACGATTCAGGTGTTCGGCTCTCTCAACGTCCTCGTGAACAACGCCGGAATCCACGAGTACGGGCCGTTCGAGAGCTTTCCGCTCGAAAGCTTCGATCGGCAATGGGCGACGCACGTTCGGGCGCCGTTCGAAATGATTCAACTGGCGCTCCCTCACCTCCGCCCCGACGGCGTCATCATCTTCACCTCATCCATCGCCGGGCACAAAGCCTTCCCCGAGTCGGTGGCCTACTGCGCCACGAAGGGGGCGGTGGAGCTCATGACGAAGGCGCTGACGGCGGAACTGGCGGGCCAGGGCATCCGCGTGAACGCAATTGCGCCGGGCGAGATTGCGACCGCGATGAGCAAGGACTTGCACGCCGACCCGGAGTTCGTGAAGTTCGCCATTGAATCGACTCCCTTCGGCCGGATAGGGACGCCCGAGGACGTGGCGCCCGCAGCGGTCTTCCTGGCCTCCGATGCGGCGAGATTCATCCACGGCGTAAGCCTGCCCGTCGATGGTGGCTGGCTGGCCAAGTAGGTTTTCAGCGAACCGCCGTTTCGAATTTCCAGCCGGCAGTCATTCCTATGACAACCCACCACCCCATTTGCGCGCGAACGTGAAAGAGCTTGCCTCCCTCGACGCCATAGCCCAAGCGCAACTTGTGCGCAAAGGGGAAGTCACCGCGCGGGAGTTGGTGGAAAGCGCCATCCAGAACATCGAAGATCTGAATCCCACCTTGAACGCGGTCATCACCCCCACCTTTGAAATTGCCCTTGAGGCTGCGGAAAGGAGACTGCCCCGAAGTCCCCTGGCGGGGGTTCCCATTCTCCTCAAGGATCTCATCGCGACCTGCGCCGGGGTTCGCCACACCGAAGGCTCGGCCTTCCTTTCGGACCATGTCGCCGATCAGGACAGCGAGCTTGTCGCACGGATCAAGCGCGCGGGCCTCAACGTCGTCGGAATCACGAACACCGCCGAGTTCGGGAACGCCTCGACGACCGAGCCCCGTCTATTCGGTCCGAGCCGGAACCCATGGGATACAGGCCGGACGACGGGAGGCTCCAGCGGAGGGTCTGCGGCGGCCGTGGCGGCCGGACTCGCGCCCATGGCCCACGGCAACGACGGAGGAGGCTCGGTCCGGATTCCCGCCTCGTGTTGCGGCCTTTTTGGCCTCAAGCCTACACGCGCGCGCAACCCACTCGGTCCCTACTTTGGGGACGTTTACAGCGGCCTCGTGGCAGAGCACGCCCTCACCCGCTCGGTGCGCGACAGCGCCGCCCTCCTCGACGCCACGTCGGGGCCGGCAACCGGAGACCCATACTGGGCGCCTCCGCCTGCGCGCCCTTTTCTCAAAGAAGTGGGGGTGAACCCAAAAAGTCTTCGCATCGCCTTCTCCACGCAGGCGCCGAGCGGAGTCGACGTCCACCCGGACTGCATGCGGGCCGTGGACGACGCGGCAGGAATCTGTGCCGAGCTGGGCCACAAGGTCGCCGAGGCCGCGCCGAGCTTTGACGGGGAAGCGGCGGAAGAGGCCTGGTTCATGCTGTGGGCAGAGGGGAACGCCTGGCTGGTGGACCATTGGGCGCGCCGTACGGGCCGGACGCCCGTCGAGCGGGAGTTCGAGCCCGTCACTTGGGCGCTGCAGGAGCTCGGGCGGAAACGCAGCGCCGCCGAGCACCTCCATGAGGTCGAGGTCCTTCAGAAGGCCGGGCGGGAGATCGCCCGATTCTTCGAGACATATGACGTTTGGCTCACCCCAACTCTCGCCCAGCCTCCTGTTCCGCTCGGCGCTTTGGAGCCACCCGCTGGGAGTCCCTTGGATTGGGTGGAGATAGACGGCAGGTTCGCGCCCTTCACGGCGATTGCGAACAGCACCGGGCAGCCCGCCATGTCGGTGCCCCTGCATTGGAACGCAGAGGGTCTCCCCGTAGGGACTCATTTTATCGGCCGTTTCGGAGAGGAGGCGGTGCTCTTTCGCCTGGCGGGACAGCTCGAAGAGGCGAGACCGTGGGCGGCCCGTCACGCCCCGGTATCGGTCTTTCAATAAGTGAGACGGCCCCCTCGCCTTCCCGGATAAGAAGCCTAGTCACCTTCCAAATCCGGCCGCCCGGCGACAGTCCCGCAGCCAGCGTGTCAGCGCACCCAGTCAGACAACCACACTCACCAGCTCATACCTATCCTCGCCTATGAGCGCCAGGCCTTTGGTGCAAATTTTCAATGAAGGAATGGTCACGAGGGACACGAACTCCAGATTCGTCTGCGGTGTCTCAAGGGAACAACCCATTTCGCGCCAAACTTGCAACAGACGATTCTGGGCTTTGACCATCTCATCCAGAGTCAAGTCCGTTACCAGGCCGTTCAGCGGAGTTGGAAATTCCGCCGCGACTTTCCCCTCCCGGACGGCGGTGAAGCCTCCACCCATCTTGATTGTCTCATTCGCCGCCACGGCCATATCCCGGTCAGAGGTTCCAACCAACACAATGTTCTGGTTGAAGACGTTCGCCGTTGTCCCCATGCATCCTTCATGAAGATTGAAGCCTTTGACGAAGGCCACGCCGAGCTCACCGGTCCCCAACATGCGGTCGATCATCGCGACCTTATTGATTCCCTTACTGGGGTCCGCTTCTATCGCGCCGTCCACAACCCGTAGGGTCTCAATGGACTCAGGGGTCTCCAGCGATCCATCTCGCGTGGTGATTACCCGCACATCGACTGTGTATCCGGCGCCTTCCGGTGCGGGCACACGGAAGTCTTCCGCTTTCAGGACACGGTTAATGTTCATTGTCCCGTAGAGCCACTTCGGATACTCGGGGGGCTGTAGCTGCTGGGTGAGCTCACCATTCTCTACCCAAATCTGTCCGTTGGCCATTACCATTGAGATTTGGAATTCCACCAGGTGATCGACGAACAAGATGTCTGCCAACCTGCCGGGCGCAATGGCTCCCATGTCATGGTTGACCCGGAAATGCTCCGCCGGCTGTATGGTTGACATGCGGATGGCCGTTATGGGATCCAACCCATTCTTGATGGCCACACGCACTGTGTTGTCCATTTGTCCGCGTTCCAGAGCCCAGTCGGGAGTGACGACATCGGTGCATAGCTGGAAAGCGCGAGAGGCGTAACCTCGCTCGGTGATAACCGGAAGCACTTGTCGAACGTCGTTGACTGCGCTGCCCTCCCGGATCATGATGTGCAGCCCGAGCTCGGCCTGACGCTTCGCCTCTTCAAAAGACACGATCTCGTGATTATTCATGATGCCGGCGGCCGTCCACGCGTTGGTGATGCGGTCGTCGTGCATCCCGGCAGAGTGGCCATTGGTCACTTTACCCTGGCGGAGGCATTCCTCGATTAAGCGCAGGATTCCGGGGTCACGACGCTCCCGTTGGAGCATTTCCTCGGGGCCGGTTTCCTCAACTCCTTTCGTTTCCGGCCAGTTGAGCGCCTCGAACAAGTCTTCAATCGTCGGCGTATTAGGCGAGGTTGGCAAACCGAGCCCCCGGTTTTGGATGTAACACATTGTGGGCACAAGGAAGATCGGTTTGACGGGAGTCGCAAGCAGTTCATCGAGAAAGAAGCGAACCGACTTCATGCCGGTTACGATGGCATGCCCGTAAAAGCCAACTGCAATGGCTGTGGATCCATGAAGGAGCCTGCAGGCGGCGAAGACCGTCGAGTTGGTGTAGGTATGCCACTGGTGGCAGTGAGGATCGATCAAGCCAGGCGCCAGAAACCGCTCCTCTGCATCTATGACTTTGGTTTCCGGACCGATTGTATACTCGACATCTCCTACCGCAGCAATTCGAGGGCCTTTGATGGCCAAGCCGTCGGATTGGATTCGCCCCGTATGCACGTTGACTATCTGACCGTTGATGATCACCGTGTCTGCGGGTTCGAACCCCATCGCTACGTCTATCAGCGCCTCGCGCTCGAGCTTCATTTCAGCCATGTTCGATGCTCCTCCGGTTTCAATGCGTTTGCTCACCGTGGGACTCGTCAAGACAATCCCAATCGAGCACCTGCGCGGCACCAGTTCCGCCCTGTCTTTCCCGAATAGTGACTGCACTGAAAGGATGAACATCCGCTAAGCAACGCGGGTATTTGGTCTGCACCGGGGCACGGCGCGCAAGGTGTCATGAGCTCATCCGGATTGGACATCGTAGGTTAGACGGCAAAGGTTTGTACGCCGAGACTGAGCTAAAACCCGTTTGCGCTCATGGCTTTCTTTTCTGAACCAACAAGAATTCCAGCGCCAAATCGAACCCGTTCGGCCTGTATATAGGTGGGTAACGGAAGCGGAGACGCGCGGCGCATTGCCGCCCCCGCCCCGAGGGAAATCTAGCCGGGTATCCCGGCCTCAGGATTGGACCGAGTCCTTCGCAACCTGGCAAG
>JBHIBA010000051.1:0-20031 GCA_046758845.1 Nitrospinota bacterium
CTCCAACCGCCGTCCGGCCGGCACGCCAGTGCCCAAAAAGCGCCCCCCGCAAAGAAGTTTCCTCTCAAATCTCCCTCGCGCCAGTGGGCGGGCTCACCGTCCGTGTCTCATATGTCTTGAACCCGTACAATTTCTTGACTCAGAACTCAAGGGCTGGCAAGATGCACTCCCCCGGGCAACTCGGAAGTCGGCTTCACCACTCAGCAGGCCGGACCGGAGCTTGGTGACTTCTTGCTAGCGAGGAAAAAGCGATGAACCCCACCGTAACCGTAACCCAGGACCTGAGAGGATTCATCGAATTCCTGGAAGAGCGCCACCCGGAGGAAGTGGTCCGCATCAAGAAAGAAGTGGACCCGCACTTCGGCGTTACAGGGATCCTGACCCGCCTGGAAAAGGACAACAAGTTTCCCCTGGTGATCTTCGAAAACGTGAAGGGCTCGAGAATCCCGCTGGTGGCGAACATGCACGCGAGCCTCACCCGCCTGCGCCTGGCCCTGGGCATGCAAGAGGGGACGGTCAAGGACTTCCTCACCGAATATCACAAGCGGGAGTCGAGCCCCCTTCAGCCCGAGATAGTCGATACCGGCCCCGTCAAAGAGGTCATCAAGATGGGGGACGAGGTGGACGTCAACGAGTTCCCCATCTGCACCTATCACGAAAAGGACGGCGGTAAGTACATCACGGCGGGCCTGGACATGATGCGGGACCCCGACAGCGGCGTCAATAACATCGGCATCTACCGCCTGATGGTCAAGGACAGGAACACCTTCGGAATTCAGATCTCCGAAACGGCTCACGGCCACTACATCTGGAAAAAGTACGAAAACCGGGATCTCCCCTGCCCCATGGCCGCCGTCCTCGGCCACCACCCGGCCTTCTTCCTCGGGTCCCTGAGCTTCACGCCCCTGGAAACGGACGAGCTTCACATCGCCGGCGGGATCTTGCAGCAGCCGGTCAAGTTGGTGAAGTGTGAAACCATCCCGCTGGAAGTCCCCGCCGACGCGGAGATCGTCCTTGAGTGCGAGATCCTTCCTCACACCCGGGAGCCCGAGGCGCCTTTCGGCGAGTACCCGGGCACGTACGGTCCCCAGCGGATGAACCCCATCGTGAAGGTGAAGGCCATCACCCACCGAAAGAACCCTATCTATCAGAACGCCTTCGTCGGCCATCCCGACAACCTTCTCCTGTCCGGACTTATCCGTTCGACCTTCATCGAAGACACCGTGAGGATCGCCTCCCCGACGGTCCGAGGGGTCCACATGCCCCGGGCGGGACGGTTTCGGTTCATCTGCTACGTGGCCATCGAAAAGATGATTGAAGGCGAGGCCAAACAGGCGGCGATGGCGGCCTTCGTGGCGGACCCATTCCTGAAGTTCGTCGTCGTGGTGGACCACGACGTGGACATCACCAACGACACCGAGGTCCTCCACGCCATCGGTACCCGGGTCCGGGGCGATCACGACATCTTCATGGTCCCCTACTCCAAGGGTTCCCCCTTGGACCCCGCCTCCTACGATCCGGCCGGCGGCTCTCACCTGGTCACCAAGGTGGGGATCGACGCAACCCGGAAGTCCAATTATCCGGAGGAGATCGCCGTTCCGGGGTCCGATGATATCCGCCTGGAAGATTTCATCGAGAACTACAAACCCTGAGCCGAAGGGTTCCGGTCGAAGGGGGAAGTAAAGTGAGAAACTTCGAGTGGCTGGAGCCGGGGAGCGTGGAGGACGCGAGCCGCCTGGTGACCGAGCACGGAGAGGGCGCCAAGCTGATGGCGGCCGGCACCTCTCTGCTCCTGCTGATGCGCCAGCGGATCTTCAGCCCGACCCACGTGGTGAGCCTGGGCGCCGTTTCCGGGCTCGACTATATCCGCTTGGAGGACGGCGCCTTGCGGATCGGGGCCCGCACCAAGCACCGCTCCATCGAACATCACCCGGAGATTGCGGCCCGCTTTCCCATGATCACCGAAATGGCCCGCCGCGTCGCCAACCCTCAAATCCGCAACATGGCCACCGTCGGCGGGAACCTGGTCCACGCCGACCCTCAGTCCGATCCCCCAGCTTGCTTCATGGCTTTGGGCGCCAGCGTCAAGACCCACCGGGAAGGCGAGGAGCGGGAAATCCCGCTGGAAGAGTTCTTCGTGGATTTTTATGAAACCAACCTCAGGTCGGGCGAGGTCTTGACGGAGATTCGGATCCCCGCCCCGCCGCCGGATTCGGTAGGGGTGTACACCCGGTTCACGACCACACCGGCGGAGGATCGCCCGCTGCTGGGCGTGGGGATGGTCCTCACCTTGGCGCAGGACGGGACGTGCACCGACGCGCGGGTGTCCCTGGGGGCCTCCACCCCCATTCCGCTCCGATCTCGGGCGGCGGAAGAGGCGTTGCGCGGCCAACCGGCCAACGAGGAGGTCTTCGCCCGAGCGGGCCAGGCCGCCTCTGAAGAGGTGGACCCCCTGGACGATTTTCGAGGTTCCGCGGATTACCGGCGGGAGATCATCAAGGTCATCGTCAAGCGGACGGCGCTTCGGGCGGTGGAGCGCGCCCGCGGGAAGGGAAGGAATCCGGCGTGAAAAAGCAACTGATCTCGCTTCGCGTCAACGGCGAGGAACACGAGATCGCGGTCGAGCCCCGCCGCTTGCTGGTGGAAGCGCTTCGGGATGACCTGAGTCTGACGGGGACGAAGCGGGGTTGCGAGTCCGGGGTCTGCGGATGCTGCACCGTGCTGCTGAACGGTCAGAACATCAAGTCCTGTCTCATGCTGGCCGTTCAGGTGAAAGACGCCGAAGTGACGACCATCGAGGGATTGCGCGGGGAAGACAGCGGGCTGCACCCCATTCAAAAGGCCTACGTCAATTACGGGGCGCTCCAGTGCGGGTATTGCACGCCGGGGTTCATCATGACGACCAAGGCCTTCTTGGAGGAAAACCCCAAGCCCACCGAAGCCGAGATCCGCGAGGCCCTTTCGGGAAACATCTGCCGCTGCACCGGCTATGTGAAGATCGTCGAGGCCATTCTGGCCGCTTCGGGCCAGGAGGTGGCGCACGCCCACCCCTGAGCGACCCAACCGGGATCACAGACCACCGCATCGCCCGTCCCTGACGGAGAAGTCCCATCGAACTGACCGTCCTCGGGGCCTACGGCGGCAGCAGCGATCGGTGCCGCCCCACCTCATTTCTTCTCAACCGCACAGTTCTTCTGGACGCAGGATCGGCCGCGTCAGGCCTTCCCCTCGATGCCCAGGCGGCGCTTGGGGACGTCCTCCTCTCGCACGCCCACATCGACCACGTGGCGGGGCTGTGTTTCCTCCTGGATAACACCCTGGGGGGGCGCAGCGACCCGCTCCATCTGTGGTGTTTGAGCGAAACCTCAGACGTTCTGGAAAACCATCTCTTCAACGGCCACCTCTGGCCCAAGCTGACCGAAGGCGGCTTCACGGGCTCCCCCGGGCTGGAAATCCGGAGGCTTTCCCCCGGCCGGGCCGTCCGCCTGGCGCGTATGGAAGTGACGGCCTATCCGGTCAACCACGCCGTCCCCACGGCCGGGTTCCTTCTGCGGGGGCCGGGCGGAAGCCTCCTCTACACGGCCGATACAGGCCCCACCGAGGCCGTGTGGGAGGCCGCCGAGGGGTTGTCCGACCTCCGGGCCATCATCACCGAAACCTCCTTCCCCAACCAGATGGAGGAGGTCGCCCGCCGGGCCGGTCACATGACCCCCGCATTGCTCCAGGCGGAGCTTCGAAAAATGCCCCCGGAGGCGCCCGTGTACCTGTATCACGCCAAGCCCGCTCACCTGAAAGAGATTCTGGCGCAGGTGAAGGCCTTGGGAGAGCCGAGGGTCCGTTGGCTCGAACAGGGGAAGACGTACGACTTCGGCGCCTGACCCACATATTTAATAGAATTGCTGAGCGCCCGGACGCAGAAATACGTTTGCGTAGCCGTTTGATTGTTTGGCGGGGTATAGCGCGGGGCGCGGCTTTGCCCACGGCTCTGCCATCATTTGGTGTAGCCCCGGCCGCGATTTCCGCGGAGCCTGCACTGAGCGAAGCGAACGTGCTCAAATCGCGGCTACAACGCAGGAAGGCAGGGGTCATTCAACAAACTGACCCACTACCAAATTCCCGACTGGCCCGCTGACTGCGCAGGTGGGTACCCAGATCGAAGATGAAAGGACAACCTGGTGAACGAGGAGATTCAGTTCGCCGAGTCCGAACGCTCTCTGATCGCGGACAAGATTTTTTTCGAGAGAAAACAGGCGGTCAGTGAAAAGATCCGGAGAGCCTTTTCACAGATCCGCGATGAGCTGCGGACCCGCTTGAAGCCGCAGCGATATCTGGCGCCGGAAGGCGTGGATTTCACCAAGGGGAAGCTGAGCGGAGGGGAGCATCACTACGACCTGCCTTACATTTACCTGGATTTTCCGCGCCGGTTCTCGAAGGAGCACATCTTCGCCTACCGGTCGTTGTTCTGGTGGGGGCACCATTTTCTTTTTACCTTAGTCCTGGCGGGCGATTTGTTGCCCGAGTATCAAAAGCGGGCGTTCTCCGGCTGGGACCGCCTGGCGGCGCGCGGCGACTGGATCGCCGTCACGGCGGACCCTTGGGAATGGAGGTTGGATGAGCCGTACGTCCGCCTCATCCATCCAGGGGGAACAGAGGCCCTCGAGAAAGTCGTTCGAGAACTTCCCTTACTGAAGCTGATTCACTTCGTTGCGTTCGATGACCGTCGGCTGCAAGAAGGCCGGCTGGCCCGGATCGGGATCGAGACCTTCCTGGACTGGGAGTTCGTGATCTCGCGCTGATTGGCCGCCGGCAGACCCCCACGCGGGGGAGGGGCCCTTGGCTAGACTGCCGAGGGGGAGCAGAAAAAAACCTCCCGCCCTCTGTTCAAGCAATGGAGCGGGAGGTTCTTTTTGGGTTGCGGGCTTATGCCTTGCGGAAGCGGGACAGCTCCGGGGTCAGGGCGTCCAGGTCTGGAATCTCCTGGTCCGGATGGAGCTGCTTCGCCCGGGCCAACAAGAGCTCTTCCGTCTCATCGTTATTCGGGTCCGGAACGCAGCAATCTACCGGACAGACCACAGCGCACTGTTCTTCGTCGTGGAACCCGACACACTCGGTGCACGTGTTCGGGTCGATGACGAAGATGTCTTCCGCTTCGCTGATGGCCTCGTTCGGGCATTCCGGCTCGCAAACCCCGCAGCTGATGCATTCGTCCGTGATCATCGTAGCCATTAGAGAACTCTCCCGGATTTGTTGGATTTCACGCAAAGCGGCTCGCTCGGGCTGCCCAATAACGGGCGCTCCTTCGCTTTAACCGCTAATTGTTATTATAGGGTCGCCCGATCACGCTGTCAATCGAATCGCCGGCCTCGCAGACAAAATCCTGTCCACGGCCCGCGCGCCCGTCGTTCGGCTGGACCTCTCGGGGGTCCGCGCCGGATCACAGATTCCCCGACGACCCGGCCGTCTTGACCTTGCCTTCCTCTCGCAAGGTTTTGAAATGATCGATGATGGAGGGCAAGATCCGGTCCAAATGGATACTCGGCCTAAAGCCGATGAGTTCTCTGACCTTGGTCAGATCGGGTATCCGCCGCTTCATGTCCTCGAAACCCTCCCCATACGCCTCTTCGTAAGGAACATAGACGATCTCCGAAGGGCTCCCCGTCAACTCCTTGATTCGGCGGGCCAAGGCCTCGATGCTGATCTCCAATGAGTTCCCGATGTTGAACACCTCGCCCAAGGCATCCGGGTGGTCGATCAGACCCATCAGGCCGCGGACGGCGTCCGAGACGTGGCAGAAACAACGGGACTGGCGGCCGTCGCCGAAAACCCGAATCGGCTCTCCCGCCAGGGCGGACTGGACAAAATTCGGTATCACCATCCCATATGCCCCCGTCTGCCGGGGTCCCACCGTATTGAACAAGCGGACGATGACGACGGGGAGGTTCTTCTCCTGGAAATACGCAAGGGCCAGGAACTCGTCCAGGGTCTTCGTGTTGGCGTAGGCCCAACGATGCTTCATGACGGACCCCAGTACCCGGTCGTCGCTCTCTTTCAAAGGACCGGAGCTGTTTTTTCCATAGACCTCCGAGGAGGAAGCGATGAGGACCTTTTTCATGTGAGCATGGGCGGCGCGGAGGACCATTTCGGTTCCCCAGACGTTCGTCTCGATGGTCTCCACCGGCCGCTCCATGATCAGCTTGACCCCGACCGCCGCCGCCAGGTGATAGACCTGATCGGAGCGGCCCACCAGACGATCCGTCAGGCCCGCGTCCGTGACCGAACCCTCCACGAATTCCAGGTCCGGGTTTCCCAGCAGATGCTCAATATTCCCCAGGTCTCCCGTCGACAAGTTGTCCAGGACGGTGACGCGGTCCCCCCGCGCCAGGAGAGCCTCCAATAGATGGGAGCCAATAAAACCGGCTCCTCCTGTGACCAAGATATTCATAAAGCCAACCCTCTCAAAAAGACAGGGGCGGAGACTGCGTCGCCCGCCCCGACTTCAAATCGACAAATTCTAGAACTTTCATTCCCCTGAGGCAAGCCCTATTCCTCTTCTGTAGTCTCCGAATTTGAATTCTTAAGGGGCGCAATTCCGGATTCAGTGTGCGCCAGGGTAGACCAGGGAATAAGAAGGTTTCCAAATCAGGACACGACCTGCTCTTGATACAACGCCGAAAGATCCGCCACCAGGCGCTCCACCCCGAATCGATCCTTCACAAAGCTTCTCCCCGCCCGGCACCGGTCAGCCGCTTTCTGAGGCTCCTCTCGGACCCTTCGAAGCGCCGCCGCCAGCGCCGCCGGATCGCGCGGCGCAACCAGCAAGCCCCGCTCTGCGTCCTCCACCCGTCCCGGCCGCCCGGGAGCCGGATGCCCGTAAGCACCCCCTCCCATGAGGTCCCGGACCCCCCCGACGGCGGTGGCTACGACCGGCCTGGCCGCGGCCATAGCCTCGATGAGCGACACCGGCGTCCCTTCGTTCAGAGAACACAGGACGACCGCGTCGAGGGCATTGTAGACGAAGGGGAGGTCAAAACGCCAACCGACGAAGTGCGCCCGGGTCCTGGGGAGGACCTCCCGCGCCCGACGCTCCAGTTCCCCCCGCAGCTCGCCGTCCCCCACGACCGCGAGGTGCACGTCCTCCCCCTCCTCAATCAACAACCGGGCGGCTTGGAAGAGGGTTTGGTGATCCTTGATAGGAACGAGACGCCCGACGCTGCCGACCAAAAACGCTTCGGGTGAGATCCCCAATGAAGCCCGGAAGCCGGGCCCGGAATTTTTCCCTTTCCCCCCCCCCATGGCCAGAAAATCCTCCAGTTCCAGCCCGAGCGGAACCACGGAAATCCTTTCAGGGGGGGCGACGCCGAAGGCCACAAGCTCATCGCGGAGGGCATCGCTGAGGGTGATCACGCGCGTCGAGGCCCGGGCGAGCAGCCGCTCGACCCATCGGAACAGGAGGCTCTTCCAGAAGCCGAAATACTGCCGGAGGACGTGGCCGTGGAAGGTGTGAAAGATTTTCATGGCTCGGCCGCTGGGGGTCGTCCACCGATAGAGGAGGCCCGCCAGCCGTCCCACAGCTCCGGCTTTGGCGGTATGCGTGTGGAGGATGTCGGGACGTTCCTTCCTCAGCAACCGAAAGAGCTTCCAGAAGGCCGTCAGGTCGTCCCACGCCCGAATTTCCCTTCCCAGTTCGGCGAGGTACACGTATTCCACCCCGCGCGCCCGTGCCAGGCTCTCCATCGTCCCTTCCGCTTCGGACTCGGCGCCCTTGACGAGGATGGTGTGGAACCCGGTCCCGTTCATCCTTTCTGTCAGATAGATGACGTGCCGGGCGGGCCCGCCGACGTTCAGACGGGCAATGACGCGAAGGATCTTGATGGGACGCCGGTCTGCGCCGGAAAGGGTCATAGGTCTGAATTAGGGAATTGGCCACATCGCCATATGCGGTGTAGCGTAGGGGCTAAAGCCCCATCCACATATTATTGGGAGCACTAAATCGTTGAGACCCTTGTCACCCTGAGCGACGGGCCATCATCCACCGGAAAGAAAGGCTGGAAGACGCAACGGAGCGAAGGGTCTCGCCGCCGCCCTTGCCGTAGGGTCATCCGACGTTCGATACAACGAATTGCGAGATTCTTCGCGCGGGCCAATGACCCGCACTCAGAATGACATGAACCTATCTCAAAATGGGTAGTGCCCGAACCATCATACCCGCATGTCGTAAGCGGGCATCCGCAAAAGCTTGAAAACACTGGATTCCCGCTTTCGCGGAAATGACGACCAAAGGCCCAAGGCATGGGAAATGGGATTTTGAGATAGGTTCATGTCAATGATAACTTGCTCCCTTTAGTAACTGCCTGAATGGCCGATGAGAGGAACCGGGTCAGAGGTCGCTCACGGCGGCCCACTGGCGCTTCCGAACAGCCCGGCCAGCAAGCCCAAAACCAAGAGTTGTATAACCCATCCGATGGCGCACACGCCCACGGCGCGTCCGGTGCTGCGGTAATCCAGGGCTTGGCGCACGGCGATGACCATCGCAACCAGCATCCAGACGGAAGCCACGAAGAAGACCACCGTTCGGAGGCCCGGAAGAATGCCCAGGATCCGGATCAAGCCCGGGGAGCTGGAAAAACCGGTGGTCCTGAGGAGTTCTCCAACGTCGGCCTCCGTCTGCGGCTCGGGAAGGAGCCTCGTTCCGATCCAATAGGTGAGTAACGCCCAAACATACCACCCCAGGAGAGCGGCGAAGGTTTCGAGGAGGATCCCCCCGAACCCGCCCCTGGCGCCCATCCCCAAGCCGGCCGCCACGCTGGAAAGGACCACTACACTCATTGCCTGACCCATCGCAGTCCGGTCGGCTTCCACTTCCTCGTACAGTCCCGCGTCTAGCTTGGCGGCCCGAATCATCCGCTCTCCAAAGCTCGCCATGACGGCTTCCCTCCCGTTGAGAACGCAATCTCTTCCGCGAGGCTATCCCAACGCCCATCCCCGATCAAGGAACGTCGCCGAGCTGTTCTGGAACTCAACTCCCGCGTTCCGCGTTTCGCATCACCTTCAAGGGCCGATTGAGGTCCACGATGATCCCGTCCCTGCCTTCTCCAAGAAACGGATAGCTCCGCCGCAGATAGCGGTAGAGCACAGGGTTCGCCCGCCGGAGTCCCGCCATCCGGGTCACATAGTAGCGGGCGCCTCCCTCCCGATACCTCTCAAGCCAACGCTCATCCACCTTCACGTGGTTTCCCACGTACCAGCCCCGGCGATCGGCGTAGTAGAGCAAATCCGTCTGGTGGCTGTCTTGAACCAGCAGCCTGTCCTCGGCGCCCGTCAGGGCGGCGACCTGACGGGCGAATCGAAGCACGGAGAGGTCCGTACGCAGCCGGCGGTTGACCAGGAAGACGGCATGGAATGGAACGAACAAGAGCAAGGCGGCCACGACCCAACAGAACCGATCCCGAATCAGGAGGTTGCCTCGCTTGCGGGCCCAGGCCACGGCAGCGCTGGCGGCCTTGCCCACGAAGAGACATCCTACGGGAAGGACGGGCAACTGATAGTATTCGTGGATGTAATTACCCTTCGCCACAATGAAAAAGTAGAGAATGACCGCCCCCAGCCAGAAATACAGGGCGCGCTCCCGACCCCGCCGAAGGGGAAGAAGAAGCCCGGCCAGCAGCAGGGGAAACGCGGAGTAGGAGAACATCTTCTCCCCGAGGCGGGTCAGGAAGATGAGCCGGTAAAACTTGGCGGAGCTGAGGTATTCGATCCCGAAGAGCTTGTCGTTTTGCAGCCAGATATTCCCCCCCCCGAGAGCGGCGCTCGCCAGGGCGCTGGTGTAGCCGTACCAGAGAACGGGGGGAACCAGGGCCAGAACCGCGAAGATCCAGAACCGGAAATCCCGGGCGGCTTTCCAACCGGACTTCTCCCACGCCAGGTAGGCCAACGGCAGAAAGAGGTAAAGGGCGGGGAGCTTCACCAAGAGGGCTCCGCAAATTCCAACGGCCGCAAGCCAGTAGTCCCGTCCCCTGCGCCGGCCGAGCCAAGCGTCGAAATGGTACAAGCCCGCTAAGGAAAAGAAGAGCATCGTGGACTCGGGCATGAAGGTCCGGGCGTAGTAGACCGACATCGGGAGGATCGCAAACAGGGAGACGGCGACGAGGGCGGCCGTCCGGTCCAGGAATCTTTTCCCCAGGCCGTAAAGGTAGGCGAGGGCCCCCAGGCTGAAAAGAATCGCCGTCAGCCGGCCCAGCCATTCCCGGACGCCGAAAAGCTGATAGAGAACCGCCACGAGGTAGGGGTAGATCTGGAATTCAAACTCGAAATAGGGGTTCAGGTCGTCCAGGCGGGGGGCGAACAGGTTCATCCCCTCGCGGTAGAAATTCCTCGCCACCATGGCGGTCAGGGTCTGCCGCCAGCCGTGAAAGTCCAGAAGCGGGTTGAATATCCCCCACAGACGGAAGGCCAGCGCCCCCGCAAAAATCAATAACAGCGCAAGGGCCAGGTTCCGTTTCGTCTCTCTGACTTCCTGACGCCCGGCCATATCTCGCGCGCGGCTCCTTCAAGCCGGTCGGAACGGTTCCCAGCGTCTGGAGTCCGCAGGGAAGGACTCAAATGACCCGGTCGTTCCCCCCGTCCACCGGAATTTGCGCGCCCGTGGTCTTGGCAAAAAGCGGCCCGCACATCTCTGCGGCGAGCTCCGCCACGTCGCGGCTCGTCACCTCGACTTTCAAAACGTTCTTCTTTTTATACTCCTCCACGCTCAGTCCGTAGCTTCTGGCGCGCGACTCCAGGACTTCCTGGGTCCAGATGCCCGTGTCGAAAACGGCGTCCGGGTGAATCGTGTTGACGCGGATGCCATCTCCCCCCCACTCCAGGGCCGCCACCCGCATGAGCTGATTGATCGCCGCCTTGGAAGCCGAATAGGCCGCAGCGCCCGGTCCAGGGGCCGGTACGTTTTTCGATCCGATGACCGCCACGCGCCCGCCCTTGGGCGACAGCTTCAGCAGTGGATGGCATTCCCGCATCAGCGACAAGTTGGCGTCCAGGTTCACGCCCATCACCCGGCGCCACTCCTCTGTGGACAGCTCGCTGATGGGGCGGCTTTGGGGAAAGATCCCCGCGTTCAGGAACAGCATGTCCAGACCGCCGAAACGGCGGATTCCTCTTTCCAGCGCGCGCTGTACGGCCGGTTCATCCGTCACGTCGCAGGTGGCACCGAGGTAATCCGGACGCCCGTGCAGCGTTTCGATGGCCGGGTTCAGGTCCAGGCCGATAACCGCCGCACCCCGTCTCAGCAGCGAATCCACGCAGGCCTTCCCAATCCCCGACGCGGCGCCCGTCACCAGCGCCGCCTCGCCGGTGAAGACGGGCGGCGGGCCCCCCTTGCGCAGCTTGGCCTGCTCCAGGTCCCAGTACTCCACGTCGAAGAGTTCCTCTGCCGAAAGCGTCCGGTACCCCCCCAGGGCCGTGGCGCGCAGGATGATCTCGATGGTGCGCTCGTAGATGTCCGCCACGATGTCGGCCTCTTTCGCGGTCTTGCCGACCGTGCAAAGGCCGAGATCCGGGTCGAGAATCACGCGCGGCGCCGCATCCAGCATCGTCCTCTTTTCCCGCGCACTTGGGGCGTGGGCGGCGAAGTACGCCTCATAGGCCTTCCGGTAACCCCCGACATCCCGTCCGAGCATGGGAAGACGCTTGGTGCGGATCACGTGATCCGGCGTCGCCGGACCCTGCTGCGAGATCTCCCCAACATCCTTTCGGCGCGCGAAGACCGCGCCCAGAGGGCTTCCGCGGGCGGAGAGGATGACGGGAAAACCGGAAACCTCAGAGAGTTCTTTGCGCAAGCGGGCAAGCTCCGTTCGCAGCGGCGCATCGCTCAGCCGGCGCCCGGCGGGCGGCAGGTCCCAGGCCCCTTGCTTGACGAGGTAGCGCTCGGCGCGATCCACCAGCCCGATCATACGCTCGTAGGACTCCTTCGCCGTTTCGCCGAAGGAAAAAACGCCGTGGTTCATGAGGACGATCCCGATGGTGTTCTCCCCGGCTTCCCCGGGAAAACGCTCCGCTACGGCCCGGGCCAGGTCGAAGCCCGGCATGACGTAGGGGATGATGACCACGCTGTCGCCATAGATCTCCCGGACCCGCCCGAAACCGTTTTCCGTGTTGGTTACCGTGACCCCCGCATCGGCGTGGGTATGGTCCACGTACTTGTACGGAAGGATGGCGTGCAGGATGGCTTCCACGGAGGGCGCGGGCGCGTCCGCCTTCGTCAGGTGGGTCTTGAACTCGTTGACCATCTGCGGATCGGGAAGGGACGGAAGATTCGCGAGCTCAAGCAGGTGGTCCATGCGCACCGGAGCAAATCCCGCTTCCTCGATGGTCGCCAGGTCCCAGCCGGTGCCTTTGACGTACAGGATGTCCTCCTCTCGGCCGAGGAGACCTTTCTCCCGGACCTTCACCGAGGTATTGCCGCCGCCGTGCAGCACCAACGACGGGTCGCGACCCAACAGGCGCGAGGTGTAAACCCTCAGTCCGATGTCTCCCGAGTATTTCGCCGCCTCTCGGTCGTCCCAGAGACTTTTCATCCCCTTACCCAGGCTTTTGAAGAGTGACTATCCACCGGCCGATCTTCCCTATGATAGGGGTGTAGCGCGGGCTGCTTCTAACAAAGTTCTATTTGGCCTTGAACGTCCAAAAGGGAGCGTCCATTCGGCGCGCATCGTTCGCCCCAACAGGAGCTCGTCTAGGCTTTCCCTTTGGGCAGAAAATCTTTGGTCAGCATCGCATGGACCCCCTTGTTTCCATTCACCACCTGGGTGATGCGGAGATCCACGACGACCGTGCAGAAGAAGTAAGCGTCCTCCCGGCTGAGGCCGTATTCGGATGAGAGGAAATCGATCATCTCCCTCAGGGCGATCTTGGCGGCGTCGTCCAGATCCGGGTCGAATCCCATCGTGATGTGGTGGGTCGGGGTTTCGGCCCGCGGGAAGCGGAGGCCCATGTCCTTCCGGACGGTCAGACGGAAGGTGCCGTCCATAGAGGTCTCAATGGCCGTCTGGTTGACTTCGCCGTCCCCCTGCGCGCCGTGGCCGTCCCCCACGGAAAAACCGGCCCCTTCCTTCCAAACGGGAAGATAGAGCTTGGCGCCCGCCACCAGCTCCTTGTTGTCCAGATTTCCGCCGTGGAGATAAGGCGGGTTGCTCGGTATCTCTCCCATTTCTTCCGGGGGGCAGACCCCCAGTTGGCCGAAAAAGGGACTGAGGGGAACTTGCCAGCCGGGCATCACCTCGGCGGTCCCCTCTCTTAGGTTCAGATCGATGATCCGGCGGGACCAATAGGGAAAGTCCTCGGGAAGGCCCCCTCCGAAAGGGCGCATCTGGTTGTATCCCCAATCGACGCGGGGTTTGATTTCCTCAATGGCGATTTCCAGGACATCGCCCACCTCCGCCCCCTCCACGGCCACGGGCCCCAGGAGGATGTGCGGCCCCGCGCCCTTGCGAACCTTCGAATGGATGGCCGGGATCTCCTCGGGGAATCTGGCCGGGTCGCTGGGTAGCAGGCCGGGATTGGCCGAGACGGTATGAACGACGAGACGGTCGCCCGAGGCGATGGTGAGGATCGGCTCGAGGCGATGGTCGAAGTACCCCCAATGAACAGTTTCAGGGCTTGCGAAAACCTCATGCGTTTTCATGTTCCGGGTCTCCCCATTGCCTTCAGAATTCAACCTGAAAAGGTGCGCCGCGCTGCCGGCGGCTGGAAGGGACCTACACTCCGGGAGTCATTAAGGTTGGCGGAAAACCCTCGTAAGATTCAACCTATCGAAGAAGGCGGCTCATGTCGACATCGGGCCGAAGGAGGGAGCCCACCCCGAAGGCGCCCGAGACGTCCGTCGTCCTCAACAATCACATCAGGGGACGGGGCCTTGTCAACGCCTCACAACTCGGGCACATGCTGACAAGGGAAAAATTGAAAGCCCTCCCCTCCTGCTGAAGCATGTTCCTGGGCTGGGACGGATGCTTTACGATAGAGGAAAAATTTTCAAGTGGGCGCAATCGCCTTTCGGGAATTTTAGTGGCTCGAACGGACAACCCCTCGCAGCGAGAAGGGCTTGCGATCCGCCGGTTTTTGACTATCTTAGTAGTTCTCAAAGCCGGACTTTCCTCAATGAAGTTGTTGGGAGGTTCCGACCCCTGCCGGGACGGGAGGATCCCTGGAACCCAGTGTCACAAGGAGGCGAGATGTCGGATCTCTTCGTTAGTTGGTCTGAATACAACAAGAAGATTGAGGACCTGGCCTGTCAGGTCCGGGACAGCGGCTGGAACTTCAATCAGATCATCTGCATCGCCAAGGGGGGCCTTCGCATCGGGGACATCTTCAGCCGCTTGTTCGACCGGCCGCTGGCCATTCTATCCGTGGAATCCTACGGAGGGGAGCAGCGGACCGAGCGCAGCAACATCATTTTCTCCCGCGACCTGGCCAAAACCTCGCCCAACCTCGGATCGCACGTCCTGGTGGTGGACGACCTGGTCGATTCAGGTATCACGCTCACAAAGAGCGTGGACTGGCTGAAGCATTTCTACGGGTTTTACGTCGAAGAAATCCGGACCGCCGCCCTCTGGTACAAGGCCGTCTCCACTTTCCGTCCCGACTACTATGTCGACTACCTGGAGGACTCTCCCTGGATTCACCAGCCCTTCGAGAAGTACGAGCGGATGAAGGTGGAAGACCTTGTCCCGAGCGCCGTGGCGCACGAAGCCCGCTGACTCTTCCGGGGCCGGCGAACTTCAACCGCCGCAAGGCGGGAAGGTAACGGGCGATGCTTAGAGCCTGGCGTACTTCCCTGCGAAAAAGAGGAGGGGATTGCCCTGGGGGGGGGACTCTGTCGCCTCCACCTCCGCGAGGAAAATGGTATGGTCGCCTCCGGGGTATTCGTCCACGATCCGGCACTCCAGATAGCCGATGCAACCTTCCAGGAGAGGGGAACCCAGCTTGCCGGGCCGGTACGGGACTTTCCCAAACTTGTTATCGATCTTCGAGGCGAACCGGCGCGAACTCTCTTCCTGAAACTCGCTCAGGATATTGACGGCAAAGACCCGATTCCGGCGGAAACAATTGAACAGATTGGCCGTTCGGTCCACACAAACCAGCACCAAAGGGGGCTCCAGGGAAACCGAGGTCAGGGAGTTCACCGTAATTCCCCGCGGCGTCCCCTCATCGTCCAAGAGGGTGACCACCGTGACTCCCGTCGCAAAACAGGCCATTCCGCGTCTGAGAGCGTCTGCGCTGACCGGCATGGCTTCTCAACCCGTCAGTCCGGCGTTTCCGAATTCCGTGGAAACCCCTCAACAGTCCTATTTGGAAGGTCCCGGCCCGAAGCCCACATAAATGCCCTTGTCAACCAGAAACATCCCCCAGGCAACCACCTGTCCTTCCGAATCCACAAACTCCACCCATGCCTTTTGTGGATCGACCGGCTGGATCACACCGACCCAAGCGCGAGCCAGGGTGAGGACATCCTTTTCCTCGGACGCCCCGCCGGCTCCGCCGGCTTTCAGGACGACCTGGACATCGAAAGGTCCTTTCCCCTTGCGGGCCGATTCTACCCGTTCAAAGGCCCTTCCCCGTCGGCTTTTCACCTGCATCAGGAAGTCCCTGACTGGGTTATCGACCTGGACCGATCCCCAGAAGCGGCCGCAACCGCCGACGCTCGGGAGCGTCCCTGCGGCCAGGACGAGGCACGAAAGCAACAACCGTCCGCCCAATCGCCGCTTCGCCGGAATCCCGATGAGGCCGACGTTGCGGCGCCGAAAGAACGAGCCGATGTCCTTCATCCGAAACCTTCCGAGCCGGCCTCGGCGGATGGAATACCTCTTCGGTGACCAGGCTGTCGGTTCCGGGCGTCCTCAGGCCGAAATCGGCCGGACCGCCCCTTCCCGGTCGTCGGCGGGGAAAAGCTGCGAAAAAGATGTTATCCCTCCGGCGGCGATAAGTCCACCGTCGATTCAGTCAAGATCCAGGGCGCTGGCCTTGCCCCCGCTGCCGCCGTCCCCTATATTAGCTGTGGGGCTTCATCTTGCTGAGCCCGCCGGCCCTTTCATCCGCTCTCTCTGGAGGACAGCCGTTTCATGAGCACGCTCAGAGCGCAGCTATTTCTGGAATACGCTGCCGAGGCTCTGTCCAAGTTGACGGGGGAGTTTCGGGAAAAGTACGTGTCCAAGAAAGGAGATCGATTCAACATCCAAGGCGTCACGTACGAGATCGGCACCCCTGTTCTTCGGGACAGCCAAATCGAGTTCGAGATCAGTTCCAAAATCCCTCAGGATGAGTTTGGGGGGGACATGACCCAGACCAAGTACTTCAACGCCGTCAAAGGCATCGTCCGAAAGGGGAAGAAAAAGCCCAAGTCCATCGACATGGAAAACATCGTCCGGGAAACCCGGGACGACACCCGAAAAGAGCGCGACTACGTGAAGGTGACCTACGGTTATCCCGAAACTGAACTCTTCTCCGAAAAGGAGATTCCCCGCCAAATCGAGGAGGTCTCCAAAGACCCCGGAAAACACGACCTCCCTGATGTGCCGGGCATATCCACGCTGGCGGGCCGCATCGTTCTCAAAACCCTTCGTGACAATCTCCGGCAAAAGGCCCGGGAAAACCTGCAACTCCTCATTGACGCCAACAACCAGGTCCGCAAAGAGTTCAAGGCACGCAAGTAGCGCCCCCTCATTCTATGGAAGCAACGGCAGGCTCCATCCTCCTTCGGGGGGGAAGGGTTCATACTCCGCAAGGGGCCCTCGAAGGGGGCGACCTCCTTCTTCTCAACGGGCGGATTGAAGCCTGCCACACCCGGCTCGACCCCCCGCCCGGGGCCATCGTCGTTGAGGCAAAAGGGCGCCATGTGGTTCCGGGTTTCATTGACCTGCAGGTCAACGGGGGCGGCGGTCGCGCCATCCTGGAGGGCACGGAGACCGCCGTGCGGGCCGTCGCCCGAAGCCTGGCCCCCCTGGGGACGACGACGTTCCTGCCCACGCTGATCAGCGCTCCGGAAACTACCCTGCTGGACACCCTCTGCGCCGTCCGGTCCGCCTCCCTCCCGGACGGGCATCCGGCCGCGCGGGTGGGCGGCGTCCACGTGGAAGGGCCGTTCCTCAACCCGGAGATGGCCGGCGCCCACCCCCCGGAACACCTTCGCCCCCCCGACCCTTCCCTGTTTGACCGAATCGTCAGGGCCTGGGAAGGAGCGGACGGACGGCCCTCAGCGCCCGCCCTGATCACCTTGGCGCCCGAGCTCTCCGGTGCGCTCGACCTCCTGGAAACCGTCTCACAGAGAGGGTGGCGGCCCGCCTTCGGCCACACTAAGGCAACGTATCAGGAAGCCGAACGGGCGGTCCGCGCCGGTGTGCGTTTGGCCACCCACGCGTACAACCGCATGGGCGGCTTCCACCACCGGGAGCCTGGGATTCTGGGTTTGGTCCTGACGGACCGCCGCGTGACGGCGGGCTTCATTGCCGACGGAATTCACGTCCATCCCGCGGCCCTTCAGGCGGGCCTTCGCCTCAAGGGTCCCGGGGGGGCGTTTCTCGTGTCAGACGCGTCGCCCGCGGGCGATGAGGTTACGGAAACCGGGGAGCCGGAAGGGTTCCTCCTTGGCGGCACGCGGATCTTTCGGCAACGCGATCGGGTCGTCACGTCCGGCGGCGCGCTGGCCGGAGCGATCCTCAGCTCGCGACGGGCACTGGCCAATGTCGTGCGGCTATGCGGCTTCAGCCTGGAGGAGGCCCTTCCCTGGGTCACCGAAACCCCCGCCCGAGCGCTCGGCCTTTACGGACGCAAAGGCGCACTGGCCCCCGGCGCCGACGCGGACGTGCTGGTCTTGGATCCGGACCTGGAGGTCAGGTGGGTCGCAGTAGGCGGGCGCGTGGCCCTGGACCGGCTCTGAGAAGACCCTTCGGACGGGCTGCCTCGAGCTCCCCTCCAAAAGGCCTTGTCTGCAACGGGCTTCCCCGGTTAGAATCTAAGGGACTGGAGGCCCTTCCGCAATCGATGCGGGCGGAGGTCAATATTGCCTGATCGCTTTGACGTCCTTTTGAAGGGAGCGACGATATATGACGGCACCGGCGGACCCCCCTTTTCCGGGGACGTAGCGGTCCGGAACGACGAAATCGCCGCCCTCCGACGGGACCCCCCGTCGGGGTCGGCCATCCGCATGGAAGCTCGCCGCACCCTTTCCCTGAACGGGAAGGCCCTGGGGCCCGGGTTCATCGACATTCACTCCCATTCCGACTACTCCCTGCTCGTCAACCCCCTTGCCGAAAGCAAGATCCGACAGGGAGTGACCACAGAGGTGGGGGGGAACTGCGGGTATTCGGCCGCGCCCATCTTCGGCGAAGCGCGCGACGAGCGTCGGAAGACCTACCAACAGCGCTTCGGCCTCGACCCGGACTTCTCAGAAGTGAAAGAATACCTCGACCGCTTGGACGGACTGGGTCTGTCCGTGAACTACGTTCACCAAGTGGGACATAATACCCTCCGGCAGTCCGTCATGGGCGGCGCCAGCCGGCCCCCGACCGATGGCGAGCTTGGGACGATGGTGGAGGGAGTGGCTCGGGGGATGTCCCAGGGGGCCTTCGGCCTTTCGACCGGGTTGGTCTATGCGCCTGCGTGTTTCGCTCCCCTGAAGGAAACAACCGCCCTCGCCGCCGCCTCCGCCAAATGCGGCGGGCTCTTCAGCGTCCACCTGCGGAGCGAGGGCGCGGGCCTTCTGGAAGCCATCGAGGAAGTGATCCGCGTAGCCCGCCAAAGCGGGGCCCGCCTGCAAATCTCCCACCTCAAAACGGCCGGGCGGGAAAACTGGTCGAAGATTGACCGGGCTTTAGACCTCATTGAAGATGCCGCCGGGGCCGGGATCGATGTCGCGTGCGACCGTTACCCTTACACGGCTTCCAACACCCACCTCTCGGCCCTTTTGCCGGATTGGGTCCACAACGGCGGAAAACGGGAAACCGTGGCCAAGTTGCAAAACCCCTCTGACCGGTCGCGCATTCGCCAGGCGTGGCGGCAGAAAGGGCCGGGTTATTGGGACAACGTTGTGATCTCCCTGGTGGGGCGCACCGATAACAAACCGTTCGAGGGCCTCAGCGTCTCCGCCTCTTCCTCGCGGACCGGCCAAGACCCGGCCGATTTCGCCATGGACCTCCTGGTCGCCGAGGACCTGTGGGTCGAGATTGTCCTGCTCAACCTCATGGACGAATCGAACCTCCGGAAAATCCTGAAAAGGCCCTACGTCTTCGTCGCCTCCGACGCCGAGGCGCGGGCCCACTATGGACCGCTGGGCTGGGGGGCTCCCCACCCGCGCGCCTTCGGGACTTTCCCGAGGGTTCTGGGAGATCTAGTGCGGGGTGAGGGCCTGATGCCGCTCTCCGAGGCGGTCGCGCGGATGACCCTGCTTCCGGCGGGAAGGGTCGGCCTACTCGACCGGGGCCGCATCTCTCCCGGCATGAAGGCCGACCTGGTGGTGTTCGATCCGGACCGGATCCGCGACGCCTCCTCTTTTGGAGCGTCGATCCGCTATCCGCAGGGAATCGACCTGGTCATGGTGAATGGAGAGGTGACCGTGGAGAAGGGCGTTCATCTCGGCACGCGTGCGGGGCGCGCCTTGCGTTGGAACGAACGCCGACCCCCCCATGGAGGGGAGAGGGCATGCTGACCCTGTTGATTGTGTCGTTCCTCATCGGAGTCGGAATCGCATCCGTCCTCGTTCTGACCCTCAGGTCGCGAAAGGTCCGCCCCAGTTTCGACGATGAACCCTCAGGGTTCGAAACCGAGCTCATCAGCGACGATCGGGCCGAAGGACCGACTGATCGTTCGAGGGGCGCAACCCTCCCAAGCCACCCGGGACTTGGATTTCCGAAAGAATATTCACCCCACGCTGACCCAGATCAAGTGCCGGTCCACCTCGGGACGGGCGAGCTCGGAACGGAGGCTCCCGAGCCGCTCACTTCCGAGTCGGTGACTGCGGAGTCCCCGAGTCCTGAGTCTATCCGGCCT
>JBHIBA010000052.1:0-19992 GCA_046758845.1 Nitrospinota bacterium
AAGCCCCCCCTGGGAATCTGGGCTTTCATCCCCGTCTACCGGTTTTTCAACTCCCGATGACTTCCTCTCCAGTTGGCCAATGACCGTTCAATCGCTCCAAAACTTCGTCCACGAGCGAATAGGGATCTTTCGACCTGTCCATCAGCGCCCCAATCCAGTCATTCAAGCGGCCGGTTCGTTCCAGGCGGCTCCACAACCTCCCTCCAACCTCTTCCAGCAGCAAAGCGCGAAAGTTTTCACGGAGCCTCGCCTTTCGGCGCTCGGCCAAAGCCTCGGGCTTTGAATGGAGATGGGCCTGCATCGCCCCTAATGCCTCGTACAAAGCCCCGACCCCCTGGCCCGTCGTCGCAACCGTTTGGAAGACGCGCTCATCTTCATAACCCTCAGGGATTCCGACTGGCGGCGAACCGGAGCGGTCAAGCATTTCGCGAATCGCCCGCGCCGTCTCCCCGGCCCCCGGCAGGTCCGCCTTGTTCACCACATAGAGAGTCCCGACCTCCATGATCCCGGCCTTCATCATCTGGATCTCGTCACCGGTGGCGGGTTGGAGGACGACCACCGTGAAGTCCGAAAGGGCGGCCACTGCCACCTCCTCTTGGCCCACACCGAGCGTTTCAACCAAAACGACATCCCGGCCCAGGGCGTCCATCACATGCACGGCTTCGGCGGTCGTACGAGCCACTCCCCCGTGGGTCCCGCGGGAGGCCATGGACCGGATGAACACCCCTTCGTCGGCACTGTGCCGGCTCATTCGAATCCGATCCCCCAGCAGGGCGCCCCCGCTGAAGGGGCTGCTCGGATCGATGGCCACGATCCCGACCGTCTTGCCCCCCTTTCGGTAAAGGCGCGTGAGTTGATCGACCAAGGCGCTCTTTCCCGCCCCCGGAGGCCCGGTAATCCCGATGACGCGGGCCCGACCGGTCAACTTGAAAAGGGCCTTCATGGCTTCGCGTCCCTCAGGGAGGCGGTCCTCGACCAGGGAGATCAAGCGCGACGCTGCCTGTACGTCTCCTTGCTGAATCCTCTCAACCAGTCCATGCATGGCGTTCGCCCGGCTCTTCGCGCCTCCAAGGGCGATATCTTAGCATGCGGACATCCGGCCGCGCAGAGGCTCTGTTCTGGGGCAATCGGCGGGGTTGCCGCGATCATCTCCCGGAGGGCGGGGGCTCCAGGGGGCCTATCACCGGTTCTTCCAGCGGGGCCTGCGGTGTTCGCGGAAGGCGGCCAGACCCTCGTGGGCGTCTTCTGTGTTCATCAGGTCGTGCAGATAAAGGGCGCTGCTGCGGTCCAAGGCGGTTCTCAGGTCCGCGCCGGCGGAGGCATAGATGGCGCGGCGGGCGAGGCGCAGCACGGCGGCGCTGGATCTGTTGATACGGCCCACCAGGCGGGTGACCGCCCCATCGAACTCTTCCAGCGGATAGACCGAGTTCACGATTCCCAGCGCCTGAGCCTCACGGGCAGTGATGATCTCCCCCGTCAGGACCAGTTCCAGGGTCTTCCGCAAACCCACCAACCGGGGGAGCACCGCAACGCCCACGGGCGGGAACAAGCCGGCCTTGATCTCGGGGAACCCGAACTGAGCGGTGTCGGCCGCCAAGATCAGGTCGCAGCAGCACGCCAGTTCACATCCGCCGCCCAACGCCAACCCCTTGATGGCCGCGATGGTGACAACGTCCAGTTCCTCCAGGATGTCCAGTGTGCTTCGGGCGATATCGATGAATCCCTCAACGCGGTGGGGCGTGAAACTTTCTATGGTGATCCCCGCAGAGAAGGCCTGGTTACCGCTGCCGGTGAGGATGAGGGCCTTGAGGCCCGCGACCGTCCGGGCCCGTCTCAGAGCTTGCTGCATCTCCTGGAAGGTCTCCAGGTCCATGAGGTTCAAGGACGGACGGTTGATGGTGACGGTTACCCGTCCGGCGCCTTCCTCATACAAAATGTTATTGAACTCAGGGGTCATCGACCTTTCTCCCGCTCCTTTCCCAGTTCACAAGGGCCTGATGCCCATCCGGCGAAACTCCGAAGGACTCCGCCGCCGGGAAGGCAACTCCCGGCATTCACGGCCCCGGACGGGTGCATCTGAAGGGCTCGCGGGGCAGTTCACGACCCGCTTACCCCCTACCCTTCCCTCCCCCCGTTGGGTCCGAGAATCCCCGCCTCTATCAGGACCTCGAGACCCGCCTGAAGGTCCTCTTCGCTGGCTCGGGGGTGGACCTCCAGGACCCTCAAAGTCTCGGGCGACAAATAGGGAGCCAGGGAAGCAAACTGAGCATCTCCCCTGCCCGGGGCGATGTGGTCGTCATATCCCTTTGCGTCGTGAAGGTGAAGCCCGAGGAGTCGCTTTCCCAGTTCTCCGGCCAGAACCTCTTCCCCCTTCACCAGCCCCAGGTTCTGGTGGACGGTCGCATGCCCCACGTCATGCCAGTAACGGAAATTCCCGCCATCGAACTCCGAAAGGATGCGCCCGATTTCTTCGTAAGTCGGAACCTCATGGAGGTGGATCCGATTCTCTATCCCGAGAAGCAGATTGAGACGTTCCGCTTTTTGCGTCAATTGTTGCAGACTGAACGAAAGCGCGTCCCAAACCTCCTCCCCCGCCCTCGCCCGTCGTCCCGCCAGTTCCAGGAGCCGCTCGCGCCCTTCGTCGGTCTCCGTCGTTTCCCGGTCGTACATCTGCCGCAGGGTATCTATACACGGTGACATGGCCGTCGTCCCCAGATGAAGGACGACGGCCTCGGCTTCGACGTCGGCCGCCAGCTCCAAGGTCCTGCAGGCGAGCGCCACGGCCGCCCGTCTTTCCTCCTCGTCTCCGGCGGTCACTTCAGGCTCCGGACGTTCCGTTTCCCAAGGCAACAACTTGGGCTCATACTTGGGACACGGATTGTGGACGCTGACGGCTCTCACTCGCTTTCGTCTCAGCGCCGGGAGAATTTCTTCCACAGGCTTTCGCGCCGTATAGCTGGAGATTTCAATCGACGAGAAGCCCAACCGATCCACCTCATTCAGGATTTTCTGGCCCTCTTCCAGGGAAGGCCAGTAGGCCGTAGAGATAGAAATCACCTTCCCAGCCTCATCCCGCGGATGACTGGTGAGGGTGGCCCGGCGTTTTGGTCGAGCAACCGCCCTTCCTCTTTTTCCCCGACGCGGCCACCCTCAGAAATTTTCGTCCCCTTGCCCTCATCCAATGATTCAAAGGTCCGGGCGTAACTAACCTGAAAATAACCCGCCGGAAGAGGCTGAAGAACCTCCTTCATGGAGGAAGCTGACTAATCGTACCATATTGACCGTCCCCTCCAGATGAAAGGAACTCTATCGAACCCGTAGGGCAGAAGCTCTGCGGGGCGCTTCCCTTGCAAGAGTCGGCGGGCCAGGGCGAAACGACTTCGCCTTGCACCCCCCTTTCATTCGGACTAGTGTTGAAGAGGGATACTCCGTAATGGAAAGTGGGGTTTTACTCGCCGGGTTGTGGAAGCCGGTCGCGGATTGATACGCAGTCCGGAATTCGTCCGATGACGTCAAACTTTCAATCCACCCCTCAGTTGGATCGGCGGACGGCCGCGGAGGAAAGCGAGCTCGACGGCCGAGGCGACGGTCCCAGCGCGGCGCCTTCGGTCGAGTCCGAAACCCGATTGGGAACAGCTGAAGAGACGCAGGATTTTGAGTCTCTCGTCGGCGGCCCTGAAGGGCCCCGAAGACGCCCTCGCTTTTCGGCGAAACGGTTCCTCCTGACCCTCCTGATGCTCTCCGTGATCGGGTCGCTCACGATTGGAGGCGTCTACTGGATCCGAGCGCTGGAGGAACCGCCGGCCCCAACTCCCACCCAATCGCCTGTGCCGGTGGAGACCGTGCGGATCTCCCCGAGGCCCTTTATCCATCGGCTGGAGGCGCTGGGAACCGTCCGCGCGTTCCGTGAAGCGGCGTTGGGCGTGAAGGTTTCCGGGCCCGTTTCGCGCGTTCCCGAAGGGATCGAGCTGGGGGCTTCCGTCCGAAGGCGGGCGCTTTTGGCCGAGATCGATCCCGTCCCATTTCAAATCGAGGTCAGGTACCGGGAGGCCCTGCTCGGCCGGGCCCAGGCTGAACTCCGCAGGGCCCAGGCAGTCACCCGCCGACAAAGAGGCCTCATCGATATCAACCGGGAAAAGCTGCGCCTGGCCCGCGCCGAGTGGAAACGCCTGAAAGGGTTGTTCGAGCGGGGGCTGATCGCTCGACAGGAATTGGAGCGCTCAGAACTCCTTGTCCGCCGAACCCAGGAGGAGCTGCAACGCGCCCAGAGCGCGCTGGAAGAATTGGATGGACAGCGGGCCATGGCCGCCTCCAACGTCGCGGCGGCCCGGGCGGAGCTCTCTCGAGCGCAACAGTCCTTGAAGGATTCCCAGGTGCGCGCGCCCTTTTCCGGAGTCATTTCTGAGAAGGTCGTGACGGTCGGGGAAATGGTCTCGCCCGGCACGGTCCTGTTCCGGCTCGTGGACCACGACGTTGTGAGGGTGCTGATCCGCGCGCCCGCCCATGACATCGGTCTCCTCCATCCGGGGTTGCCCGCAGAGGTTCTCGTGGAGGGATTTTCGCGGCCGTTTCGCGGCAAGGTCGCCTACGTGGGCCCCCGGGCCGATGCCCGGACGAGGACGTTCCCGGTCGAAGTGCTGGTCGACAACACCGGACTGAGGCGGCTCCTGCCGGGAATATTCGCCCGGGCGAGAGTGCCCCTGAAAACGTACCCCTCTGCCATCCTCATCCCCCGGTCCAGCGTCGTGGCCCAGGAGAAGGGGTCGGCCGTGTTCATCGTCGACCCCGAACGGCGAACGGCCAAGAAACGGCCGATCCGGATCGCACGCGCCTTCGGCTCTCGGCTCCTCATCAGCCAGGGACTCGACGCCGGCGACCTCCTCGTGATCCGGGGGCAGCCCATGCTGGATGACGGGGCCCGGGTTCGGGTAGTGGAGAGCCGCCACCCCGGACCGTGAAAGCGCTCGCCAGGTTCTCCGTCCGCAACCGGGTCATCATCAACCTGCTCACGATTTTTGTCATCGGGGCGGGTATTTTGACGTACTGGTCGATGCACCGGGAGATCTTCCCGGAATTTTCCCGCCAGGCCATCCGCATCAATACCGAGTACCTCGGGGCCTCTCCCGAAGAGGTGGAAAAACTCATCACCGCGAAGGTCGAGGAAGAACTGTCCGATCTGGACGGCCTGGACGAACTGTTTTCGATCTCTCACGAGGGCCTGTCGGAGATCCTCCTGAAATTCCGCCCCGGAACCGAAATGAACCGGGCGCTGGACGACGTACGCGCCGCCTTGGACAACGTGACCGACCTGCCGCAGGAGGCCGAGAAACCCAAGGTCCAGGAGGTCAAGTACTCCTGGCCCGTGATCACGGTCTCTTTGGCGGCAGACATCGACGAGGACGTGCTCCGCCGGATGGCCCGGAATCTCAAGGACGATTTTCGGCGCATCCCGGGTGTGGCGGCGGTCACCATCCTGGGCGACCGGGAAAGGCAGATCTGGGTCGAGGTGGAACCCGCCCGCCTGGAGGAATACAGCCTTACGCTGGACGGCATCCGGACCGCCATCGCCGCACACAACCGGAACGTTCCCGGCGGAACCCTGAAGACCCCCCGGGGGGAAATCCTGATCCGCTCTCTCGGCGAAGCCCAAGGGGCGGAAGACGTCAAACGGATCATCGTCCGCAGCCTTCCCACCGGCACTTCCCTGCGCGTGGGCGATCTGGCGCGCGTCCGCGAGACGTTTGAGGATCCGGTGACGCTGGCCCGTTGGGGGGGGAAACCGGCCATCAACCTGGTCGTCGTCAAGGAGCGCGAGGGTGATTCCATCAACATCGCCAGAGCCGTCCGCGAGCAGGTCGATGAGATCAGGCCTCAGCTCCCGGAAACGGTGCAGATCGGCGTCAACAATGACTTGTCCGTCTTCATCCGTAACCGCCTTAACACGCTGCGAACCAGCGGCTTCATCGGCCTGACCATCGTTCTCATCCTTCTCTGCTTGTTTCTCCGCTTCCGGGTCGCCATCCTGACCGGCCTCGGCATCCCCTTCGCCATGCTGGGGGGAATCGCCCTCATGGCGACTTTCGGAATGAGCCTCAACATGCTCTCTCTGTTCGCCCTCATTCTGGTCCTGGGGCTGTTGGTGGACGACGCGATCGTCGTGTCGGAGAACATCTACCGGCACGTCGAAGCGGGCATGGACCCCCGAAAGGCCGCGGTGGAAGGGACCGCGCAGGTGGCGTGGCCAGTGGTGGCGACGGTGATCACCACGGTGGCCGCCTTTCTCCCCCTGTTGATGGTCCCCGGGGAGATGGGCATCTTCCTGTCCCCCATCCCCCTGGTCGTCAGCTTCGCCCTCCTCGCCTCCCTCCTGGAAGCGCTGCTGATTCTGCCCTCGCACATCGCAGACGTCATCACGCCGGCCTATGCGAAAGGTGTTCGTCACCGGGAAACCCGACTGCTGAACCGGATGCGAAAGGCCTATCGGGGATTACTCGAGTGGGCGCTGCGCTGGAGGTATGTGTCGGCCGGGTTGCTGCTCTCGATCACGATCGTCCTCGCGGCCCTGGCGTTTTACCGGGTTCCCTTCGTCGTGTTCCGCGAATTTGAGTCCTCCTTGTTCTTCGTGAACATGGAAACCTCACCGGGCAGCAAGATCGGAGACACCCTGGAAGTCGCAAAACAGGCGGAGCGGGTCGCGCTCAAACTGCCCCCGGGTGAGCTCAAATCGCTGTCCACAAACGTCGGGGTCAAGGTTCTGGACGTCGTCCGATTGGAGCGCGGCCCGAATCTCGCCCAGTTGGTCGTCGAGCTGGAGGAGAAGGGCCGCAAGCGCAGCGTGGACGAAATCATCGCCGGGCTTCGAGAGGGGATGGAGAAGATTCCGGGCATCCTCAAGGTGCAGTTCCTCAAGACCCAAGCTGGGCCCGGGGGGCCGCCCATCGAGGTTCGCATCGCGGGGGAAAGCCTGCCCGTCCTTCGGGGGTTGGCCGACGAGGCCAAAAATTTCCTGAGCGGCATTCAGGGGGTGCGGGACATTCGGGACGACTTCACCGAAGGGAAGGAAGAGCTGCAGATCACCCTTCGCCCGGAGGCGCGGGCGCTGGGCCTAAGCCTGAGAGAGATCGCCGTTCAGGTGCAGCAGGGGTTTCAGGGAGTGGAGGCCTCCACCATCCAGCGACGGGACGAGGACGTGCCCATCGTGGTCCGCTTTCCCGAAGAGCACCGCTTGCGCACCGAATCCCTGGACAATCTGAAGATCACCCTGGCCTCCGGAGAGCAGGTCTTCCTGAAAGACGTCGCCCACCTGGAAACAGGAATCGGGATCAGCAAGGTCCGACGCTACAACCAGAAGCGGACGATCACGGTTTTTTCGGACGTCAATCCACGCCAGGCGAACGCCTTGCAGGTCTCCGAGCGGCTCCGGAAGAAATTCCACGACGTGGGCCGTCGGTTTCCCGGCCATCAGATCCTCATCCGGGGAGAGCGTCAGGAGGCCGAGGCCTCGCTGGCTTCTCTGCCCCGGATCTCGGTGATCGCCCTGTTGTTGATTTATTTCATCCTGGGGTCGCTGTTCCGATCGTTCATCCAGCCGCTCGTCGTGATGGGCGCCATCCCCTTGGCCCTGGACGGCGTGGTGCTCGGCCATCTCATCATGGGAGAGACGCTGAGCTTCTTGTCCGCCATGGGCCTGGTCGCCCTGATCGGAGTCGTCGTCAACGACTCCCTCATCATGGTGGACTTCATCAACCGGGCCCGCCGCGGGGGCGCCCCACGGGACGAAGCCATCGTCGAATCCGGAATCGCGCGCCTGCGCCCGATTCTCCTTACGACCGCGACGACCGTCGGCGGACTGACTCCCCTGGCGTTCTTCGCCTCGGGCCAAGCCAAGTTCCTCTCCCCCATGGCCATCTCCGTGGTGTGGGGCCTTTCCTTCGCGACCATCCTGACGCTCATCCTCATCCCGTGCCTGTACGCCATCATGGATGATGTCGTGGGACTCCTTCGACGGCTGGTGGGACTCAAGCCCCTGCCGGCCGATCCCGGGGCGGAGTATCCCTTCCCGTCCGACCAGCCGGGGGTCATGGAAGTGGACGTGGAGTCGGCCCCGCGAGCGCGCGAGCCGTCACCGTGAGGAACGGCCGAACGATCGTTCCCGCGACTTTTAACCTCCACCCGAATCGCACGAGGGGCTAATAGGCGTCGAGGTCCATCAACCGCTCGTCGCTGATTCCGAAATGGTGGGCGATCTCGTGCACGATGGTGTGGCGGACCTGTTTCCTGATCTCGCCGGGGGTGGTTGCGCCCTCTTCAACGGGACCTTGATAGATGATGATTCGATCGGGAAGGGTCGCGTCGTGGAAAAAAGAACGCTCTGTGCGGGGAATTCCCTGGTAAAGGCCGAACAGCGTCCCCCCCGCCGGGACGCCGACCTCTCGAAGCACCTCCTCAGTCGGCCAGTCTTCCACGCAAATCTCGACGTTCTCCGGCCGCTCACCCAATTCGGAATCCAGGTGTAGAAAGACCTCCTCGACCACCTCTTCCACCAACCCCAGGAAGGCGTCCCTGTTCATTGACTTGAACCCGACTACGGCTGAGTGACTCTCCCTGGTGTCATATCACGCAAGTAAATGCGACAGGTATCCCGGCAAAAATGTACCCGCTTAATGACGGGGAGAGTTTTCCCGAAGCTTGCGGGACCTCGTTGCGGGTTTCGAGGATTGTGGGCGGTGTAGCGCGGGGCGCGGGTCGGTGACCCTCAGCCTCCGCCCCAGAGGCTAAGCCAGTCAAGCAGGGGCGGAGGGTCAAGAACCATCGGGGACACCCAACACGAGGGCCACCCCCTGGCCGCCCCCGACACAGGCCGTCGCCAATCCGAGTCTTTTCTGGGAGAGGTTAAGTTCCGTCAAAAGGGTCAGCGTCAGCCGGGCCCCGGTCGCTCCGAGGGGATGGCCCAGGGCCACCGCCCCCCCGTTGACGTTCACGACCGATCGGTCCAGTCCCATCTCCTTTTCCACGGCCAGGTACTGGGCGGCGAAGGCCTCGTTGACTTCGACGACCTCCATGTCCCCAAGCTTCAGCTCCGCCCGCTCCAAAGCGGTCCGGGAAGCCGGCACCGGCCCGATCCCCATGATGTCCGGCTCGACCCCCGACACGCCCCACGAAAGGAGTCGTCCGATCGCCTTCAGTCCCCTCTTCTTCGCCGCCTCGCTCGAGGCCATCACCAGGGCCGCCGCGCCGTCATTGATACCGCTTGCGTTTCCGGCTGTGACAACCCCGTCGTCCTTGAACACAGGCTGCAGACTGGCCAGCTTCTCCGGCGTGGCATCGGGCCGCAGATGTTCATCCACCTGAAAGGCGGTCTCTTTTCCCTTCCGGCCTTTGACGATCACGGGGACGATCTCCTCGGCCAGCCTGCCGGAGGAAATCGCCTCTTTCGCCCGCTGCTGGCTTTGGAAGGCGAACAGGTCGCACTCCTGCCGGGTGACGCCATACCTCTGGGCGAGGTTTTCGGCGGTCATCCCCATGGAGCATCCGCAGCGCGAATCCGTCAGGGCGGCCCACAGGGTATCCACCAGATCTCCCCCGCCCAACGGAAAGCCCCATCTGGCGCCGTACATGGCGTGCGGCGCACGACTCATGGACTCCGTCCCGCCGGCCAGGACGAAATCGGCTTCTCCCAGGAGAATCTGATAGGCCCCCTCGATGACCGCTTGAAAGCCGGAGGCGCAAAGCCGGTTCACCGTCAGCGCGGGAGTCGCGGTGGGGACCTTGGCGTTGAGACCGACGTGTCGGGCCAGGTAAGGGGCGTCGTCGCTGGTTTGCATGACGTTGCCGAAAACCACGTGGCCGATGTCTTCCGGCGAAATCCCGGACCGCGCCAGGGCCCCCTTTGCGGCCACGGTCGCCAGTTCCGTCGCCGTGCAATTCTTCAGGGTTCCCCCGTAGGCGCCGAAGGGGGTGCGGGCGCCGCTCAAGAATACGACCCCTCTCCTCTTCAATGACGAAACCTCCGACTGTCTAATTTGCTAAAGGGAACGAAATCGAATGGACACCTCTGTCGCCCCGGGCGAAGCGAAGGGGCTCAGACGTGTAAGAATTTCTGGCAAGCCCCCTTGCGATATTCGGGGCGGCCTTTGGCCGGCTCATTCGGAATGACACCCCAGCGACAAAGCGCTCTGGTCAGCGAGAAGACAAAATTTGATCCGGCCGATCCCCCGGATGACCAGGGGCCCCCTGCGCCCTCATTCTGACAGGTCCTCGGCCGGGGGCTTGGCGCGGGCCTGTTCTTCGAGGACCGGCAGGACCTCCTCCGCCAGGGCCGCACAGACCCGGTTCACCTCGCGGATCTGTTCGTCCTTCAAACCCTCATAATGAATTCCGCACAATACGACCACATTTGCCCGAAGACGGGAGGCGAAGGACTCGGCGATTCGCCGCGCGGGCTCCTCGTCCCGATGGCCCGGACGATTCAAAACGCTGGCCGTCGCCGACGCGCGGCAAGGGTCTCGAAGACTGGGCCGGGGAACGGCCAGGACCACCGCGCCGATATGCGGCCGAACGCCCCCGGAGAGCTGAATCGCCAGATCGGCTCCCTGCCACCGGGCCTCGATGCGCAATGGGTGACCCAGAAATTCCCGCTCTGCAAGGACGGGAGGTTCGGAAAGCATTCCGCAACACTCGCCCTTTCCCCCCACGGACGACCGGGAATCCGCCACAGACCTTCAACCCGCCTTCAGCAACCGGGCCGCATCTTTGGCAAAATAGGTCAGGATCAGGTCGGCCCCGGCTCTTTTGATCGAGGTCAGAACTTCCATCATGGCCGCCTGTCCATCTATCCAGCCGTTTTGCCCGGCCGCTTTGACCATGGCGAACTCTCCGCTGACGTTGTAGGCCGCCACCGGCAAATCGAAGGCGTCCCGCACGCGGCAAATCACGTCCAGGTAAGGAAGGGCGGGCTTCACCATGACGATGTCCGCCCCCTCGGCCACATCGAGCTCCACTTCCCGCAACGCCTCTCTAACGTTGGGCGGGTCCATCTGGTAGGAGCGACGGTCCCCGAAAGCGGGGGCCGATTCGGCCGCCACCCGGAACGGGCCGTAAAAGCAGGAAGCATATTTCGCCGCATAGCTCACGATGGGGGTTCCGGTCAGTCTTTCCTCGTCCAGGGCCGCGCGGATGGCCCCAACCCGGCCGTCCATCATGTCCGAAGGGGCAACCAGGTCCGCGCCGGCCCGGGCCTGCGACACGGCCGTCTTCGCAAGGATTTCCACCGAGAGGTCGTTGTCCACCCGACCATCCTCGGTGACCACCCCACAATGGCCATGGCTCATGTACTCACACAGACAGGTGTCAGCAATGACCACCAGTTCGGGATGGGCTTCCTTTAAGGCCCGGATCGCCCGCTGGATGATGCCGTCCTCCGCCCAGGCGCCCGTCGCCTCTTCGTCCTTCGAATCCGGGATGCCGAAGAGCATCACCGCCGGGACGCCGACCTCCAGGACCTCCCCGGCCTCCTCCGCGACCAGGTCCACGGAGACTTGATCATTCCCCGGCATGGGGGGAATCTCCTGGCGCACGCCCTTTCCAGGGACGACGAACATGGGGTGGATGAAATCGCAGGGGTCGAGGCGGGTCTCTCGCACCATGCGCCGCAGAGCAGGGGTTTCGCGCAAGCGCCTGGGTCGGTGGACAACTGGAAGGTTCTTGACCAGGTGGATCAATTGCTCCATGTCGCCCTCCTTCACTTTACAGCGCCGGCTTCGGTTCTTGAAAGGGCCGAATCAGTATCTCACAGCGCCGCCCGGTGTGGAAGAGTCCCTTTTCGAATGAGAGAAGTACCTGCAGATCCCGATGGCCAGCGCCGCGCCGATTCCATCCGCCGCCAAATCACCCAGAGAGGAAGTTCGATAGGAAACCTGTCGTTGAAGCCACTCGTCTGACACAGCGTAGATCAAGCAAAAAACGAAAGCGAGCCAGGGAGCCGCTACACCCGAGCCCATTCCTCCGGCACGGCGAAGCGCCCGGAGCCACAAAAACCCGAGCAACCCGTACTCGGCCGCGTGGAAGAACTTATCGGCGTGCGGAACAGTAACCGATTGGATGGGTGAGGGAACGGGCTGGGAGGAGAGGAAGAAGATCAAAGCCGAATAGAGGAGAAGAACCAGCGCGTCGGTTCTGCGGAACGAGACTCCCCGGGGCCTCACCTCTCGTATCTTCCGAAATCCTCTGGCTTGAGGTTTTCCAGCCACTTTTTCCAGTCATCGCTGTCGGGCATGTTCTCCCCCTCCTTCTCAGAGGCCGCGGCTTGCTGCTGCTCGGCAAACTCTATGCTCCGGGCCTCTTCGATGACCTTCTCGGCGACAAAGATGGGGGCATTCACGCGCAAAGCGAGAGCGATGGCATCCGATGGGCGGGAATCGATGAGCACTTCCGTGCCGTTCAAATTGATGGTGATGACGGCGTAGAACGTGTTGTCCTTCAGATCATTAACGACCACGCGGGCGACCTGCGCCTTGAACCCTTCGATGATGTTCTTGATGAGGTCGTGCGTCATGGGACGGGGCGTGCTGACCTGCTCCATTTCCAGGGCGATGGCGTTCGCCTCAAAAATGCCCACCCAAATCGGCAGCACCTTCTTCTCTTCCACGTCCTTGAGTATGACGATGGGCATATTGGTCAGGGGGTCCAGCGTCAAGCCCTTCACCTTCATTTCCAGCATGCTCATTTTCCCTCCCGCGCCCTTATGCCGCCTTGCCTTGGAGGCTGTATAGCCCGCAACTCGTAATCTCGACCGGAACGGCGTGTCCCGCAAGCCGTAGCGGACCGTAGAAATTCACGACCTTGTTTGTCCGAGTCCGCCCGGTGAGCTTTCCGAGCTCTCTGGGGCTGGGACCCTCGACCAGAACCTCCTGCGTTGTCCCCTTCAGCGCCCAGTTCTTTTTTTCCGTGATTTCCCTCTGGAGGCTCATCAGCTCGTCGAAGCGTTTGGACTTCACCTCCTCCGGGACCTGATCTTCAAACTCGGCCGCGGGCGTTGCAGGCCGAACGGAGTACTTGAATAAGAAGATATTATCGAATTGCGCTTCCGCAAGGACTTTCAACGATTTCTGATGATCTAGTTCCGTCTCACGAGGAAACCCCGTAATTATGTCACTCGTCAGCGAGATATATGGGATTTTCTCACGTAAGGCTTTAACTTTGTCCATGTACATTTCGGCTGTGTATCCTCGATACATCCGCTTCAAAACCCGGTCGGAGCCGGACTGAATCGGCAAGTGGAAGTGCTCACACACCTTCGCCTCTGAGGCCATGACGTCGATGAGCTCAGGGGATAAGTCACGGGGGTGGGAAGTCGTGAACCTCACCCACTCGATTCCGTCCACACCGGCAACCGCCCGCAGAAGGTCCGGAAAGGTCGGCTTTTTCGCCAGGTCTCGCCCATAGGAGTTGACGTTCTGGCCGAGGAGCGTGACTTCCTTATACCCCTGTTCGGCGAGAGCGCGCACCTCTTTGAGAATGACATCCTTCGGCTTGCTGACCTCTCGTCCCCGGGTGGCGGGCACAATGCAGAAGGAGCAATTCTTGTTGCACCCGACGGAGACGGTTACGAAGGCCTTGATCCTGCTCCGGCGGATGACAGGGGTGTCGGCGTCCCAATCGAAGGGGATGGGCTCGGTGTCCACGACGCCGGCTCCCCGTTCCTCCAGCCGCCCCAAAAGGTCCGGAAGCCTCCGAATGTTTTGGGTTCCGAATACCAGATCCACGGCCGGTGCCCGCCGAACGATTTCCTTGCCCATCCGCTGCGCCACGCAGCCGCAGACGCCGATCTTCAAACTGGGGTTCTTTTTCTTCAGGCGGGAGAGCTGTCCAAGCTTGCTGAACATCTTGTGCTCGGCCTTGTCCCGGACGCTGCAAGTGTTCACCAGAACGAGATCGGCCTCAGAGAGGTTATCGGCGGGGTCGTAGCCCTGCCGGTGTAGGATCCCCGAGATCCACTCGGAGTCATTCTCGTTCATTTGACAACCGAACGTCAGGATCGAAAATTTCTGGCTCATAGTTCAAGTTCCCGGGAAAGAGAAACCCGGATCGGCCCTCACAGAGTCGGACAGTTGAATATAAAAGGGGGTCTTGGGGCTGTCAAGCCGGCGCCCAACACCCATCATCGCATTTGTCTCGGAGTTCCATCCACCCCGATATGATGCAGGCGCCCCCGCTCCCGATCCGCCGAATCTCTTTCTGCATAGAGGATTGACGATGAGTCCGGCTCGCCGCATATAGCACTCGAACAACGGGCGCAGCGTCGGTATCGTCGCTGCGTCCAGTCAAGGCAAGCTTTTGCCCACCCGGGGCGCGAACCTTCAGAGGACCTTTGCTTGTGAATCAGACCAAAATTCCCCTAAACGGCGAGGAGCAACCGTAGAGGTATGACCCGAATTTCTGAAATCAAGGCAAGGGAAATCTTGGATTCGCGGGGGAATCCCACGGTCGAAGTTGACGTCATCCTCGATAGCCGCGTGCGCGGGCGGGCGGCCGTTCCCTCCGGCGCTTCCACCGGGACGCAGGAGGCGTTGGAGCTTCGGGACAAAGCCAGCGAACGCTATCTGGGCAAAGGCGTCCTTCATGCGATCAACAACGTCAATTCGCTCATCGCTCCGGCCCTCATCGGCCATGACGCCTTGGATCAGGCGCGGATCGACGAGATCGTCCTAAAGCTGGATGGCACGGAAAACCTCTCGCGCCTGGGGTCAAACGCCGTCCTGGGGACGTCCCTCGCCTGCGCCAAAGCGGCGGCCCTCCATCTGAAAATCCCTCTGTATCGGTATCTGGGAGGCTCCCTGGTCCACTTACTGCCGACCCCCCTGATGAACGTCCTGAACGGAGGGCAACATGCCGATAACAATCTGAGCCTTCAGGAGTTCATGATTGTCCCGGGGGGCGCGCCCTCTTTCGCCGAAGCCCTGCGCGTCGGTGTGGAGGTTTATCACACCCTCAAGGCGATCCTGGCCGAGCGAGGACTGAGGACTTCGGTGGGGGATGAGGGGGGCTTCGCGCCCGACCTGAGGTCCAACGAAGAGGCGATCGAACTGCTCCTGAAGGCCATCGAGGATGCGGGTTACATTCCGGGACGGGACGTGGCGATTGCGCTCGATTCGGCCTCCTCGGAGTTCTACGAGGACGGCAGGTACCGCTATGAAATCGGCGACCCGGAGGGACATCGCCCGGAGGAACTCGTGGCCTTTTACGAGCGTCTGTCGGGACAATACCCCATCGTCTCCATCGAGGACGGAATGGCCGAGAATGACTGGGAAGGCTGGCGGCGATTGACCCAAACGTTAGGGAAAAAAGTCCAGTTGGTCGGCGACGATCTTTTCGTCACCAACGCCAAGCTCCTCCATCGCGGCATCCAGGAAAGCGTGGCCAACTCGATCCTGATCAAAGTCAACCAGATCGGCACGCTGAGTGAATCGCTGGATGCCATCCGGCTCGCCCGGCGGTTCGGGTACACCACCGTCATCTCTCATCGATCGGGAGAGACCGAAGATACCACGGTCTCCCATTTGGCGGTGGCCTGCAGCGCCGGCCAGATCAAGACGGGCGCGCCCAGCCGGACCGACCGCGTGGCAAAATACAACGAGTTGCTGCGCATCGAAGAGGAATTGGGTTCGGCCGCCCGCTACGCCGGGATGGATACCTTCCGCCACGGGAAGTCCGAAACAGCCGAAACAAGCGCCTGAGGCGCGGGGGGGTTTCACGAATCTCGATATGGAACTGAATGCCGGCGTCATTTTTCTCAGACTCTTGCTCTCCACAATCCTGGGCGGGTTCGTGGGGGTCGAGCGGGAGTGGAGAAACCAGCCCGCCGGCCTTCGCACCCATCTCATCTTGAGTCTGGGAGCGGCCCTGGTGACGGTGGTTTCCATCAAGCTGGGAAACCAGACCGGAAGTGACCCCACCCGAATCGCCGCCAATATCGTCACGGGCGTCGGATTCCTCGGCGCCGGAGCGATCCTCCGGCTGGGGATCTCCATCCGGGGCCTGACGACTGCCGCCAGCATCTGGACGACGGCCGGGATCGGGATGGCCGTCGGCGCCGGCGTCTACGCGGGGGCCTTCATGGCCACGGGATTCGTGCTCTTGGGTCTTGTGATCCTTCGGGGCCTGGAATCCCACATATTTCTCGCAAAGGGGACCCGAAGCATCTTCCTCAAGGCGCAATATACCCCCGACGTCCTCAAACGAATGGAAGGCGTCCTTCAGGGCTTCGGAGCGAGTATCGTCAACATGGAATTCCGCCGCGATCGCGACTTGGAGCGGTTGGAGATCAGGGCCGTTCTCGAAACCGGGCCAGATTTACGCCCCGCCGACCTGACCAACGCCCTGAAAGATCTGGATGAAATCGTGGAAGTGGAGATCCGCTGAGCCGCCTTGTCCCTCCTGCGTCATTGGGCAGCACAGGGAGACGATATCATGAGAAAATTCCGGCCGTTCCTCTTGATTTCCCTCCTCCTTAGCGGGGTAGCCGTCGGCCAAGGGGCAGATCTCATCATCGTGGACAACTGGCCCAATCCCACGGGGGAAAAGGGCGTTCCGAAGGGGTGGACCCTCAAAGAATACAAAGGGAGCGTCAAGCCCGGGGAAATTGCGGTCGAATCCGAAGGCGGTCGGACTATCCTGACCCTGAAGGCGGAGCAGAAGTCTTACTTCCTCGGCAAAGACAAGCTCAACGTCTCGATTTCCAAAACCCCCATCCTGACGTGGCGGTGGAAGACCCGTTCCTTCCTCAATGGCGCCGACGCGCGGAACGAGGACACAGACGATCAGCCGGTGAATATCTACGTAACCTTTCACCCCGGCAAAGACGGAAAGGTGAGGGCCATCGGTTACCTTTGGGACGTCAACGCCCCCCGCTGTTCCTACATCAGCGCCCCCCAAGAGCGGTCCTGGTGGAAACGAAAAGCCCTTCGCGTCGCGGGGATCCCCATCACCTGGTACGCCATCCTTCGCGACGGCAAGACCCCCCTGGACACCTGGTTCCGGGAATCGAGGGACCTGGCAGCCGATTACCGGAAGGTCTTTCAGACGGATGCGGCCCCGGACGTGCAGTCCATCGCCGTTCAGATCGACAGCGCCACATTGGGGGGTCATGCGGAGAGCCGGGTCGGGTTCATCCGCTTCGTGGCCGAGCCCGGCAAAGAGAAATCCGCCGCAGCGACCCAGCCCGCCTGTTTGGAGCTGAAGCCAGCCTCCTGAATCTGCGACCGAGCACGACCCCGCAAAAAAGACCGGACAGTGGTCCGGCGTTCTCCTGCGCGGCTTCTCGAAGGTAGGGGGGTCACACCGCCTGACGGTTTCTGGCCCGGCGGAACCAGTAGATTGCGCCTACCGTCAGAATCACCACAATGAGAACGATCACCTCGACTCTGCGGAACAGCTTCAGGAGGGCTTCCAAATGAGGCCCGAAGACGTACCCCAGGTAGGTCACCAGCGGGACGCTCACCACGGCCGCCAAGAGATCCAGCCAAAAAAATTGCCGGAAGGGCATGTACATGGACCCGGCCAACAGGAACGTGGCCCCGCGAAGGCCGACCAAAAACCGGGCCAGCAGGATGGTCATCGTCCCGTGCTTTCGAAAGTAGTTCTGGACGCGGGAGAGGCGTTTCGGAGTGAAAAAATAGGCGACGCTCTTGTGGCGGACGGCGTCCGTCCCCAACTTTTGCCCTATCAGAAACATCAGGATGTCGCCGCAGAGAACGCCGAAAAAACACACAAAAACCGTGGGGATCAGTTTCGTGTACCCGATGTAAACGAGGAAACCGCCGGACAGGAGGACTGCGTCCTCGGGAACGGGAAGACCCAACCCTGAGAGGAGAAGGATGCCGAAGAGGAAGATGTAGATGAATTCCGCGGAATAGCTGGTAAAAAAGACCAGGAGGTGTTCCAAGGAGTGTTCTCCCCATCTCCGCTCGGACGTATTATACAACAAGGGATCAAGGGACATGTTGGCGGGTCAATAGGGCCGAAGGAACTGGCAGTTTACGCCCTTCGCCCCTGCTTCCGCCTCCTCAGGAGCCAGAAGGGGAACTCCCTGGAACGGCCAAAGATAGGCCCGGTGTTATAATCCAGTGGATGAAGTCGATTCACTGGCCATTCTTGCCGAACGCCAAGACGCCCGACCGTGAGCGAAAAGGTCTACATCGGACTGGATGTCGGTGGAACGAACCTCAAGCTCTCCCTGATCACTCCGGCAGGGGAAATCCTCACGCGGCTGAACCGCCCGTCGCCGATCGGCGGAAACGACGAAATCCGAAGGGCCTTCGCGGAAGCGGTGAGAGCGGCCTGTGAAGGAAAGAAGGTCGCCGGCATCGGAATCGGATGCGCAGGAGTCTTGTCCGGCGACCGCAGGACGGTCCGGGCCTCCCCCAATCTGCCGGGAATCGAAGGGTTTCCCATCTGTGATTTCCTGGAGGACGAGTTCGGCGCCAAGACGTTCCTAGAGAACGACGCCAACGCCATCGCTCTGGGGGAGTTCTGGCGCGGGGCGGGCGCGGACGCCCGGACCCTCATCGTCATCACCCTCGGGACGGGGGTAGGAACCGGATTCATCCTGGACGGGAGGCTCTGGAAAGGGGCGCACGGAATGGGCGCCGAGGGCGGCCACACGGTGATTGACATCAAGGGCCCCCGTTGTCATTGCGGAAACCATGGATGTCTGGAAGCATTCGTCGGGGCGTACGCCATCGTCCGGCGGTTGAACGAGAAGCTGGCGGGCGGGCGCAAAAGCCGACTGGGGCCCGGAGTGGAGCACACCGTCGAAGAGATCGCCGCCGCGGCCCAGAAGGGGGACGGGCTGGCGGTCGAAGTCTTGGAAGAGACGGGGAGCTTCCTGGGCGTGGGTCTGGCCAATTTCGCCAATCTATTCAATCCGGAAAAGATCGTCATCACCGGCGGCGTTTCCCGGTCCGGGAAGGCCATCCTGGGGCCCGCGGAAAAAGAGGCGAAGCGCAGGGCGTTTGGCGCCGTGACGGAATCCTTGAAGGTCGTACCCGGGCAGTTGGGCGACGACGCGGGGCCTTTGGGCGCTGTGTATCCCCTCATCGAGGACCGAGATTAGGGCATGTCCCCCCGCTCTCAACCCTCTCGGTTCCCGAGGCTTCTCGCGGCGTTTTGTTTTCTTTTGTCCGGGGCGTTCCCAGCCGCCGCATTGGCGGAAGACTGGCTGCCTTTCCGCGTCGGTGAGCGGCTGAGGTTTGCCGTTTCGTGGTTCGGCATCCCGGCCGGCACTTCCGAGTTGGCCGTCGCCGAGCGGACGACGTATCGAGGGACGAGCGTCTTGCACCTGACATCCACCGCCCGGTCCAACCGGGTCTTCTCGCTCTTTTACCCTGTGGAAGACAGGTTCGAAAGCTTCTGGGATCCGGTGAGGGGTTATCCCCTGTACTACCGACTTCGCCAGCGGGAGGGTTCTTACCGCAGCAGGAAAGAAGTCATCTTGGACCAGGAAAGCAACCTGGCCTATTACAAGAGAAACGAGGAACCGGCCTGGGCTTACGTCATCCGCTACGGGGTCCAGGACGCCCTCTCTAGCCTGTACAAGCTCAGGGCGCTTCGTCGGCCCGCCGAGGCGGGAAGCCGGGCTCGCATTCTGGCCTTCGCCAGCAAGAAGAATTGGGAGACCGAGGTTCACATCGAGGGCCGCGAGACCCTCCGAACAGCCTGGGGAGAGGTCCCCACGATCCGTGTCCGGCCCAGGATCACGTATCACGAAGGTCCGTTCCGGCGGAAGGGCGAGGTTCTTTTTTGGGCCACCGACGACCGCTATCGAATTCCCGTTCGGATGACGAGCGTGGTGATGGTGATCGGCCGGGTGACTGCCACGCTGACTCACGCGGAGGGGATCGCGGAAAATTCCCTCTTGGCAAAAGCCATTCGGAAGGCCAAAGAAAAACAAGTCTCCACCGTAGCCTCTCATAGGTCAAAGTAATAACCTATATA
>JBHIBA010000053.1:0-19867 GCA_046758845.1 Nitrospinota bacterium
TTCAAAAAGGCCCCCCTGGGAATCCGGGCCTTCATCCCCATCTACTGGGGTGCTGGGGAGAGGAACAGAGATGAGGATGCATCAGCCCGACGTCATTTCGCTCGAAGGGGCCATTGACATTCACTTTCATCCCCACCCGGACCTGATCCCTCGCCTGACCGACGACCGGGGGGCGGCGGAGCGGGCGCTGGAGTGCGGGCTGCGGGCGGTGGTTTTGAAGTGCCACTTCGAGTCCACGGTGGGGCGGGCCTATGACGTCGGCCAGCAGTTTGGCGGCATTGACGTCTACGGGGGGATCGTCCTCAACCGCCACACAGGCGGCGTGAACCCGGCGGCGGTGGAGACCTCGGTGCGCCTGGGGGCGAAGGTGGTCTGGATGCCCACTGTGGACGCGGACTACCACGCGGAGGTGTACGGATTCACGGGGAGTTATGACAAACAAAGGAGCGACTCCCGGCCGGTGGAGCCCATCTCGATAGTGAAAGACGGTAAGCTGACGCAGGCGTGCCAGGACGTTCTGGACATTTTGGCCCATTACGACAGCGCGGCCTTGGCGACGGGCCATTTCAGCGCGAAGGACGTGGGAGTTTTGGTCCGGGAGGCGGTGGCGCGGAGGGTGCGGCGGGTGATTATGCAGCACGTCTTTTTCAAGATCCCGGCCATGTCGATTGAGCAGGTGAAGGAGCTTACGGCCCTGGGGGCGGTGGCGGAGGTGGAGTATTGCGGCATCTCGCCCTTTTGGGCGTGGGAGGGGCAGACGCTGGAGGGGATGCGCCGTGGCGTGGCGGAGGTGGGGGCCGAGCATTTCCTTTTGATCTCCGACGGGGGCCAGCGCCACAATCCCCTTCCCTCCGACTGTCTGCGCCTTTTGGCCCAGGGGCTGTATGAGAAGGGGGTGACGCGGGCGGAGTTGCGCCGGATGATGACGGTGAATCCGGCCGAGGTGTTGGGGATCTGAGCCGAAGGAGCGCGCCATGACGACAGTCACAGTGGAGAAGGAAGACCTGTTGGAACTGCACCCGCGGGAGGTCCGCGCCCTCATCCGCGAGAGGAAGTGGACGGGAGGGACGGAGGGGCTGGCCAAAGGCTACGCCCAGGCGAACCTGGCGATTCTCCCCAAAGAGGTGGCCTTTGAGTTTTTGCTCTTCTGCCTGCGAAACCCCAAGCCCTGCCCGGTACTGGAGGTGACCGACCCGGGCTCCCCCCTCACGCGCGGGGTGGCGGCGGGGGCCGACCTCAGAACGGATTTATCTAAGTATTGCATTTACGAGCGGGGGGAGTGCGTAGCGGAGGTGGAGGATATTACCGAGTACTGGCAGGGTGACCTGGTGGGCTTTTTGCTGGGCTGCAGCTACACCTTTGAGACAGCCCTGCTCAATGCGGGCATCCCCCTTCGCCACCTGGAGGAGAACCTGGTGGTCTCGCTGTACACGACGAACATCGAGTGCGCCCCGGCGGGGCGGTTCGAGGGACCCATGGTGGTGAGCATGCGCCCCATCCGCCACGACCAGGTGGTCCGGGCGGTCCAGGTGACCTCGCGCTTTCCGGCCACCCACGGCGCGCCCGTCCACATCGGCGACCCCTCGGTCATCGGGATCGAGGACCTAGATGACGTCTGTTTCGGCACAGCGAGGGTCCAGGTCAGCCCAGGGGAAACCCCCGTCTTCTGGGGGTGCGGTTGCACGCCCCAGGCGGTGGCCCTCTCGGCCGGGCTGGACTTCATGATCACCCACAAGGCCGGCCACCTCTTCCTCACCGACACCCTCTCCGAGGAACTCGCCGCACTTTAAGCCTGCGCTTGGGGAAATCGCTGCCTGTAGCCCAAAGATCCAAGCTTCCCGGGAAAGGACGCTCATGAAGGCCGCCGTCTTTCACGAATACGGACCCCCCGAGGTCTTGAAGTACGAAGACGTCGAGCCCCTTCCAGTAGGTCCCCGCGACGCCATGCTTAAGGTCGGGGCCACGTCGGTCAACTGGTTCGATATCCTTTGCCGGAAGGGACAATACCGACCCAACGAGTCATTCCCCCACATCCTGGGCGGTGACATTTCGGGCGAGGTGGTGGAGGTCGGCCAGGAAGTGAACCACCTGAAAGCGGGCGATCGGGTGGTAGTCTACGGCGCGGTGGGCTGCGGGAGTTGCGAGATGTGCCTCCAGGGAGAGCCCAACTGCTGTATACGTTTCAAATACTTCGGCGGGCCCCTGTGGGGGGGCTACGCCCAGTACTTTACCGGACCGGCCAAAAACCTCTTCCGCCTGAACAAGAAAGTGGACTTTGCCGATAGTGCGGCCCTGCACATCACCTTCCTCACCGCCTGGCACATGCTTCAGCGGGCCGGAGCCCAGCCCGGAGAAGACATCCTGATTCAGGCCGTCGGCAGCGGCCTGGGCATGGCGGCGGTCCAAATGGCCAAGCTCTGCGGGATGCGCGTCATCGGGACAGCCGGCACCGATGAGAAGTGCCAGCGGGGGCTCGAGTTCGGCGCCGATCACACGATCAACTACAAGAAGCAGGACTTCCGGGAAGAAGTCATGAAGCTCACCCACAAGCGCGGCGTAGACGTGGTCATCGAGCACGTCGGGGCGGATACCTGGGACAACAGCGTGCGCTGCCTCACCCGGATGGGACGACTTGTTACCTGCGGCGGGTCCTCGGGCTATCAGATCACCACCAATGTGGCCCATCTCTTCCACAAACAGCTGAGCCTCATGGGCGCCAACCTCGGCACACCCAATGAGATGGCCACTGTCGTCAAGTTCTTCGAGGAAGGCAAGCTCAAGCCGGTCATCGACCGCAAGCTGCCCCTGAAGGAAGCTGTCCAGGCCCACCGCATCATGGAATCCCGCCAGCACTTCGGGAAGATCATTCTCGAACCTGAACACGACGATTGATAGGCAAGGGGAAACCCCTTGGACCGTCTGTCCCCCACGCCCACAACGTTCGTCTTGTTGACAGCGTGAACGACCCTTGCTAGGCTCCAACACGGGTTTGGCCGGGTAAACATCCGCTGCATCTGTGACAGAGAATCCGTTGAATTCTGCCTGGGCCGGCGTCTTTCCTCGGAGGGAATTGACATGAACAGGTCGACGAAGACGGCTCCGAAGCGCCCTTTTGAGGTCAGAGCGGACAATCGTCCGAGTTGGCCCTTCCTTTCCCTTCGCGACTATTTGTTCCATTTGGATGAGCGGGGGCGCCTTTTGCACGTGGACAAGCCCTCGGACGCCCGGTTCGAAATCGGGGCCGTGAGCAAGCGCCTGATGGAGCTCGGCTCCGACAAGGCGTGCATGTTCTGGAACGTACATTCCTCTCACGAGGACTGGCATGTCGAGCCGCCCTACGACGTGTTGGTGGACGGAACTCACCGCCACGTTCACATGGTGGAGGACGCCTTTAATGTCAGCCGCGATGAAATCTTCGAGAACTGGATCGAGCGCATCCGACCGGACCACCTGGTGGACCCGGTGGAAGTGGACCGCTCAGAGGCCCCTTGCAAGGAGGTGGTCATCCCGGAAGAGGAGGTCGACCTGTTCAAGATCCCCGTGGACATGTGTACCGGCAAGATGGGCGGCCCCTTCATCTCCAAAGGGGTGTGCTTCACCCGCCACCCGGACACGGGCATCTCCAATTTCGCCATCTACCGCCTTCACGTCAAAGGGCCCAAGCACACGGGGATTCTGATCGTTCCTAACCAGCACGTGGCTTCGGTGTACGCGAAGTTCGGGTCGGAGGGGAAAAATATGCCCATGGCCTGCGCCATCGGCGTGGACCCTCTCATGGCCATCATTTCCGGAGCCCCCGTGCCGGTGAGCACGCCGGAGAACAGGGTGTGGGGGGCCTTGGCGGGGACGGCCCTTCCCGTGGTGAAAGCGGAGCTGTCCGACCTGACGGTCCCGGCCTACGCCGAATACATCCTGGAGGGAGAAGTCCTCCACGACGTGAGGGATACCGAGGGGCCCTACGGAGAGTACACGGGATACTATTCGGGCATCCGCGACCTCCCGGTCTTCAAGGTCAAGTGCATCACCCACCGCAAGCGGCCCATTTACGAAGCCGTCACCATCGGAAAACCCCCCAGCGAGGGGAACTTCCTGGTGGAAATGGGATTCAATTTGGAGATGACGCGAGGCATCCGGGAGTACCTGCCGGAGGTCAAGGCGGTTCGCTCCCTGATTTGTCACGGGCTGGTGACAGTGGTGCAGCTCGACAAAAAGCGCCGGTATAAGGGTCTGGCCTTCCGGGCGGGCCACATGGTGTGGAGCAAAAAGGCCCTGGTGAAAAACGTCCTCGTCATCGACGATGACATCGACATCTGGGACAACGACGATGTTTGGTGGGCCTTCGCCACACACACCCAGGGCCACAAGTCGGTCCATATCGTTCCGGACGTCTCCGGTTGCCGTCTCGACCCCTCAGAGCCTTTCGGCGGCGAGGAGGGAATCTCGTGCAAAATGATCATTGACTGCACCGAACCCTTTCCCCCCTACCACGCCCCCTATATGCGCGGCGTGGCCGGGCCGGACGAAAAGACTTACAAGGAAGTTTTGCAGAACTGGACTCAATACTTCCAAGACGGGGCCCCCTAAGGCCGGTGTAGGGGTCCCCCACCATTGAGACCGAAACCGTTCAAAAACTCGGGACCGGCTGCGACGTCCAGATACTCAGCGACGCGCCACGGATTTTGGTGAAGATGTAGACTTCTGCCAGTGACTGAAACAACACCGGCGTCTCCTCGACACGGCCGGTGTCAGGGATGAACTGCTGTAGGGTCGCCTAGCCATGGGTAATGCGGAGATTCAAGGGAAGCTTTGGGGGGCAGCAGCGCGGGACTGGGCGGACCTCCAGGAACCGACGGCCAAGCGGCTATGGGAGGCGATGCTGGAGGCGGCCGGGGTCGCCGGCGGCACGCGCCTACTGGATGCCGGTTGCGGCTCCGGCGGAGCTTGCGTGGTTGCACAGAGGCGGGGGGCGCACGTCAGCGGCATTGACGCCTCGCAAGCCTTGATCGCCATAGCCAGTGAGCGCGTGCCAAGTGGCGACTTTCGGGTCGGTGATCTGGAGGAGCTGCCCTACGATGAGGGCGCTTTCGACGCAATCATTGCTTCCCGCTCAGTGGAGTATACGGCTGACCCTGTCGCTGCTCTTGTCGAACTCAAGCGAGTTTGTGTCGCGGGTGGGCGGGTCGTCGTGGCCACATGGGGAGCGCCCGAGAACTGCGAAATGCGCGTCGTATTTGAGGCCGTCCGGGACATCATTCCCGATCCACCGAAGGGGCTCCCCCAATTCGCGCTGTCGGCGCCTGGCGCTCTTGAAGAGTTGGTCGGAAAGGCCGGACTGAAGGCCATCGGGAGCGGCGAGGCCGAAAACACGTTCGTCTATCCCGACCTCGAAGCATGCTGGCGTGCTCAGAGGTCAGCCGGTCCGCTCCAAGGGACGATGCGGACCATCGGCGAGGAGCGGCTCAAGGCGGCCGTCCTGAAGGCCTGCGAGCCCTACCGGACAAGCTCCGGCGAGGTGCGGCTGGAGAATACCATGCGGTACGTTACGGCAACGGCGTGAAGGTGGCCGCCACCGGTGATCTTGGCGATGCGGACGTGATATCCGCCGATCGACCGGAAGCGCGAAGGAGCGCATTTGAACCAGGAAAGATCCGAATCCGAATTCAAGCTGTCTTACTCCGAGCGGCCGGTGAAGATCCTCCCGGAAGGTCTGAAGTGTGAGTGCGGGGCCCTCATGCAGCTTTTCACCGAGCACCGCAGCGAGCACGGGGGACAGATCATTTCGAGAATTTTCGTCTGCCCGAAATGCAACAACGAGGCGGGGTTGAAGCTCGGTGGAGGGACGCTGATTTAAGCCCCGCCCTGGAGGACCCCTAGTCCACAGTGTAGGGAGGGGAGATCGGACGGAGGCAGATCGAGAAGCCTGCCCGCCGGTGAATCTCCCTTCTGCATTAGAGTGCAGCGGTGCCCCTGCAACTCCGCAGAGGTGGGGTTGAACACCCTGAGACGCCTCTCCCGCCTCCCATGTGTCTTTCGGCCAGACCCAGCCGGGCCTTCGGGTTAGCATCAGGAATTGCACAGGAGCCCTGGGCGTCGTCGCTCTTCTGTGTTCTCGCCTGTCTCACCCTTTGCGGCAAGGTCGAACGCCGGCCGGTGAAGGCGGCTGGGGCTACGTGACGCGCGAATGGCGTCCGCGTCCGAACACCACCCGCGGCAGACAGGAGGGAGGAATCATGGCCCACCGAGATTTGCGGACGTTCCTCAAGGACCTGGAAGAACGAGGGGACCTCCTTCGCGTGGACCGCTCGCTGAACCCCCGCCTGGAGGCCGCCGCCGTCTTGCGATCGCTGGACGACGATGAGGGACCCGCGGTGATCTTCGACCGCCTTCGAGGCCGTCGGGTTCCCGTGGTAGGGAATCTGCTGAGCGCCCGCCGCCGTCTTGAATTGGCGTTGGGGACCGAAGAGAACTTTCGGGAAGCGGTCACAGCCCGGCTTGGGAAGAGACGAAAGCCTCGAAAGGCAAAAAGCGTCCCCGTCCATCAGGTCGTTTTACGAAAGGGATTTGACCTGGCGCCCCTGCTCCCCGTTTTGACGTATCACGCGCGGGACAAAGGCCCCTTCATCACCTCGGGCGTCACGCTGACGCGCAACCCCGAGACGGACAACATCCACCTGGGCATCTACCGCATGCAGGTCCAGGACCGAAACCTTCTGAGCGCTCAGATCGCGAGCCCTCCCCTCAGCCGATTTGTGGCGGAGGCCGCAGCCCGCGGGGACGCCGTGCCAGTCGCCATCGCCCTGGGCCCGGACCCGGGGCTCTGGTTGGGCTCCGTTCTCCAATCGGAGCATGGGGGGGACAAGCTGGAGCTGGCCGGCGGCTTGAGGGGAGGACCCGTGGAGATCGCCGACGGGGTGACCGTGGAGCTTCCCGTCCCGGCGCGCGCCGAATTGGTGCTGGAAGGGCGGATCCTCCCCGGCAAGCACGTCGAAGAAGGTCCCATGGGCGAGAGCAGCGGCGTCTACACGAAGAGCCGCAGCTGCCTGATCGAGATCACGGCGGTCACTCACCGCCAGGACTTTCTCTATCACGCCCTTCTTCCCTGGAGCCGCGACGAGGAGGCGTTGCTGGCCGTGGCCTACGCCCTGCCGATGGAGATTCGCTTGAGGGCGCACGACCCCTCCATCCGCGCCTTCCATTTGGTCTCCGGCACGGCGGCCACGCACGCGGTGGCGTCCATCGAGAAGAACCGGCGCGGCCACGCGCGCGACGTCATGACGCTGGCCTTCGGCCTCTTTCCCATCATGAAACAGTTAGTGGTTGTGGACGAGGACATCGATCCCCGCGATCCCCGGATGGTCTCCTGGGCCGTCGCCACCCGATTTCAGGGCGATCGGGATCTCGTGGTGATCCCAAAAGGGAGCGGCTTCATCATCGATCCCTCCGCGCACCGGCGGGACGGGTCGGTGCTCAGCACGAAGGTGGGTCTCGACGCCACGATGCCCTTCGGGGACCGGGATCATTACGAGCGGATTGACGTGGGAGACCCGGCGAGACGGCGGGCGACAGAGGTCCTCTCCAGGTTGAGCCGGAACGGCAAAGATTGATTTCGCTTGCCGAAAGCCGTTTCAGCCTGAGAGTTCCGCTTTGAACCCTAGAAGAGCTTTCCGGTCGCCCGATCGGCCCCGGCCTCCTTCGCTCATTTCGCACACCTGAACCCCGGGTCGGTGGTCGTCCGACCCGGCAAGAACGGCGTCGGACACCATACCGGTTCCCCCTTTCAAGAATAAGAAGAGCCGCTGGCATTCTTTCAACCGGGGCAACGGGCTTTCATACCCTTTGCTTCTCAGCACATTGGGCGCCCACTCCCCTGCGAACAGTCATGCCCGTGATGCTCTCACAGTTCATCCTCACGAAATGCGGCCAGGGCGCGCGAAATGACACAGCGGGGTTCGCCATCCGCACATCTCACATCATGATAAAGGTTTCGATGTTATGGAGTTTTGAAACAATCCAAACGGGAAATAACGCCTTTACATCAAATCTATTTAAGGATCCAGAAATATTCAATAATGGCTCACCCAACACGTTAACTAAGGCTCATCCAAGACATTAACTAAAAAATCGCAATATTATTCCGAAAAATTTTTGTCAGAATCAACCTTCGCAAAGGGAATATTCAAGGGACTCAGGGGTTTTCTACCAGTAAAAGGAAGGCGCCTTCTTTGAGGAACTCTCACCCCAAAAGGGAGAAGGGAAAAATGAATTTCAGCAAACAAGGGAAGTGGCTTGTTCCGGCGATTGCGCTGGTCGCCCTGATGGCAATGGCTTCAGGGGGCTTCGCCCAGAAAGAAGACGTAGTGCAAGATACCGGCAAGACCTTCCTGCTCAACATCCTGCAAGGGCAAATGTCGGATACGGAAATCGCGGTTGAACGGGGAACGACGGTCATCTGGCGCAACTCAACCGGCAAATTCATCGACGTGAACTTCGGGATGGGCAAGCAGGTAAAACAGGCTTGCGTCGCACCCGTGGGGTTCAAGCTTGCGAATGGAGGCTACAATGCCGAGGGCATCCCGCCCGGTGGAATAGCCAGTCTATGCTTCGTGAAGACAGGGACGTTCAGGTATACGGTCAACGTCCAAGGGGGCCCCGGCGGTGAGGGAACGCCTCCCCCGACGGGCCTTGTCGCGGTCGTGAAGAAGCTTCAGTATGTAACACCCAGGGTGAGTTGGATCGACTTGAACTGGGAAGTCGTCCCGGGTCAGGTGGAGGCCCCGTTTGTGGTGAGGGGTGTGTCGCCTAAGCCTAAGGGCAAAAAATAAACCGGTCACGGGGCCAACAGCTCGTTTCCGTGAGTATCGGCTGAAGCGTGCTTCCGCTCTGGTGAAATCAAGCGGGGAAGGCATCACCCAGGCGGCCACCTGGAATTTGAGCGGGCAATTTCGACCCCCTCAATGACAAAGGGTGGCGTCGCCTGGCGCACAACAAGGGAGCACACGAACATCGGCGGGGGAAGCTGCCCGGAGGGGAGCTCCCCCGCCTCAATTCACCCCTGTTTGCGCACTCAGACACCCCGGTCGAGGGTTTTCCCCAGCACTCTGTTGAATAATTCTCTGGACACGGATCGCTGGACGGTGTCTGCGATACCCCCCGACCTCCCAGTAGGGGAGCTTCCTTCGGCTTCCCCCCGGGCAAGCCCCTGCGGGCTTCCACTGTCGCGTCGAATTTCGGACTTTCCTCCCCGCTCGAACTTCAAGCCTCTGATCACCCAACCCGCCGAATCGCCGGTTTCCGGCCGATGCACATCCGGCCCATCGGCGCCCTGTGACGTTCAGTGTGTGCTGGCGCTTCAACCCTCTCTTGCCTTCAGTCCACAGCCCCCAATGGCTCGTCCGGATGGATATTCTGGTAGTGCGTCAGTTTGCTGAAAGACTCCTCCCCTCCTGCGTTGTAGCCGCGATTTGAGCGGAGCGGAAATCGCGGTCGGGCGCGCCCGGATCTCCGCTCGGACCAAGGACCTCGCTCAGATCGGGGCTACACCAAATGATGACAGAGCCGTGGGCGAAGCTGCGTACGGGACTTAATCCGTTTCAAACTGACGCACTGCCGATATTCTTGTTTACCTGCAGAGACTCTGGTATCGTGGCGATCTCATCACTGCGCACGCACGAAAAATTCCGGCAGGGCAATGGTTGCCTGGTCCGGGAATGAGGCCGCTCCCGGGGGGGCGGGAGGGCTTACCTCTATCCTGACACGGAGGGGCCTAAGGATGAGCCGAAACGCGAGGTGGAAGTTGGCCGCGGCCGTTTGTGTCCTCATGATGACGGGGGCCCTGTTCACGGCTTCCCTGGCCCAAGCGGCCAAGTACGTCATCAAGTTTTCCCACGGAATGCCCCAGAAGATGGAGTCCGATCAGCACGCGCTGGCAGTGGTCTTCAAGGATATTGTAGAGGCCGGCTCGAGGGGGGACATCGAGGTCCGAATCCTGGGCGCCAACACGGGGGGAAATGAGCGCCAGCAGTTGGAGCGGGTCCAGACCGGTATTTTGCAGATGTGCAACGTCAGTGAGGGCACCCAGCACCTCTTTTTCAAGCCGGCCCTGGTTCTGGGGACCCCCTTCCTGTTCAGTTCTTCCGCGGTGGCCTGGGAGGTCATGGACGGCCCCTTCGGGAAGAAATACGGCGAAGCCTTCCTCAAGGCCACCGGGGTTCGAGTCTTGGGGCACACCGAGAGCGGCTTCCGGAGCCTGTTCAACGGGACGCGAATTGTCCGCACGCCCTCCGACTTGAAGGGGTTGAAGATCCGAACCATGGAGAACCCGGCCCATATGGCCATGATGAAGGGTCTCGGGGCCAACCCCGTGCCTATCGCCTGGACCGAGGTGTACACCTCCCTTCAGCAGAAGGTGGTGGACGGGATGGAAAACCCTCCGGGACTGTTTTTCCTCATGAAGTTCTATGAGCATCAGAAGTACCTCACCGTGAACCGGCATCTGTACAGCCTCCACACCACGATGGTCAACGAGCGGTTCTTCCAGTCGCTGCCTAAGAAGTATCAGGAGTTGGTGACCGAGGCCGCCCGCGCGGGGACGGTCGTCGGGCGGGGGGTCGGCTACATCGCCGAAATGAACGCTATCGGCAACCTTAAAAAGAAGGGGATCAAAGTCTACTACCCCACCGCCGAGGAATACGCGCAGTTCCGCAATCTAGGCCGTCCGCCTGCGGAGAAGTACATCCGAAGCCGAGTCGGCGACGAGTGGATGGACGCGGTCCTGAAAGGCGTGGCGGACGCCGAGGCGAAGATTCGGGGACGATAGACCCGTTATTCCTGAGCGGGGACCGGCTGGCACGGGGCCGGCCCCCGTGCCTGTCTGCTTACGATAACAAGCGTGAGAGGTTCTTGCGCCCGGCCGGGGCGAGTGGTTTAGCCCGGCGCGAGGAGAGAGATGTTCGCCCGAATCGACCGGTGGCTGGTGCGCCTCACCGGCGCGGCCGTCGTCCTCTTGATGGTTGCGATGACGGTCTCCATCTTGTTGGGGGTCTTCTACCGCTACATCCTGAACAGCGCCCTGACGTGGCCGGAAGAGCTGGCGCGGTATGCCATGGTTTGGGTGGCGTGTCTGGGATCCAGCCTGGCCTTGCGTTCGGGCGACCATGTGGCGGTCGAATTTCTCGTCCAGCGGGTCCCTTCCAGGGCCAGGCGGTGGGTCATCCTGGGAGGGCGTCTCCTGATCCTGGTGTTCCTGTTCCTGATGGTGAGATACGGTTCCGAGATGACGGCCCGGGTCTCGCACCAGAGGTCGGCGGCCATGGAGCTCTCGATGTCGGTCCCGTACCTGGCGATTCCTTTAGGGGGTACCTTGATGATTTATCACCTTCTGGTCCTGATGTTCCGGCGGAAGGAGGAAAGGCCTCACCCCCTGGATCTCCCGGCCGCATGAGAACCTGACCTTCCCGGGAGGTTTCCCACGAAGGAGAGAGCCGATGGTCGGCGGCGTGATGCTGGCCGCGATGCTGTTCCTGCTCGCAGCGGGCGTGCCCATCGTCTTCAGCATCGGCTTGGCGGCTGTGGCGGCGATTGTGGTCATCAGCCCGGGCGTTCCGTGGATCCTGATTCCCAACAGCATGTTCAACGGGATGGATTCCTTCCCCCTGATGGCCGTGCCCTTTTTCGTCCTGGCCGGGGAATTGATGAACCAGGGGGGCATCACACTGCGGCTGGTCCGCTTCGCCAGCGCGCTGGTGGGCCACATCCGGGCCGGGCTGGCCCACGCCAACATCGTCGCCAGCATGCTTTTTGCCGGGATCACGGGCTCCGCCCTGGCCGATACCGCCGCCATCGGCTCCATCCTCATCCCGGCCATGAAAGAGGAAGGCTATGAGGCGGACTTCAGCGCGGCGGTGACGGCCTCCTCCTCCCTCATCGGCCCCATCATCCCCCCCAGTATCACGATGGTGATCTTCGGCGTTACGGCCAGCGTCTCCATCGGGGGGCTCTTCTTAGCGGGGTTCGTTCCGGGAGTCCTCATCGGTTTTGGCCTGATGGGCATGGCCTACTTCCTCGCCCGGCGGCGCGGGTATGCGGGCCAAGCCCGTCGGGCCTCCGCCGGCGAAGCGCTCCGGCGCTTGAAAGACGCCCTCCTGGCTCTGCTGATGCCGGCCATCATCCTGGGCGGGATCTTCGGCGGGGTGATGACGCCAACCGAATCGGCCGCCGTCGCCGTCTTCTACGCCCTGATGGTGGGGATGTTCGTCTTCCGAGAGATCAGGGTAAGGGATTTAGGGCCGATCTTTCTGCGCAGCGGGTTGGTGACGGCTTTCATCATGATCATCGTTGGCGTGGCGAGGATTTTTTCCGACCTGCTGAGCGGCGAGCAGATCCCTCAGCACCTTTCCGAGGCCATCCTCTCCGTAACGCAGAGTCCTTGGCTCATCCTGCTTTTGATTAACGTCTTCTTGCTCTTCGTCGGATGTGTCATGGACACCACGGCGGCCATCATCATTCTGGTTCCTGTCCTGTTGCCGGTGGCCCAGCGGATCGGCGTGGACCCGCTGGCTTTCGGGATCATTATGAGCATTAATCTGATCATCGGCCTGGCCACCCCGCCCTTGGGAGTTTGCCTGTTCGTGGCCTCGAAAATTGCAAAGATCCCTGTGGAACGCCTGGTCGTGGCCATCTGGCCGTTTCTTCTGGTCGAGGTTGGAGTTCTGTTCCTGATCACCTACGTGCCCGGGTTGGCGATGGCCGTGCCGAGGTTTTTCGGCTACTCGCCGTGAAGTCGGTGCGCCTCTCCCGGGGACAGATTGCAGGGAGCCACAAGCCATGACGGAAGCTTTCGACCTGCCGTTCCCCATCGAGGAATACCGAAGCCGCCTTCAAAAGGTGCAAGGGGAGATGGCCTCGCGGGGCCTGGACCTCTTGATGATCCATTCTCCGGAGAACACCTACTACCTCTCCGGCTACCGGACCATCGGCTATTACTCTTACATGGCCTTGCTGATTCCCCCATCGGGCGATCCCGTCCACTTCACCCGCTTCATCGAGAAGAGCGTCCTTCAGGGGAGCTCGTGGGTGCCGGACCGGGAGACCTATCCCGACACCGAGCACTACCTGGACGCCACCGTTCGCGTCCTGCGCGAACGCGGCTGGGACCGGGGACGCATCGGCATCGACAAGGGCGCCTGGTACTTCACGATTGCCGACTACGAGGCTTTGCGCGAAAGACTTCCTCAGGTGGAGTGGGGGGACTGTTACCTGCTCGTCGAAGACCAGCGTCTCATCAAATCGCCCGCGGAGCAGGCGTACAGCCGCCGCGCGGGAAAGGTGGCCTCGGCGGGGATGCGCTCCGCCCTGCAGGCCCTTCGCGCCGGGATCACCGAAGACGACCTAATGGCGGCGGCCTACCAGGGACTCTTCGGCGGGGGCAGCGAATATCCGGGATTGCCCCCCCTCATCAACGTCGGCCTCCGCCACACAATGGCCCACGCCATGGCCGAGGGAAATCCGGTGAAACTGGGCGACGCCGTCTACTTTGAGATCGGGGCGAGCATCAAGCGTTATCATGCGGCGACAATGCGCATCGGCTTCGTGGGAACCCCCCCGAAGCTCTTCTTTGACCTGTTCGACCTTTGCCGTCGCGCCCTGGATGCGGGACTGGAGCGAATGAGACCGGGCGTTCCGGCGGAGGAAGTGGACTCCGCAGCCCGAACGGTGATCGACGACGCGGGGTACGGCGATAAGTTTCGCCACAAGGCCGGGTACTCCATCGGCATCGCCCTGCCCCCCGATTGGAGCGAGGCCCGGACGATGATGCTGCGCGGAGGAGAGAAGCGACCGCTGATCCCGGGAATGGTCTTTCACCTGCTTCCCGCCGTGTTCGAGTATCGCGAATATGGGGTGGGACTGAGTGAAACGGTCCTCATCACGGACGGCGGACACGAAATCCTCACCGATTGTGAGCAGAAGCTCTACGTGGTGAAGTAAAAACGCATGCTCCTTCGCATCCTGACTGAAGAAGACGTCCGGGCCCTCCTCACCCTGTCGGAGGCCATCGACGTTCAAGCGGAAGCCTTCCGCGTCCTGGCGGAAAAGCGCTCCGTGGAAGGGCTCCGGAGCTTCGCTCTCTCCGAATCTCCCCCGGGGATCGCCATCTTCAACCCCTCGTTCCTGAAAGGGGGAAAAGGATACGGGGTGAAGGTGGTCTCCGACTTCTACGAGAACGAGAACAAAGGCGCTCCCCGGATGACGGCCCTGGTCGCTCTGTTCGATGGAGAGACGGGGCGACCGACGACGGTCATGGAAGGCGCGCGCCTGACCGACCTTCGCACGGGGGCCGGGACGGGCCTGGCCGCCCGTTACCTGGCCCGCAAGAACAGCCGCACGATCGCCGTCATCGGCGCCGGGCGCGTGGCGAGGAACCAGTTGGAGGCGCTGTGCGAGGTGTGTCCTCTGGAGAAGGTCTGGGTGTCGACGCGGACGGAGAAACGGGGCCGCGAGTTCTTGGAAAGGATGCGGGGAGCCGGGGGCCGAATCCCCGGAGATTTCGAGCTGGTGGAGTCACGGGAGGAGGCCCTGCGGGACGCCGACATCGTCGTGGCCGCCACCACCTCTCACCAGCCCGTCTTCCCCGGCAGGGCCCTCAAGGCGGGGGCCTTCGTCGTTGCCGCAGGGGCCTACGAACCAACGGCGCGGGAGGTGGACACCGAAACCATCCGACGGGCCTCCAAATGGGTCGTGGACAGCCGCGCGGACTGTCTGAAAGACGCCGGAGACCTGGTGATCCCCATGAAGGAGGGGGTCATTCGCGAGGAGCAGATCGCCCAAATTGCCGACCTCGTGGACGGCCACAGGCCCGGACGTGAGTCGGAGGAAGAGATCACCTACTACAAGTCGATGGGGGTGCCCATCCAGGACCTAGTGACGGCGCAGCACATCGAGCGCCAGGCCATCGAACGGGGGGTCGGCCTCCTCGTTGACATCGGCGGCGATCACGACTGACAGACGCGAAGGCCCCACTCTGCGGGGGGCGCTTTTTGGGCACTGGCGTGCCGGATTATTCGAGGGGGGCGCTTTTTGAAAGGCGCCCCCCCCCACCCCCCCCCAAAACATTTGTTTCGCGAAAGAGGGCGGCCCGTGTCAGCTTTCTGCACCGGTGTGCCTGGCTACGCACCTCTCGAATGGTGTGCGGCAAAGACGCCCGGCTTAAGCGTACGTACCTCCAACCGCAGTTCAGCCGGCACGCAAGTGCCAAAAAAAATCCCCCCCGAAAATCCCGGCTAACTATTTCGTCCCGTTTTGATCAGGAGCAACAGCATGAGGACAGGGGTTTTCGCAAGGACGCCGTGGGGGAGGTCCGGGGGTATATGGGTCCAGGAGCCTGCCCTGGCCTCTACCGTATCGCCATCCAACGTCAGCCGGGCTTCCCCTTCCAGGATGTGGAGAATGGCCGGCATGGATGCGGTATGTTCCGAAAGTTCCTGCCCGGCGGCGAAAGAGAACAAAACGGCTTTCGCATGGTCGTCGCTGAAAAGGGTGCGGCTGACGATGGCGTCGGCGGGGATGTCCGGCAGATGGCGGCTCAAATCGGCGACGTAGGTGTAGTTGCCCCTCATCGTGCTCGTCCCTGGATCTCAATCAAAGTTCGGCTCAAGTGATCGCGGTTTCTCTATCGACAGTGGGCTCGCCTGCAACACGGACCAGGACATCCAAGGCATCCTTCCTGCGAACAAGGCAAACCTTCTCCGCCGCGTCGCCGAAGAAATAGCCCGAGCCCGCCTCGCTCACGAGTTGCAATATCTTCCCTCCATCCAGAACCCGTATCCCCCCTAATACGCTCACGCCTCGCTCGAAGAAAGGAGGCGGCCAAGGGGATGCCGTGGGACCCGCGAGGATCACCTTCCGGGCGCCGGACACCGCCTTCAGCAAGTCATCGATCCCACCTTCGACCAGTGATGAGCCAGTGATGATTACTGCGTTGGCTTGCGAGAGGACCTCGCCGGCTTGCTCCGGCGGTCTCCAGAAGATGGCCTCATCGGGCTTCAGGGCCTCCCGGTGCTTGTCCACCACCCACAGCCGCCCCGGACGGCTTCTCAGCGCCTTGATGAAGGGGATGAAGGCCCCAACCATGGCGACGTCCTCCTCGGGCTGAATCTCCGCCGCCTCCAAGGCATCCACACCGAAAAGCATCTCCCCGTCCGGCACGCCGTGTTCTTCCAGGGCGAGGGACGAAAGGGCGTTGAGGACGGCCACCCCCACCGCCCGACGCAAGGGAACCGGCGAGAGGGCATACCCTGCCAGGGTCCAGGCGTCCTGTCCGACCATTCGGCCTGCCGCCGGCGCCGCCCCGGCTGTCTGGGGACAACAAACCGTGTCCGTGAGACCTCGGGGGGTGAAGGCAACGCCCACGTGCCCGCTCGAAAGCTGGGTCGCCGTGTAAAAGACGCCCACGCGAACACCCGACGCGGTCAATGACTCATCGTCCAAGATTCGGCTGAGATCCGCCAACCACGCTTCAATGAGATTCATTGGGCTTCCCTTCCGTGTATCTCTACCTTGCCCCTTCCTTCAACTCCGCTCCGGCGACCTCCTCCCGCGGGCTGTTGTCGAAGAAGAAATAGATCTCCTTTCGTCTCCCACTTGGACTCGCCGGCCCAACCAGCGGCCAGTAAGCCGAGAATCAGACGCCTAATTCCCTTAATCAGCCTACAAACCCCGCCCCTTATCCTCTTGCCAATCGTCCCATTCGCCGCGCGGCCGCCAGGAGCTCATATAGCGAGGTCCCCTCCAGAAAGCGGACCAATTCGGCTTTCACCCCTTTCCATTTTTCGTGCAATGGGCACGGATTCAGTTCCGAACAATTGGGCAATCCACCCGCGCAGTCTGTAAGGGGCTCTCCGCCTTCGACCGCGGTTACGACCCGAAGAAGGCTGATATCTGCGGGTGAGTGGGCCAACCGAAATCCGCCCCCGGGACCCTTGCGGGACTCCAGAATCCCTTCTTTGGCCAGCACCTGAAGAAGTTTCGCGACCGTGGGTTCGGAAACGCCGGTTTCGCTAGCGATCTCGCGAACCGTGGAAAAGTGCTCGACCTCATGGTCGGCGACGTGTATGAGGATCGAAATCGCAAGTCTTGCCGGTTTCGAATAAATTGGCATAAGTTCTTCTTTTGCCTTGAATTTCAGAAAAACATATCTTAAATTCTAGTATACGATTCCTTGGGATATGCGCAAGCGAAAAATGACGCCCTAGCTCAAATCGATGTCCCCCAGCGAAATGCCCCGGGCCGAAGCGCGGGGGGAGAAGAACGCGGTGGCATCCAATGGAATTACAAAGCCAGCCCTGCACGGGCTGGACTTCGCCCGCACACCTTTCCTCGTGGTCTGGGAGGTAACCCAAGCCTGCGACCTCGCTTGCCACCACTGCCGGGCCGAGGCGCGTCCGTGGCGCCATCCTTGCGAACTGACCACTGAAGAGGGAATGGCCCTTCTGGAGGAAGTCAGAAAGTTCGGCCGGGTGCTGTTCGTCCTCAGTGGCGGCGATCCCCTCTACCGGCCGGACATCTATGATTTCATCCGCCACGGGACGAAAATCGGCCTGCGGATGACCATAACGCCTTCGGGAACAAAGCTTGTCAAGAAAGAGATGGTTCAGCGCATGAAGGAGGAGGGGCTCGCCCGCCTCGCCGCCAGCCTGGACGGCCACGACCGCGAGTCGCACGACGGTTTTCGTGGGGTCGCAGGAAGCTTCGATTGGACGATGAACTGTATTCGCTGGGCGCGTGGGGCCGGCCTGGAAGTCCAGGTGAACACCACGGTGACCCGATTCAATCAGGACCACATCCGTGAGGTGGGCGAGAGGCTCCGTCACGAGGGAGTTTGCCTCTGGAGTGTCTTTTTTCTGGTTCCCGTGGGGCGCGGCCTCAAGCACGACATGGTGAGTCCCGCTAAGCACGAGGAGCTCTTCCATCTCCTCTACGACATGCGCAAAGAGATGCCCTTTGACATCAAGACCACGGCCGCCCAGCACTTCCGCCGTCTTGTCCTGCAACGCGCCGCTTTCGAGCGGAAGCAGCTCAGCCCGCAAGGACATGAGGAAGAACAATTGCAGCCTGATTTCTGGACGGATTTTGATTCAAATTCCGACGGTATCGGCCGGGCCTCGAAGGGCGTGAACGACGGCAACGGTTTCGTCTTTATCAGTCACGTGGGAGACGTCTTCCCCAGCGGGTTTCTCCCCGTATCGGCGGGTAACGCGCGAGAGCGAAGCATCGTCGAAATTTATCGGCAATCAGAGATGTTTACAAGTCTCCGCCAGGTTTCCGCGTTTAAAGGGAAATGCGGCTACTGCGACTATGCGGAGGTCTGCGGCGGCTCGCGCGCGCGCGCCTACGCGCTCACGGGCGATTACCTCGCCAGCGAGCCCTATTGCACCTACCATCCACCCAAACCGAAGTCCGGCCGTCCGGCGTGGAACAGTTACCACGGTCCCCACAGCGAGGCTGGATGCCTCTCTTGCGCGCAGGTCACCGCCAACTCCAAGACTGCGCCCATTCTCAGCCATATCCGCCGATCAACCTAATCTAACAGCTTTGAATATTAAGGTAATACCTTAGAAGAAAAGGGCAATTGACCCTTTTTGGATCCTGCTTCTCACAGCCAGGCACTTCTTTGACGCCTATCGCAGTTGCGCGCTTCAGCGTCCGTCCCGTTCAGTTCGAGGCCGTTGCGGGGCTTATTGCGGCAGGAGGCTACACCCGCAGGCAGGGACCCTCGCTCCAGAACGCCGTGTCAGCGCTAGAAGCTCTGACCGAGTTCCGCTCCTACTTCTCAGGGGGTTTGGGGACAGGGGAAGGGGACACCGCCTTCTCCCCTTTCCCGGCATAGAGCCATATGTCGGGATATTTAACACAGACATCGTTTTTGATTACACATCTATTTTCCCTTGTATCCCCTGTTAATTCAGCCAGTCCCTTCAAAACACCATTGGCCTATGTCGGTGGCGTTTACGGTCTGCTATATCGCGCAAAATGCGTGTCTCTTACAACCCATTGAATTTCAGGGGATGATTTCTTTGTCTTTGAATTTGCTTTTTTGGTATCGGATTTGCTCTTTTAGTGAAAAAAATTGTTGAAAAATTGCGGGAACTCGTAGTAAAATGACCCCATCGAGTTTTCGTCGATAGCTTAAGAACTCTGCTTTAAGGCCTCCCTGACCTCTGCCTGGGAAAAATGTCTCAGGTGAGAGGCGAGCTGAACGAAGGAGCGGACCCGAATAGGGGCCGAGTCGGGGCCAGGGGAAGGGTTTCTAAGAAAGAGAAGTTCTCAAGCGGGAGGGGATTTTCGGCACTATCGAGAACGGCCGGCTCCCTGAGCGGTGCGCTGGGGTCGAGGCCGATTTTGACAGGATGTTGGGGGGATTCTTAGGGGCGTCTCTCCTTCCCCAGGGTTGACTTCTGTGGGCGGAGGGTGCGCGGGAGGGACTTTCGGCCTTTCAGGCAATTTATAATCAGCATCTGTTCGCCGAAAGCCGCGTCAAAGGGAGAGCCGTCGATGCCCCAAGAATCCAACCCCATCCGGGGAGTATGTATGTGAGCATGGACTACCAACCATCCACGAAATCGGGAGCGGTAGGGGGTGTGAGGGTCGGCCTTGACGCTGTAATCGAGGCAATTGATGGATTCATTTCCTTACCCGAAGAAGAGCGTTACCGGACGCTCATGGAAGATGTGTCTAACCTTGTGGCGGCCGACAGCTCGCTCATCCTGCGTGTCTGGCAGGAGGAGGGCTGGGCCAAGGTCCTCTATTGCCTGGAGAGGGATGAGCTGAGCGGACTGACCCTGCCCCTGTCCGAGTGTCCCGAGCTGGCCGAGAT
>JBHIBA010000054.1:0-19787 GCA_046758845.1 Nitrospinota bacterium
AAGCTATTCCTGGGACAAGACACTAGCAGGTTGCTGAAAAACTGCCTGCAAGGGTTTCAATACACCGGCTTTGGATAACGTCTCGACCGCATCCTGTAGGGGAGCCCCCTTCGGCTTCGCTCAGGGCAAGCTCTTGCGGGCTCCCGTGATGGGCTCGACGCTCAATTGACAGAACTCTTGACGAATCAATGGGTTATCATGCTCCCGCAAGAGGCGGGAGGGCGCAGGGTCATCGACCCTCGGCCCTCCCCTCACAGCCGAACCCGATCGTGATGGGTTTACATCCGCAAGGGCCGAACGGCTCGTGCAAAAAGAGTCTTTCAGCAACCGGATAGTGAAAAGTCCCCTTGCGCGCGATGACCCACACCGTCTCAAACCGCCTCTTTGGACGAACGCTCAGTCTTGCGTTGCCTGGTTGTCATCTCACCTTCAAAGCTCCAAAACCGCTCCCCGTAGCATACCCTGAATCTTTGAATTCACTAGGCGATCACCCCAAAAAAGCGCGTCTCGACCGGGGTCTCCCCTAGCGTGAAGTCGCCCAGAATCTCGGAGTACACACGACCACGGTTCATGGCTGGGAGAGGGGCGAAAATGCCCTGCGCTTCCGCACATGCCGAAAATTGTCAGGTTTATCGGCTGACTCTCTCGAAAATAAGGATAAACTCGATTTCCCAGAAACCGGGATGTTGATGGTTGCTTTGACGAGACCACCATCCGTTCAAGAAGCAAATTGCGGTAGACTAAGATCGGGAAAATGGGGGCCTCGGAGTCAACATCGGCATTGACTGGGAGAGAAATTAATGCCAACCCAAGATATCCGTTTCGAAAGGCGCTACGAACTGTGGAAAGATCAGAACAAACAGGTTGCACGGTGGGCGCTGGGGACGGCATTTTTCGCCACCATCCTCTTAGTCATGGTCCTTACCCCCTACACCAAATACTCCAAGGAGTCCGAGACGAAAAAAGGCCTACTCGCAAGGGACAGGGCTGAGCTATCGGATATTCTGGCCAGAAGCGAATCCCTCGCGAAGGTAACCAGGCGCGTGGATACCATCCGCGCCACCATCGAGCGAGAACCATGGATGGCGGAGAAGAAACTGCTGGTTGACACTTTAAGTGCGCTGTTCCAAGCACGGCAGCGGCTTTTAGGTCAGTCACGCCAGCAGATTCAAGATGCAATTCTAAGAGAGGAGCAGAGTTCGGCAGGGACACAAATGACACAACAACAGGCAGGACCGGCGCGCACCGACCCCAGCGTAGAGGCGGTAAATCTCCTCAAACTGAGCGTTGATCAGCTCACCGGTGTCCACTCCGACCAGGAGTTGTGGCGCTTGGTGGAGGAGCAGCTGAAGCGAAGGGTTCAGGGGGAAGCGGACAACAAGGTGCGGCGGATCGTCAAGCGGGTAGAGCAAGAAGTCATCAAACCTTTAGAGGGAGTCCTCCGGGATACCCCAGGTGCGGGAGGGGCGCTTGCGGGTCTGCCGCCCATGCTTGACCGGCTTCGAGCCGACATGGACCGTTGGGCTAAAGAGCACATTGGCAATCCCAGATGGTACGAAACGATCCAGATGAAGGATAGGAAGCTCCGGGAACTAACAAGAAGCTTACAGCAATGGCAAGGGCGGTTTGTCGGGCTTGTCGAGGCACAACAGCAGAAGCTGGATCTCGAGAAGGATGAACTTACCAGGGAACTACAGCAGAAGGAGAAGAAAGTGGAGGAAATTCAGAACGATATAAGCGGCCTCGACGTGAAGATGCAGAATTTGCTTCCGGACTTTTTCCGTAACCTTGTCTCCCCGAAGGAAATGCTTCAACTCTATCCGTTTGTACTCCTCGGCCTTTTCTGCTTCATTGCCATTAAGGCAGAGTTTCTACGACGGCACTACTTGGTCGTCCGAGAGAGCTTCGGAAAAAAGGACATTTCTCCTAAGGACTCCGCAATGTCCTCTATCTGGACCCTTGTTTACCGAGGAAACCTCGGTACAGCGCGCACCCTGGCCCTGTACCTCAGCGGCATCGCCCTTTTATGGTGGCTTTTTGAAACCGGTTCAGGGCTGGTAGCGGCCTGGCTCCGCGACACGCTGGAAACCACTTGGGTGTGGGTCAGTTCCTGGCTCTCCATTACCAGATGGGTTGGTCGGGTCGTATTCGCTGCTGCAATAGTTTTCATCGTAGTAGTCTTTCTCAAGGAGCGGGAAGTTCTATCGCGCGGCACCATTCGATCGAGAGAATAGCTGGCTTCCCTAACCCGTCTCTCCCTACTCATCTTGTCAATTTTTCGGCTAGGGATTTTCTTGCCACACTGAGGCTCCGATTAGGTCTTCCTCTCGTGAGCACCAACAACCTTAACTCCAACATCCCACCCGAGCGATTCCAGCTTCTTGGCGTCCCCTCGGGCGGTCTCCAGGGCAATTTCCTCCGCCCGCTCTTGGGTCGCAGCCTGGAAGCAGAAGGTGTTGGACGCCTCAAGCTCCACCAGACCGCTTGCGCCCAACCTGCCTCGGCTTTAGGGACAGTAACAGAAAGAACCGTGGCTAGCAGGAGCGGAGCGACTACTCTGCGGAGGTGGTACATCTCAGGTAATCAACGTCCTCGATTTAATGCTCCTGAAGCTCAAGAGGTATTTTGGCCTGGATTGACTCCTTGGGCCTTCTCCCCATCTTGGCCGGGCTGAACCCCTCCCGGTTCTTGGAAACCTTTAAAGCACCAGAAAACCGAGCCGCACGCACCCATGAAACCATCTCGTTAAACGCATCCGGACTTACTTCTTGAGTTTCTCGGAGGATAAGCCTCTTCACAAATACCATTACAAAATCGGGGTCCCACTCAACGGGTTTCGCGGGGGGTCCAAGGAATTCGCGAAGAGAAAGGGAACGCCCAGATCGGCGGGAGAGCTACTGCGAGTACTCTCTTTTGACGGAACCCATTTAGTGACCTCGTCCGTTACGACCACATGGAGAGCGGGCACTATCAAGCCCCGTACTACCTTGAGCCGAGGCTGCCCCCTTTGTAGGGTCTTTAGAATCAGGGCGTTCAAACCTTCTTCAGTGAGACCGAACAAAAAAAGGCCACGGCATCACTCCCGCGATATCTGCAAAGCCTGGACGAGCAGGATGTAAAGGGGATATGTGGCGAAATGCCACACTTTTGAAAAGGGACTTGGCTGCAACGGTGTCCCTCGCGGATGCTGATAGGCCAACGCAGACTCTTCCTCAGCCGCACTACTTTTCCCAAAACGATCACAATTCGATCATAAAAGCACAAAGGGTTAGCCGGATACTCAAGCTAACCCTTTGAATTCGTTGGTGCCGGGGGACGGAATCGAACCGCCGACACGTGGATTTTCAGTCCACTGCTCTACCGACTGAGCTACCCCGGCAGGGCTTGTTTCCGATCACTCATGCTCACAGGTCTTCGCCCGGCGGTGACTTCTATCTGTCTTTGTGTCTCCCTGGTTGTCAACAGGCGGCGCGGCCCTGGATTCCCGGCAAGGTCGGAGAGCCGCCGCATGCGGGACAATTCTCCGTTCGGGGCGCCCCCGCTCTTCAGCCTCCAGGGTGCGACATCGCGTGTTATTTTCCTTCAAGAATTCTACTTTTACAACCGGGTGAACGGCTTCATGACCGGAGAGACACAGGCGATGGGGCGTGAACGGGCCTCGAAGGCCGCGAGGTCCTTCCTCGGGGGCGCTGCCTGCCGGTTGAACCGCCGTTGGGGTCCATCGAGGGCGCGTCTTGGAGAACCCCTTCGCAGGGCCCCGGTAGTCCGCTTGCGCAGCGCCCGACGGATGTCCGCTGGGAATCCAGCCGGATGTGCACCGGCGTCAATTCTCCCGCAACTCTTGAACCAGCCGGGACGGACATACCGCGATGAATGCCCGAAGCGCCAGCAGGAGGAGCAGAAGGTCGTCGACGTATCCCAAACCGGGCAAAGCCAAATCGGGGAGCAAATCAACGGGCGCTAGAAGATAAGCCAGGGGGAGGGCCAAAAGAGCCTTGGGCCAGGCTGGAACCCGGCGGTCTCGGAGCAGCCGAACCGCCAGCCGCCCCTGCTTCCAGATGTACCTGAAGCTCCCGACCCGTGCCATCAGCCTCCCCTCTGCCCCGATCCCGAACGGAGAAAGATCTCGATCTCGAGGCTGTCTCCCTCCGAAACCCCCATGGCTTCTTGAACGTTCACCGGCGCCAGGACTTCCAGCACGTTCTCGTAGTAGCCCTCAACCTCCGGGATGACCAGACCCGCCGCCATACCAGGCCCCAGTTTCGCTCGAAAACAACGGGCGGCGCAAGACCCGGAGCCTTCGGGAGGGGGCATCGGGAAACCCTCGGCCTCCCGGACAGTTCGCAGGGCGTCTGCCGCTTGTGAGGGATCGACTCGCAGGTTGACCGTGCCCGGATAAGGCTCGAAACCCAGAATCCGGGTGAAGGCCGCTTTGGCCCAAGGGGTCTCAGTAAATCCGGCTCCCTCACCCCGGCCTTTCACGAGCTTCCCCCGTAGATGAACCGATTGCATGGCGGATTGAGACGGCCTAATTTCCGTTGCCCTTCGGAATCAGAAATGCCCTTCAACCCGGAAAGGGAAGCGCAGGGGGGAAAGGGCGGAATTGCGGGGAATTTCTCTGAACCTGGCGAGTTTACAGACCCTTGCGGGCCGGACGCTCCACAAAGTCTAGAGTTCGCCCTTTTTCATGTCCTTCTGCTTGCTCTTCATCCGCCGGATCAGGCGCGCGTAGGAATCCCGCCGGATGATGCGGTTGAACTGGCCCCGGTAATTGGACACCAGACTCACGCCTTCGATGATCACGTCGTAGACGCGCCAGCCCGTAGGCGTTTTATGAAGGCGGTAATCGATAGGGATATCCCGGCCGCTGGGCGGGACTATCTTGGTTCTGACCTCGGCATATCGCTCTTCCACGCGCTGCGACGGATAAATGATCTTCTCATCCGTGTAGGCCTCGATCTTAGACACGTAGGAGCGCTCGAGCAGGTCAGCGAAGATGTTGACGAAATCCTTCCTCTCCTTCGGGGTCCTCCTCCGCCAGTGGCGTGCCAAGGATCGCTTGGCCATTTCCTTGTAATCGAATCGCGGATTGATGATTTCGCGCAGCTTTTGACGCCGGGCTTTTAGCCTACCGTCGCCCTTATAGGCCGGGTCTTTCAGTACCCCCAGAACCCGATCGATCGTTTCCTTGAGTTCGTCTTTGGGTTCGCGGGCGAGCGAGACGGTCGCACCGCCGAACACTCCCACGGCCAGCACCCACCCCAAAAGCGCCGCCAACATCTTCATCCTGATTCTGCGACCCTTCATCCGGGACTCTCCAGATACTCAATTGTTGCCGGGAAACCTTGCGCCCAATCGCTTTGGTTGGGGCTCGCTACTTGGCGCTTCTCTTGATTGTCGTCATGACCAGACCGCTGGCCCTTTCCAAATTGGCCAAACCCATGTTGTAGGTGAACGTCTGCTTGTAGTTCTCGGCGCGGGTCTTGGCGTACTGTTCCAAAGCCCTGAAGATTTCTTCCGCGTCGCCGATCCCCAGGTCGAAATTCGCCACCGAGGCCACCAGCCACTTCCGGGCGAATCGGTAAGAGCTCTCAGTGGACTTCATGTTTTTTCCGGCTTCCTGGAGTTCCTCGTATGCCTTCCGCACCTCCAGGGGAACCCCCTGCTGGGCGAACGTCTTCTTGTGCTGGACCTTCTGAACTTCCGCCCGGGCTTCGGAAATCCGTCCGGCGGTGATGCCGAAATCAAAGGTCCATCTGAATCCCACCGCCACGCCATAGATTTCGTGCTTTAAGGGATCGATGACGAAGGGGTTATCGATGGAGTCCCGGTTGGTCGCATCAGCCAAATCCGCCAGCGCCCCGACGAAGAACTTGGGGAAGTATTTGCTCTTTTCCACGGACACCAGGGCCTGGAGGGCCTTCAGGCCCTCGTGGATCTGGCGGAATTCCGGCCGCAGCTGGAAGGACTGCTCCTGGTAGAAAGGCAGCTTCTCCACCAGCTTGACGTCCGGGAGGATGTGGGCGTCGGCCAGCTCGATCTGTTCCTCGGCCCGGAGCCCCATGGCGAATTTCAAGGCTTCCAGAGACAAACGGACGGACTTCTCCGCCTGGGTCAGACTGGTCTCCACCGTCGAGGAGAATGCTTCCAGCTTGTAGAGATCGGTCTCGGCCACCTGTTCCGAGTCTTTTTCCAGCAGATTGCGGACCTTTTCCTTGGCGCTGTCCAGGTCGCCTTTGACTTCGTTAACAAGACTCAGCAGGTCCCGAGCCAGGAGGTGGCCGTTGTAGAACTCCTTGACCTTGAGGATCACATCACTCGACTTCTCGTCGACCTTGGCTTGCTCCACCTTCACGTTGGAGGCGGCGGCTCTGCGCAAGCCGCTGATCTCGCCGAAGGTGAAGATGGGCTGAATCAGGGTAAACACCCCTTGGACGAATATGCCGTCGATCGTCGGATCGCGCTGGTCGTCGGGGGATGAGACCTGATCGCCCCGGGCGCGGGCCGAGGGGCCTAGAAGGGCGAGCGCCTCGATCTGGGGATACCTCGCAGCGTCGGCCTGAGAGCGTTTCGCCTGGGCGCCCAGGACGCCGGCCCGGCTCTCTTTGATTTCAGCGTTGTTCTTCAGGGCGATCTGGATGCATTGGTCCAGCGTCAAAGCTCTTTTTTTCGATCGAGCGGCCGCGCCCGCCGGCTTCGTCGTCCGAGTCTGGGCCCCGACCTGCAGCGCGCCCACCACCAGCCACACCAACGCAAAGGCAATCGCAAGGAAGCCCCAGCGCGATCTCCCGTTTCTACGACCTGGAGAAAAGATCATCGCTCGCTCCTCGGGGGTCGTCCGGTCGATGACGGAACTCCCAATTCCCGATTCCCGATTCCCCCTCCGACCCGTATTGGGCGTCGCCCCTTCCAAGGGCAATTCGTTCATGGGGTCGAATCGTTTCCTTATTCTATTCTATTCGGAGGTTTCATTCTTTTTTTCGACCCGCCCGAAAATAAACTGCCCGATCAACTCCTCGAAGTCCACAGGGGGCGTCGTCTCCCGAATTCGGCCTCCGGGCGGGATCACTCTGTCCGCCCCGCCCTGTTCCAGCTTAATGTAGCGGTCACCGATGATGCCCTTCGTCCGCACGGAGGCGATCACATCTTCCGTCAGCTTCACGCTCCTGCGAATGCGCATCGTAACACGCGCCCGGTCATCGGGGCTCAAGGTAATCCGGTCGACCTTGCCGACCTCGACCCCCGCCATTTCCACCGCAGAGCCGCCCTTCAGGCCGGACACCGATTCGAACAGGGCAGTGACAGTATAGTTCTTCCCGCTCAACAGGTTCAAGTCCCCCAGCGAGATGGCCAGATAGGCCAGGCTCGCCATGCCCGCGAGAACGAATACGCCGACGATCCCCTCCACAGTCGACTGCCTCACCGAGCGCCCCTCTCCTTAGAGCAAAACCGACGTCAAGAAATAATCCCAGACCAAAATCGTGACCGAGGCCAGCACCACAGATTCCGTCGTCGCTGTGCTCACGCCCTCCGCCCCGTGGCGTGCAAAGTAACCCTTATAGCATGCGATCCAAGTGAGCAACAACCCGAAACTGATGGATTTCAAGATGCCGCTGTAGACGTCCTTCCAGACCACGCTGGCCTTCATCTGCCCGAAATAGGCCCCCTCACTGACCCCCAGGAGCTTCACGCCGATGACATAACCGCCCCCGATGCCCACCACGTCGAAAATGGCGCAAAGCAGGGGCACGGCGACCAATGCCGCCAGGAGCTTGGGCACGACCAGGTATCTCATGGGGTTGACCGCCATGGCCAACAGGGCGTCGATCTGCTCGGTGATGGCCATGATGCCGATCTCCGCCGTAATCGCCGAACCCGCCCTTGCCGTGACCATCAGGGCGGAGAGGACGGGCCCCAGCTCCCGGATCAGGCTCAGCGCTACCGCCGAGCCCAAAAGCCCCTCGGAGCCGAATTGGCGAAGTGTGTAGTAGCCCTGCAGCCCGAGGACCATCCCCGTGAACAGGGCCGTCAGCGTGATGACGACCAGGGAGCGGGCGCCGATGAAATAAATGTGCTTGACGATGAGGCGCGGCCGAAAAGGAGGATAGAAGATACCCCGCAAGGCATCGAAAAGAAAAATGAACATCCGGCCCATATCCCGGATGATCAAAATCCCCCCAACACCCAGTCGCCTGATCAATTCCCGGTATCCTTGCCGTCGGTCAATGCAACTCTTTCCGCAGCCGGGAAATTCCTCTTCCGCTCAGTTGGGAGCTCGGTTACGGCCGAATTACGCTTCTCTTGCGGTCGGCATTCGCCAAGTCTCGCCCCTTGCCCATCCTTATATTACTTCCTTCGCCTTTCGAGAACAAATCCGTTTGTGGGCAGTGGGTCAGTTTGGAACGGATTAAGCCCCGTACGCAGCTTTGCCCGCGGCTCTGTCATCATTTGGTGTAGCGCCGATCTGAGCGAGGACCTGGGTCCGAGCGGAGATCGGGGCACGCCCGGCCGCGATTTCCGCATGGGTCGGTGACCCTCGCTCAAATCGCGGCTACAACGGAGGAAGGCGGGGGTCATTCAGCAAACTCACCCCACTACCCGTTTGTGAAGTTCTTCCCGGATGACTTTCAGCGAATTTCCGTCTCCTCGCGGGGGAATTTCTTCCCCTCTTATTTTGCCGGGCCGATTCCCCGAATGCGGGTCCAGATCTCCCATAGGAAGACCAGGGTTCCGGCCGCCTGCGCGACTCCCGACAAGGCCAGTAGCCCGCCCATCACGCCCCCGGCGCCCCTCACGGCGGAAGGCTCGATCAGGATCCGGAGCACCAGGCCACCGCAAACCAGCCAGTAGTTCGTCAGGGCCATGCCGCGGTGGTACCTCCCCCGTCCCTCCTCGAAGCGTTTCTTGTCCAGTGGAAACATCCAATACGCGACCCCCATCACCATCAGGGCCAGCCAGCCCACCGTGCCGGCGTGGGTATGGGCGACGATGAGTCCCCATGACGCTTCCGCGTTGCCGAAGGCCTGGTAGACCAGGAGCACTGCCCCGGACACGAAGGTCAGGACGAAGAAGACCAGGCTGGTCTTGACGAACAGGCGGCTTACATCAGGCATGGATATTCTCCTTCCCTTTTCCCGCAATCAATCGGAGACCCGAAATCCTCATCCCTCATCCGACAGCCCCGTCGGGCTGAAAAACTTTTTCGCGAGGTGGATTCGGCCGATCGGCCGAACCCGCCCTATAATGGAAGAAAAGCCCTTCGAGCCCGGAGGGCGCTCTCCCCTGGTGTCGAGGCCGGGGGGCGAGCCGCCGAACAAGGCGACATTCTGCCTTCGGGGTATCGGAGGGCTGGCTGTATTGAACCCGGAACCGACAGGATGCGGGGCGGACGGATCTTGAGGAGGCAGGTCATGGGTGAATTTGTGAAGGCCGCGGAGACGAGCGAACTCTCGGAAAACTCTTGCAAGCTGGTGGAAGTGGGGGACAAGAAAATCGCCCTGTTTCGGACTGAAGACGGCTACTGCGCCATCGACGACACCTGCACGCATAAGGGTGGACCCCTCTCTGAAGGGGAGTTGGAAGGAAATGAGGTGACCTGCCCCTGGCACGGCGCCGCGTTCGATATCAAAACCGGGGCGGCCCTCAGCCCCCCTGCCTCGACGGGTGTCACATCGTACAACGTCCGCGTTAGCGGAGAGGACATCGAAATCGAGGTCTGAGCCCAACCCCTCTCCCGGGGGTTCGGCTCGGAGGGCGGCCGTGGGGCGGCTTCGCGGCTCCGGGACCAGCCGGCGGCCGGATAGGCCACCCTCCTCGTAGGCAATCGTTTCCGGAGGGGGGGATCGGTGAACAATCGAGATCTGCAACAAGCCTGGAGGTATCACGAAAGGACAAAACACTCCGCCCAGAGCATCCGGGCGGACCCCCATGGCCTTGATTGGGAAAACCTTCCCCTCCTCTTCAAGGTGTATTCGGACCTGGAGCCGATTCCCTTTCCGAGGGATACCTCGATTCCCGAGATGGGGACACTGGAGGCCATCTCGGTCGTGGAAACCGGACCCGCCGGGCCTTACATTCCCGACCTTGGAGTCCTCGGTCGTCTTCTCCTGCTGTCGGCCGGGATCACGAAAAAGAGGGGGTACGCCGGGGGCGAGATGTACTTCCGGGCCGCGGCCTGCACCGGCGCCCTCTATCACATTGACCTCTACCTGGTCTGCGGTCCACTGCCCGGCCTGGAGGCGGGCGTCTATCACTTCGGACCCCAGGACTTCTCCCTCCGCAGGCTCAGGTCGGGCGACTTCCGCGCGTCTTTGATCCATGCCAGCGGGCGGGAGCCGTCCGTTGAGCAGTCGCCGGCCGTTCTGGTCTCCGCCACGACGTTCTGGCGCAATTCCTGGAAGTACCGCGCCCGCGCCTACCGCCACGGCGGCTGGGACAACGGGACCATTCTGGCGAATCTGCTGGCGGCCGCCGCCGGCCACGGCGTCCCGGCCACGGCGGTGTGCGGGTTTGTGGATGACGAAGTGAACCGGCTTCTGGACCTCGAGGAGGGGCGGGAGGCAGCCCTCTCGCTCATCCCTCTGGGGGGGGCCGGCGGGCCCCCGGGCGCGCCGCCGGAGGTTGCGCCTCTCTCGCTCAAGACGGTCCCGCTCTCAAAACGCATGGCCGATTACCCGGCCATCCGGGAGATGCACGCGGCTTCCTCTCTGCCCTCGTCCGAGGAGGCGGCGGCTTGGCGGGGGAGGACGCCGGCGTCGAGACTTCCAGCTCCGACGGGTAAAATTTTTCCACTGAAACCCGATCGAAATATCGAGGCGGTGGACGATCGGGTCTCTGACGTCATCCTGCGGCGAGGGTCCACACGGGAGTTCGCCCGGGAGCCGATCACGTTTGGGCAGCTTTCCACGGCGCTGGACCGGGCCATCCGCGGCTTTCCGGCCGATTTCTTGGAACCGCCCGACGCGCTGCTGAACGACGTCTATCTCATCGTTCACGCGGTGGATGGACTTCCCTCCGGCGCCTACGTCTACCGGCGGGAAGAAAAATCCCTGGAACTCCTGAGAGAGGGAGACTTCCGAAGGCAGGCCGGTCACCTGGGCCTGGGGCAGCAGCTTCCTGCAGACGCCAGCGTCAACGTTTACTTCATGCTGGATCTGGACCCGGTGCTCGAGCGGTTCGGAAACCGGGGCTATCGAGCGGCCCAGCTAGAGGCGGGCGTTCTTGGGGGCAGGCTGTACCTCGCCGCCTACGCCCAGCGGTTCGGAGCCACCGGGCTGACCTTTTTCGACGACGACGTCACGGAGTTCTTCTCGCCCCACGCCCGGGGCAAGAGTGTGATGTTCCTGATGGCGCTGGGACGAAAACTCAAGCGGCCGAAGCGCTGACGCCTGAATCCAGATTCCGGGCCGACGTGAATCCCACACCCCCACTTGCCTTAAAATGGAAGAGAGAAGGGATACATGCCCATGCGCAAGCCTGAGCGGTCGCTGTTGGGCAGTATCCCCGAGGAAGGTCAGGGTTCCAACCGCGCTGAGGCGCTGTTGACCGAGCTAATGAGAGGGGAAACGCCATGGACATCCAACAGATCACCCCGGAGGAAGCCCACCGCCGGATGAACGGGGACAGCCGTGAGATTTACATCGACGTCCGTTCCATTCCCGAATTCACCCGGGGTCACCCCGAGGGGGCCATCAACATCCCCCTTCTGCATTTCGACCCCGCCGGTGCGGGAATGGTGGAGAACCCCGACTTCCTCAAGGTGGTGGAGGCCAACGTCGCCAAAGAGGCCAAGCTGGTCATCGGTTGCCAGATGGGGCCGCGATCGCAGAGGGCGGCGGAGGTGCTCTCTCAAGCGGGTTATCCGAACGTGGCCAACGTCCAGGGGGGGTTCGGTGGCTTGAGGGACCAAGACGGCCGGACCCTCGCGAAGGGCTGGGCGGAGCTGGGCCTGCCCGTGAGCCTGGACAACGGGGAGGGCGTGAGCTACGAGTCCCTGGCGGCCAAGGCCCAGGGGTGAAGGGAAGGGTTGAAGGCTGAAATGACCCGCGTCGGGCGTGCCGGACTGGTCGTGGGGGGCGCTTTTTGTAAGGCGCCCCCCCCCCAGCAAAACTTTTGTTTCGCGAAAGAGGGCGGCCCTGCAGGGCCGCCCTCTTTCGCCTGCAACTGGCTTGTTGGCCGGATGCTGCGGCTGCCGCAGGCAGACGGGCATCCGGCCAAAGAACACCAGCCATCGAAGGGGTACAGACAACCGACCCTCCCAACTCCACGCCCAACCCAAAGCAGGCCCGGCCATGAAATGCCGGGCCGTCAAAAGTTTTCCGGGGGGTTTTAGGGGGGCCGGCTTTCAAAAAGGCCCCCCTAAGCATATCCGGGCGATTTACAAAGCTCGTCCTGAGCGAAGCCGAGGGAAGGCCCCCCTGGGCATCTGGGCTATCATCCCCATCTGGGAATCCAGGCCTTCATGCCGATCTACCACAGGCCCTTTTCCTCCAGGAGTTGGATGATCTCCCGCCGCTTGTGCTTCAGGGTGGTCGTCTTGGGGAGGTCCTGGTGGAGGATGACGGACCCCGCCACGCGCTTGTAGTCGGCCAGGCGGGATGAGGCCTCCTTGACCTCGCGGGCCACGATTTCGGCCTCTTTCCCGGTCTCAGCCTTTTCCTCAAAGACCTCCGGGTTGGGGACGATGACGGCGTGGACCTCCTCGCCGCCTTTCTGGGATTTCCTGCCGAGGACGCAGACTTCTTTGAAATACGGACTTTTCATCAGCTCGTCCTCGACTTCCTCAGGATAGATGTTCTTGCCCGATTCGGAGACGATGACGTTCTTGGACCTTCCGCAGATGGACAGGTATCCGTCTCCGTCCAGCCGACCGATGTCCCCCGTGTGGAACCACCCGTCTACCATCGCCTCCGCTGTGGCCTCGGGGTCTTCATAGTAGCCCACCATCACGTTCGGTCCCCGGATCAGGACCTCTCCCTCGTCCGGGCCGGCCCCCTCCACCGGCGCCAGTTTCACTTCCACGCCGGGGATAGCGGGACCCACCTTCCCGATTTTGTTCTTGTGGGGGGGGCTCACGTGGGTCACCGGGGAGGTCTCCGTGAGGCCGTACCCCTGAAGGACTTCAAGCCCCAACGCCCTGAGGTCGCGCTGGACGTTGGGGTCCATAGCCGCCCCGCCGCTGATGAAACACCGGAACTGTCCGCCGAACTGCTTCCGGATGGGCGGAAAAAGAATCGGCCCCAGCCGAAGCCCCATTCTCAGGCCCGCCTTGCTGATGGCAAAGAGCGCCCGGAAGAGAAACTGCCGGAGGGCCGTCCGCTTTTGCACCTGGACGAAGATGTTCTTGTGAATCAGGCGGAGGAGCGCCGGGACCACCAGGGAAATCGCGATCCTTCTCTCCGCCAGGGCCTGGGAGATGGCGCGCGGCGTGATGGAATCCAGGTAGTAAACCGTCGCTCCCAGCGCGAAAGGCGTCAGGAATCCTGCCGTGAGCTCATACATGTGGTGAATCGGCAGGATCGAGAGCAAACGCGCCTCGGTGTCGAAGAGGCAAAGCTCCGCTACGGAGGCCACGTTGCTGGTCAGGTTGCGGTGGGAGAGCATCACCCCCTTGGGGGCCCCCGTCGTACCCGATGAGAACGGGACGACCGCCACGTCGTCCGGCCTGGACGGCGCGACCTCGGGCGCGCTGTCCCGCTCGGGGCCAAAGCCCGGATTATCCATGGAGAGAATGTGTTCAAGGGCGGGGGCTTCCGGCCGCGCCTCTGCCAGGCTTTCCAGCCCCTCCTCCCCCGCAAGGCAGGCCCGGGCCCCGGACCGGACCAGGATGTTGGCCACCTCTGCGGGCTTCAATCGGATGTCCAGGGGAATGACCACAGCCCCCGCCAGGAGGGCCCCGAAAAAGGCTATTCCCCATTCGGGCCGGTTCGGGGCCAGGATGCCCACCCGGTCGCCGGGCCGGACCCCGACCTCAGCGAGCTGCCAGGCCACCCCCCGGCTTTTCTTTCCGAGTTGCTCATAGGTGTAGGAACGCAGTCCGGCCCCTGGAACCTCCCGCTCCGAAACAACCCTTGCCGCGTGCTTACGCGTGGTTTCCTCGAACAACTCCTGCAGGGTGTCGGCCATGGCCGGGGCTGACCCTTTATGAGGTTTCGGCTTTTCTTATTCGTTCTCGGGCGCGGCGCGGTCTTTCAACAGGCCCGTCAAAACACGCTCGGGGCTGAGGGGAAGCTGCCTCACGCGGACGCCCGTCGCGTCATACACCGCGTTGGCCAGGGCGGCGAGGGTGCAGATGATGGGCGGTTCCCCCACCCCCCGGACGCCGAAGGCGCCCTCCGGGGCGGGTTCCTCCACGATCCCGGTGATCACCTCGACCGCGTCCCGGGAAGTGGGGATGATGTAAGCGTCCAAGTGCGGATTGACGATGCGTCCGTCCTCGAATCGCAACTCCTCCATCGTGGCGTACCCGACGCCCTGGAGAACGCCGCCTTCGATCTGACCTTCGATGCCGAGGGGATTGATGGCGAAGCCTACGTCCTGAACGGAAACCACCCTCAGGATCTCTACCTCTCCGGTTTCGGGGTCCACGGCCACATCGGCCACCTGAGTCACATAAATGGGCGCCACCGGCAGGTCCGGGGAGACCCCGTGGCCGAAGACGGGTCCGCTCACCGACTTGGCCGCACGGAGGACGTGAGGGAGCGGCAGGCTTCGCTCGGATGAGGAACCGACCGCCACGCGCCCATCGGTGAGGAGGAGGTCGTCCACGTGGGCCTCGAGTTTCTTGGCCGCCGTTTCCAGGATCTGTTTTTTCGCCGCGCGCGCGGCCTGCTGTGCCGCCGTGCTTAGGGCGCGCGTGATCTGGCTGCCCCCGCTTCCCGGCGACAGAGAGCCGGAGTCGGTATCAGCCGTGACGATGTTGACCTGATCGGCTGGAAGTCCCAATTCCTCCGCCACCACCTGAGCGATGGACGTGCTGGAGCCGGTGATGTCTACCGATCCCGTGATAATCTGGGCCGTTCCGTCGTCGTCCAGGCGGACGCTGCAGCTGGCCGCGCCGGCCGGTCCTCTCCAGAAACCGCTGGCCACGCCGCGGCCGTAAAGGTGCCCGTCGCCGCCCTCGGGGGGGAATCCCGCGGCTTCCCGGGCCCGCCTCAAAGTCTCCGGCAGGCTGATCTGAGACTTGACCTCGCCATCCATCCCCACGTCGCCCAGGCGCAGGGAATTGCGGAGCCTGAGCTCGTAGGGGTCGATCCCCGTCCGGCGGGCCAGCTCGTCCATCTGAGTTTCTGCGACGAAGGTCAACTGGGGGCCAGCGGGCGCGCGGACGATGCCGCAACTCGGCTTGTTGGTGTAAACGGCGTAAATTCGAACCCTCGCATGGGGAACCCGGTAGGGCCCGACCGCCATCTGGGCCCGCGTCGCTACCATGATGGGGACCAAGTCTGTATACGCCCCGGTGTCCAGATAGAAATCGACCTCCTTGACCAGAATGTTTCCCTCCCGGTCGGCCCCGAGTCTGGAGCGGGTGATCGTCGGGTGGCGCGGGGTGCTGCCCTCGAAGTCCTCCTCCCGGGTGAGGGTCAACTTCACCGGCCTGCCGGCCGCTCGGGCCAGCAGCGCCGCAAGGGGCTCGATGAGCGTGGGCATCTTCGCCCCGAACCCTCCGCCGACGGCGGTGGGGATGACGTTCACCTTGGACAGGGGCAGGCCCATCACTCGGGCCGTGTGTTTCCGACAGCCGTAGCTTCCCTGCGTTGTGGTCCAGACCGTGACCTTTCCCGCCGGGTCTACCGAGGCCAGGGCCGCGTGAGGCTCGATGTACGCCGCGTGGACTTCGGGCGTGATGAACTCGCCCTCGATGACGACCTCCGCCTTTTCCCAGGCCGCGTCCGGGTCGCCCATCTCGCTCACTTTGCCGGCGCAGATGTTGCCCCGCCTCTCGATCCCCCCGGGCGCCTCATACCTGCAGGAGTCCTCATGGACCAGCCCCGCCCCCTCGCGCAGGGCTTCCAAGGGACCGGTGAGGGTCGCAAGTTCTTGATAATCCACCTGAATGAGGCGCAGGGCAGCCTCGGCGGTCTCGGCATCCTCGGCGGCCACCAGGGCCACGGGGTCTCCTACGTGGCGGACCTTTTCGAGCGCCACGGCGCGGCGGTCCTTGACGACATCTCCGTAATGGACGTCGGGGATGTCGCGCCCCGTCACGACGGCATGGACCCCCGGCAGGTTTTTGGCGGCCTCGACGCGGATGTTCACGATTCGGGCGTGCGCCATGGGACTTCGGAGGACCCGTCCCACCAGCGTGCCGGGCAGGAACACGTCATCGCCGAAGACGGCCATCCCCAGAGCCTTCTCCGGGCCGTCCAGCCGCGGGAGAGATTTCCCGACCGTCGTAAATCTCTGAGTTGTGGCCAGATTCATATCTGATTTCCCTCGGTTTTCGAGGAAGGGCGGTCAAACCCCTGGAAATGGCGGAGCCTTCCCCGCACCGGACGACCCGAAAACCTAAGAAGCGACGGCGCGTCGTCGGTCACGAAAAGAAGAGGCTTCGCCGGTCGCAGCGGCGAGCCTGGGCATTCCCTTAGACCGGATGATATCACAGCCTATGCGGGCGCCGAAGGGCGCGTTACGGCCCGATGGGCCGCTCATCTGGACAGGGAGATGGCTCTGGGGGGTATCGATCCGGAATCAATGATTGCTTGGGACGATCCTGCACGAAAGGATTGTGAGCGCCCCGGCCCGGCGCATGGCCCACCGCCGTCGGTCGGGGGGGATACCCGCGGAAGAAGCCGCTACCGGGTCCGGGCCTCACAACTAATGATCAAATAGGACGTCACCGAGACGAAAAACATGATCTGTGTCAGCTTTTGCGAATTTATCTGCTCCGGAATTCAAACTCGGCCGTTTGATGCGGGTGATAAGCTGAGACAACGAAGGCTCACAGTGCTATATTGAGGAAAAGTGAACGGCAATTGGGCCGAAGTGCTGGTGAGGACCTAGGCGGCGGAGACTCGCGCCCAACGAACTGCCAATCCTTGAAACCTATTGATGGGTCAGGGGTCTACGGTTTAGAGGCTGAGAAATCACTGGGAGTTGAGCGTTGCCAACCGCGAGCGAAGAGAAAATTCTTTTGACGAGTCTCGTCAAAGCGGGCGGGTGAGGGAGCAAAATCGGTCCAGCGGACCTTCGAGTGGCCCTGGAGGGGCTGCCCTGCTTCACCGACCCGAATCTTTTGTACGGGACCAACGCCGGGGACGATACGGGCGTTTATCGGCTTCGGGAGGACTTGGCCATCGTCCAGACGGTGGACTTCTTCACGCCCATCGTGGACAACCCGTACGACTTCGGCGCTATCGCTGTAGCGAACTCGCTGAGCGACTGCTACACCATGGGCGCCAAGCCCGTCACGGGCCTCAACCTGGTGGCATTCCCCTGCCACCTCGGACTCGAGACGCTGGGGGAGATCCTTCGGGGCGGCGCTGAGAAGATGATGGAGGCCGGCGCCGTCATCGTGGGCGGACACAGCGTGGACGACGCCGAGCCCAAGTACGGGGTCGCCGTCACGGGCATCGTCGATCCCCGGAAGATGATCACCAATACCGGGGCGAGACCCGGAGACGCGCTTGTCCTGACGAAGAAGATCGGCACAGGGATCATCACGAATACCCGCAAGGCCCGGACCGGCTTCGGGAAGGTGCTGGGGTTCTTCACGGGCGGGGACGGGGAAAAGGCCGTCCGAGAAGACGTTTACCAAGAAGCCGTCGAGGGGATGAAGACCCTGAACCGGACGGCCGGCGAGCTCATGGTGGAAGCCGGCGCGCGCGCATCCACGGACATCACGGGGTTCGGACTTCTGGGCCACGCCCACAACGTGGCCGAGGCCAGCGGCGTGGCGTTCGAGATCTCCTACGACGCCGTTCCCAAGTACGCAGGGATCGAGGCGTTCGCCTTCTCCGGCACGAAGGGGGGCGGCGAGCGGAACCGGCACTGGGTCAAGGACTTCGTCCGTCTGGACAGCGGGGTCGGCGAGAGAGAGTTCGCGGTTTTGTGCGACGCCCAGACCTCCGGCGCCCTCCTCATCGCCATCGATGCGGCCCAGGCCGAACCCCTTGTGGAGCGGATGAAGCCGGCCGGGGTTCCCGCTCCCGCCATCATCGGCAGAGTCTTGGATGGGCCGGCCGGCCATATCCGCGTCAATCCTTAAGCCCAGAAGACGCGATTGCCTTTCTCATCGCTGCGTCGGCCGACGTTCAATCTGCGAGAGACCGGTAGGATCTGATGGAAAGCGGACAGGTGCGGGCGCGCTCGCTTGCCAAGATGTGGATGGGTGCAGGGATTATCGCCCTCGCGGCGGCCGTCTACCTGGCCGTCCCCGCCGTCTCAAATCACGTCAACCGGGCTGTCACCCTTCTCTCCATGGGCGACGTCCCCGCGCTGAAAGCCTACGTCCTCTCCTTCGGGGTGTGGGCGCCCGTGGCCTCTGGGCTCTTGATGGTCCTCCAGGCCATCATCGCCCCTTTGCCCGCTTTTCTCATTACCATGGCGAACGGAATGCTGTTCGGGGCCTGGTGGGGGGGGCTGCTTTCCTGGACGAGCGCTTTGGCCTCGGCCCTGCTGTGCTTCCTCATCGCCGATGCGCTCGGCAGACCCGTCGTAGAACGCCTGGTGGGCCGGAGGGGACTTCGTCTCGCGGACAACTTCTTTCAGAATTATGGAACCTTCGCGGTGTTGGTGGCTCGGCTCATCCCCATTGTGCCCTTCGACCCCATCAGCTACGGTGCGGGCCTCACTCGCATGCCCGTTCGGCGCTTCGCTCTGGCGACGGGGATCGGGATCATCCCCGCAACGATGGTCTACTCCTGGCTGGGCGAAAACCTGGGTGCGGCCGACCTTTGGCTCTGGGGGGCGGTCGCGCTCTCCGTCCTGTTGGCGGGAAGCTTGATGTTTCGGCTGTTCGTCCGGAAACGCTTGTCAGAAGGCCGCAGGGCGGCAGGTTGAATTCACACCGCGTTAAGAACCCTCTGGCAGCAACCCCTTCAAGAGAGGAATGGCTTCGTGTAGATCATCGATCATGTAATCGCAGAGGTGGGCCAACTCTTCCCGTCTCCACTGTCCGTTCAGGAGCCTGACGTTCAGCGTTCCCGCCGCGCGGCCGGCCATCATGTCGTATCTGCCGTCCCCGATGAGGACCGCCTCCGAAGCCTCAAGCCCCAGCGCCCGGCAACACTCCACGACGGGTCTGGGGTCCGGTTTCCAAGCCCCGATATCCCGTGAAACGATCGGTCCGCCCTGAAGTCCGAATCGGTTCAGGACCACCTCGACGTTGACCCTGGCGTTATTGGTCACGATGCCGACGGGGACGGACCGGGAAGCCAGAAAATCCAGGATGGGCTGCACGCCTTCGGTCAGCTCCGCCGCTTCGGCGGCGGCCGCCTCATGCCTGAGCAGGATGGACTCGACGCGCGAGCGGTCCGGCTCGGGGGTCTTCGCCAGATAATCCAGGATGCTCACGTCTTCGATGAACCCCATCTCCCGCTTCATTTCGGGCCAGTTGAAGAAGGGCTTCGTGATGGTGCCGTCGAAGTCCAGAAGCACGCCGCGGTAGGTTCCAACCTGCAAGGAAGTTCTCCAGCCAAGAGAGCCTATGTCCGGACGGGCCCGGCCTTGTTATTCGTGGGGGGCGCTTCCCTCGGCTTCGCTCGGGACAAGCTTTGGGCACTGGCATGCCGGCTTAGTCGTGGGGGGCGCTTTTTGAAAGGCGCCCCCCCCCCGCAAAACTTTCGTTT
>JBHIBA010000055.1:0-19540 GCA_046758845.1 Nitrospinota bacterium
AATGAAAGGCGTCAGGCGATTGGCGACGTAGCGCCCCTCATCAGCGCGAAATCCGGCGTCGTGTGTGATGACCAAGAGCCGAAGGATCTCAACAAGGTCGTTCCAGAAAATTTCCGGAAGGCCGAGGTCCTCCGCGGGCTGATAACGTTCCGATTCCTTCGCAAGGGGCAATTCTTGGGAAGGGGACCAATAAAGCTTCGGAAGACTTTTGCCTTCGTGCCGAATGACGGTTCCCCAGATGAGAACATTCGCGCCTGATTTCTTGAGAAATCTCCGCGCCCTTTCATGCCCGGCTTGCACCCTCCTTTCTAGATTGGATCCCCTGGTGGAAATCGTTCTCGGAAGGTGAAGAACTTGAACCCCCTCGAAATCCTCGAGGGACCGAAGAATCATGTGCAGGGAATTGCCGGCCTTGTCGTCATTCTCCAAATTTGCTACCCCAACCGTAAACCGGATTGAATCTGCTTGCGGAAGAGGCTTCCAGCGCGGGAGGGCTTGGACGATTGGATGCTCGCTGATCTCCTTCCATTTCCAAAGGATGAAGGCGCTCGCCAGCAACACAATCAGGCCGGCAAGACCGTAGCGGTTGTAAACCCAGCTTTTGATAAGGGTCCAGGGATCAGGGGGAGGCGTTGAAGCCATGATACGCGTCCAAGAGGGAGGCCAATCCGAGGAACCAGTGATAATGGGCTTCGTCTTTCTCGAAATTATCTGATTTTTGTGGGGAAAAGGGAATTGCTAAGGGGCGCACGGCCGTGCGCCCCTACATGCGGCTTGGCGGGCGGTGGAGAATCCTCCAGACCTACTCAGCGGGGCGCCACGCGCCGGAGACGTCCGGTTGGCCCGAGCTCAACAGGTATTTTCCTCCCCCATTTTGGTACAGTCTGGCGATGCCGCTGGCCCTTCGGCCGTTGGAATAAAAACCCTCTGCCCAAGGGCTGAAAAAATGGACCTCGCCGTTGTCGATCTTGAACGTCCCCCTGGCGCTCCACCTGGGCGTGATGATCGCGTACGTACCGTCCTCTTGAATGATCCACGTGGCCCCGACTGTCCACGTGCCGTACTGCGCCCTCTGATAGGACAAATTCCCGTTCCACGTTCCGGTGATGGTCTCGACGTCTTGAATGGGTTTGGCCGGAAGCGTTCCACAACCGGGCACTGAGAACGCAGCCAAGAGCAAAACCCCGACCACCCATGGCCATGCGTTGCGCCTTATCGTTGCAGTTCGATGAATCACGGAAATCCCCCCCCCCCTTCGGTACAACCGGATTGAAACCCGAGCGGCTTCTGATGGCGAAGCGCGCGTCTGAATGACGCGATAAACGAACCCCCTGTGGCAGGGAAACTTATCTCGCGGGCCGCCAGGAGCCGAAACTGCCGGGCTCATCGCCCGCGCTGACCAGGACCCTTCCTTCTGGACCTTCGTGCAAGGAGGCGATCCCGCTTCCTCTCGGGCCGTCGGAAAAAAGGATCTTCCCATCATAGACCCTCACCCTCCCTTTGGCCCGCCACTTCTTTGTGATCATCTCATACGTCCCGTTCTCATGGATGATCCATGTGGCCCCGCTCGTCGTCGTGCCGTACTCCGACGCCTGAACCGTCAGATTGCCTTCCCACCTCCCCGCAATGCTCTCGATCCCTTGGACGGGCTTGGCGGGGGACAGCGTCCCACAGCCACCGAGAGACAGCGCAGCCAACAGCAGCCCTGCGGCCATCCATGACCGAAGATTCAGCCTTCTCCTTACAGTCAGATGGATCACTAAATTCCCCCCCCTGCAAATGGAATTGAAACTCAAGAGGCTTCTTCAAAACGCCCGGCGGAATAAGGCGATGGACGAAGCCCCGATGCAGCAAAGGCTTACTTTACAGGCGACCACACACCCGACGTCCCAGGCTCATTCCCCGCGCTGAGGAGGAGCCTTTCGTCGGGTCCTTCATGTAACGTCGCGAAGCCGCTGGCTCTCGGGCCATCGAAAAAAAGGAGGTTCCCATGATCGATTTTCAGCGTCCCTTTGGCCCTTGCCCTGTTCGTGACCATCTCGAACGTCCCATCCCGATGGATGGTCCAGGTTGCACCCACCTGAGTCGTGCCGAAGAACGACTCGTGGTACGTTAAATTCCCTTCCCACATCCCCGCGATGCTCTCTATATCCCGAATCAGCCTTTGCGGTGGAAGCATCCCACAGCCGAAGAGCGCGAAGGCCGCCATCACCAAAACCCAGTTCCTCCATGACCGGGCCGCCGAGATCCCCGCCATTTCTGTACGACGGTCCATTTGAACGATTCCCTTCTCTCAAATCCTTTCAAACGTAGGCGTCCTACGCGCTCACACGAATTGAAACCACAAACCAGCATGGGAATTCCGCGCCGCGAACGGAGCGGTTTCTAGAGAACAGCCGATCAGGCGGAGGGCGTTACGCGACCGGCGTTTTGAGGAGGTCGTCCAGAGGACAAAATTCGGTGCCCACGGCTTCCGCCACGGCCGGGTAGACGACTCTTCCCCGAAAGACGTTGATCCCCTGCCGGAGGGCCGGGTTGGTGGCCGCGGCTTTGGAGGCCCCGCCTTCCGCCAGGGCGAGGGCGTAGGGAAGCGTGGCGTGGGTGAGGGCGAAGGTGGAGGTCCGGGAAACCGCACCGGGCATGTTCGTCACGCAATAATGGAGCACATCATCGACGATGTATGTGGGATTGCGGTGGAAGGTGGGGCGGGAGGTCTCCGCGCACCCGCCCTGGTCGATGGCGACGTCTACGATGACCGATCCGGGCTTCATCCGCCGCACCAGGTCCGCGGAGACGAGCCTCGGCGCCCTTGCCCCGGCCAGATGGACGCCGCCCACCAGAAGGTCCGCCCTGCAAACCGCGTCCCGCAGATTGAACGAATTGGAGGCCAGGGTCTTCAGGCGTCCGCCGAAGACGTCGTCCAGGTAGGAGAGCTGGCGGTGGTTGATGTCCAGGAGGATGACGTTGGCCCCCATGCCGACGGCCACCTTGGCGGCGTTCTTACCCACGACCCCGCCCCCCAGGATGACCACCGTGCCAGGCTCGACCCCGGGGGCCCCGGCCAGGAGCACCCCGCGCCCCCCTTGAGGGGCTTCCAGGTATTTCGCCCCTTCCTGGATGGACATCCGGCCGGCGATCTCGCTCATCGGCGCGAGGAGCGGAAACGTGCCGTCCGGCAGGCGAATGGTCTCGTAGGCGACGGCATCGACGCGGGCCCGCGCCAGGGCTTCCGCCAACGGGGGGTTGGCCGCCAGGTGGAGGAAGGTGAAGAGGAGGAGGTCTTCCCGGAAATGCGGAAACTCCTCCGCCATGGGCTCCTTGACCTTCAAGATCAATTCCGACCGGGACCAGACGCCTGCGGCGTCCTTAGAGATTTCCGCCCCGGCGCCCTCGAACTCCCCATCGCCGATCCCGCTCCCCGCCCCGGCCAGTTTTTCTACCAAGACCCTGTGGCCGGCGTCCCGGAATGCCTCCACGCCGGCCGGGGTGACGGCCACCCGGCACTCATCCGGCTTGATCTCCTTCGGAACGCCGACGATCACGGTTTCAACCCCCCGGGGCCTGCTCTTCGACGAGCAGATACGTGCCCGTTGCCTCAGCCACCACCTCCCCGGAGTCCTTCACGGCCTTGCATTGCAGGCGGGCGATGCGGCCGCGCCGCTCGACCACCCACGATTCGGCCTCCAAGTTGACGCCGATGGGCACGGGCGCGCGGTACCGGACCTCCATCTTCCCCGTGACAGCCTTCATGCCCCGAAGATAGAACCAGTTGGCCATCACGTCGTCCAGGACGGCGCCCAAGATCCCGCCGTGCAGCCAGCCGTCATAGCCCTGGTGGCGGTCATCCGGGACGAACTGCGTTCGGCAGACGTTCTCTTCCAGCTGGAAAGAAAGATGAAGACCGATGGCGTTGTTGAGCCCGCAGACGAAGCAATGGGAATTGGGACGGCAATCCCTGGACGGCACCGTCTCGGACGGGGATTCGGCCATGTCCCCTCCGGAAAGATCCGCAGGCGCGCGCCTGCGGGGAAAGGAACGTTTTTCTGGGTTCTTCGGATGGCGCGTCGAGCCGGCCGTTTGGCGGCGCGACGGGGGCACACCGCCTCACGCGGCCAAGTCAGAGGCGAGACTACTCTTCTCCGGCCTCCTCAGGGGTTTCGGCTCCCTTGCCCTCCGCTTTCCTCATTCGCCGCCCCACACGGCCGGCGAGCCTCTTGCCGCGCCCTGCCTTCTTCTCACCCGCTTGTTTTGGCTTGGCCTTGCTGCCCTTGGCCTCTCGGTCCACCAGCTCGAGGAAGGCCATGTCGGCGTTGTCGCCGGGCCGAGGGGAGAGGTGCAGGATGCGGGTATAGCCACCGGGGCGTTGGGCGTACCGGGGCGCCAGGGTGTCGAACAGCTTGCCGACCACCGCCTTATCGCGGATGAAGGCAAGGGCCTGACGGCGCGCGTGAAGATCGCCCCGCTTGCCGAGGGTGATCATACGATCGGCGATGCGGCGGGCCTCTTTCGCCTTCTGCCGGGTGGTCCGGACCCTCTCCTTCTCCAGGAGGGAGGTCACGATGTTGCGGAACATGGCCCTTCTGTGAGAGGTCGTCCGGCCCAGCTTGCGAGCGGCTATCTGGTGACGCATCGAAAAGGCTCCTTGCGGGCCTCGGCCTGAGGGAGATCAGTTGTTGGAGGTCTGCAGCGCCGTGTCCAGCTCGTCCAGCTTCATCCCTAAAGAGAGCCCCATGTCGTCCAGGATTTCCTTGATCTCGTTCAAGGACTTGCGCCCGAAGTTTCGGGTCTTCAGCATCTCCTGCTCGGTCTTCTGGACCAGTTCGGAAATGGTGCGGATGTTGGCGTTCTTCAGACAGTTGTAAGACCGGACCGAAAGCTCCAGCTCGTCCACGCTCTTGCGAAGGAAGTCCATCAGCTTCTTCTTGTGCTCGTCCTCCACCGGCACCTCGGTTTCGGGCTCCTCTTCGAAGGTGATGAAAATCTGAAGGTGCTCCTTGAGGAGCTTGGCGGCGAAGGAGACGCAATCCTCAGGGCGGGTGCTGCCGTCGGTCCAGACCTCCAGCAGGAGCTTGTCGTAATCGCTGGAGCGGCCGACCCGTGTGTTCTCCACGTGGAAGTTCACGCGCCGGATGGGAGAGAACACGGAGTCCAGCGGGATGAACATGGCCCCGAGGGAGTCGTCGGCGTTCCGTTCGGCCGGCACGTACCCCCGCCCCTTTTTGACGATGATTTCCCCCTCGAGCCTGCCGTCCTTCTGAAGTTGCGCCAGGTGCAGGTCGGGATTGAGGATCGTGACGTTGGCTTCGGTTCCCAGGTCCCCGGCGAGGATGGCCTTCGGCCCTTTGGCCTTGATCGGGATCTTCCGGGGTTCCTCGCCTTCCATGCGGAGGCGGACCTCTTTGAGGTTCAGCAGGATGTCGGCAACGTCTTCCACAACGCCCGGAAGGACGGAGAACTCGTGGAAGACACCTTCGAATCGCACGGCTGCGATCGCGGCGCCCCGAACCGAGGACAAGAGCGCCCTGCGCAGAGAGTTTCCGATGGTGATGCCGAACCCGCGCTCGAACGGTTCCGCCACGAACCGGCCGTAGGTCTCCGTCAGGGTGTCCCGGTCCACCTCGACCCACTTCGGTTTCTGAAAATCGGTCCACATTACCTTCATTCAATGGACTCCTCTTCCAGCGGCCCAACCCTCTGGATGGCTCTCGGAAAACTTGGCAGGGGCGTTACTTGGAGTAAAACTCAACAATGAGCTGATCCTCGAACGGCAGGGCCAAGTCCGCCCGTGTCGGTAGCTCCTGCACCGTCGCCTTGACCTGGCCGGGCTCCACCAACAGCCAGGACGGCAGGCCCCGCTGCTCGCATCGCGCGACGGCCTCTTGGACGGGGACCAGCTGCTTGCTCTTGGGTTTGACCTCCACCACGTCGCCCGCCCGGACCGCATAGGAGGGGATGTTGACGCGCTTCCCGTTGACCAGGACATGGTTGTGGCGGACCAGTTGGCGGGCCTGGTCGCGGGAGTTCGCAAAGCTGGCCCGGTGGACCACGTTGTCCAGCCGGCGTTCGAGGATCTCCAACAGAACGTCTCCCGTGACCCCTTTGCGCCGGTCGGCCAGCCGGAAGTACCGCTGGAACTGCCGCTCCAGGACCCCGTACGTGCGGCGGACCTTTTGCTTTTCCCGAAGATGGAGGGCGTAGTCGGACACTTTGCCCCGGCGTATGCCATGCTCTCCGGGGGCGTAGTTTCGCTTGCGGTCGCCCCCTTCAAACGGGCACTTCTGGCCGACGCACCGCTCTCCTTTGAGGTAGAGCTTCATGCCTTCTCGCCGACACAAACGGCATCTCGGTCCCACGTATCTGGCCACGTCCTCTCCCTCTCAGACCCTTCGCCGCTTTCTCGACCGGCACCCATTATGGGGAATGGGCGTGACGTCCCGGATGAGGCTGATCTCCAACCCCGTGGATTGCAGCGCGCGGATGGCCGCCTCCCGGCCCGAGCCCGGCCCTTTGATGTAGACCTCCACGGTCTTCACACCGTATTCCATGGCCTTGCGGGCGACAATCTCGGCCGCCGAGGTCGCCGCGAAGGGGGTCCCTTTCCGGGAACCCTTGAACCCGAGGCCCCCGGCGCTGGCCCAGGCCACCGTGTTCCCCGAGACGTCCGTGATGGTGATGATGGTGTTGTTGAAGGTCGACTGGATATGGGCGATGCCCCTTCCGATCGCTCGGCGCTCCTTTTTCCGCCGGCCGGGGCCTTTTTCTGCGCGCTTGGCCATGTCCGATTCCCCTTACTTCTTCTTCCCGCCGATTGCCCGCCTCGGCCCCTTCTTCGTCCGGGCGTTGGTGTGGGTCCGTTGCCCTCGAACGGGCAACCCCTTGCGGTGGCGGAGTCCCCGGTAGGAGCTGATGTCCATCAGGCGTTTGATGTTCTGGGACAACTCCCGGCGCACGTCTCCCTCAATCCGGTGGTTCCGCTCGATGATCTCGCGCAGCTGGCTGATCTCTGCTTCCGTCAGGTTGCGGACACGGACGTTGGGGTCCATCTCGGCCTGCTGAATGATCTGGTGGGAGGTCGCCCGGCCGATTCCGTATATGTACGTTAGGGCGACTTCCAGCCGCTTCTCATTGGGAATTTCAACACCGCCGACGCGCGCCATATCTCCTTTTCCTCTCTGCCGGTCCGGCCCTCCGGGCGGCCCTGGATGTGACCTTTAGCCCTGCCGCTGCTTGTGTTTGGGGTTCTCGCAGATGACCCGTACAATCCCCTTGCGGCGAATGAGCTTGCACTTCGGGCAGATCCGCTTCACAGAGGCCCGCACCTTCATTGTTCGCTCCTCGTCCTACTTGTACCGGTATGTGATCCGGCCCCGGGTGAGATCGTAGGGCGAGAGCTCAAGCTTGACCCGGTCTCCTGGCAGGATGCGGATGAAATGCATCCTCATCTTCCCCGACACGTGGGCCAGGACCTTGTGGCCGTTTTCGAGCTCCACCCGGAACATGGCGTTGGGCAGGGGTTCGACGACCGTCCCCTCGACCTCAATCGCCTGTTCCTTAGGCATGCTTTTCCTCCCCCGGGTTCACGCCTCGGGTGAGAACCTCGACGCCGTTCCCGGTGACAACGGCAACGTGTTCAAAATGGGCCGACAGGCTCCCATCCTCAGTCACGACCGTCCACTGGTCATCCAGCTCCCGCACCTCTTGTCCGCCCGCGTTCAGCATGGGCTCGATGGCCAGCACCATCCCTTCCCGCAGCTTCGGACCCCAGCCGGGGGAGCCGAAGTTGGGGATCTGGGGTTCCTCGTGAAGGTTGCGGCCGATCCCGTGGCCGGTGTACTTGCGGACGACCGAGTAGCCTCGGCCTTCGGCAATCGTTTGAATGGCATGGGAGATGTCTCGAAGGTATCCGCCCACAACCACATTCCGAATGCCCCCTTCCAGGGCCTCACGAGTCGTTTGCAACAGACGCTCGACGCCTTGGATAACCCGGCCGACCGGCACGGTGACCGCACAGTCCCCGTAATAGCCGTCCACCCGGACGCCCACGTCCAGGCTGATGATGTCCCCCTCGCGGAGCTTCCGCTTAGAGGGGATCCCGTGAACGACCTCTTCGTTCACCGACGTGCACAGCGAGGCCGGAAAAGGGTTCGGCCCGTTCGGGTACCCCTTGAAAGCCGGCTCCGCCCCGGCTTTGCGGATGAGCGACTCGGCCAGTTCGTCCAGCTCGAGGGTCGTTACGCCGGGAGCCGCCGCCTCCGCCACTTGGCGAAGCACCTGGACGACGATCTGGTTACTGACCCGCAGCCTTTCGACCTCTCGAGGCGATTTGAGTTCAATCCGGCGTTCGTTCAAGGTACTGACTACAGCCCTCTGAGAGTCCGGCCCGCACCCGCGATCGATTCTTCGCTATAAAACTCTCGACAGCCGTCCGAATTCGCCGCGATACCTCTTCCACCGGCCCGACGCCGTTGACCTCCACCAGCTTCCCGCGATCTTTGTACAACCGCACCAAGGGCTCGGTTTGCCGCCGGTAGACCTTCAAGCGGTTCCGGATGATGTCTTCGCTGTCGTCGTCTCTTCCGCGGCCCGCCATCCGTCGGATCACCTTCTCCTCGTCCACCAACAGGCTCACCACGGCGTCGATGGCGTGGCCCCCTGGGAGCAAAGCTTCGAGCGCTTCTGCCTGGGCGGGGGTTCTGGGAAAACCGTCCAGGACAAATCCGTCGGCGCAGTCCTGCCGGGAAAGTCGCTCTCGCACAACACAGGCCATGGCATCGTCGGGGACCAGCTCTCCCCGCACCATGTATTGCCGGGCCTCCTCGCCCGTCGGCGTCCCTCGCCGGATGGCCTCTCGAAGCATGTCCCCGGTCGACACCTGAGGAAGGCCCCAGGCCTGGCAAAGGAGATTCGCTTGCGTTCCTTTTCCTGAGCCCGGCGGGCCGAACAGGATGATCCGCATTCTTTCCCTCAGCCGCGGCGTCCCCGCATACGGCCTCGCTTGATGAACCCCTCGTAGTGGCGCATGACGAGGTGCGATTCGATCTGCTGCATGGTGTCCAGAGCCACACCTACGACGATCAGCAGCGCCGTTCCCCCGAAGAAGAACGGCACGTTCAAAAACCGGATGAGGTACGTAGGCATGATGACCACAAAGGATAAGTAGATGGCCCCGACGAAGGTCAGCCGCGTCAAGACCCGCTCGATGTATTCGGAGGTCCGTTTTCCGGGGCGGATCCCGGGGACGTAACCACCGTACTTCTTCATGTTGTCGGCCACGTCCACCGGGTTGAAGATGATGGAGGTGTAAAAGTAACAGAAGAAGAAGATGAGGACGGTGGTCACAAGGCTGTAGAAGATGGTTCCGGGCGACAGGCTTTGCGAGATGGAGCGCATCCAGGGGTGGTCGATGAACTGGGTGATCGTCGTCGGAAACACGATCAGGGAGGAGGCGAAGATGGGCGGAATCACGCCGGAGGTGTTGATCTTGAGCGGCAGGTGCGTGCTCTGCCCTCCCATCATCCTGCGCCCCACGACCCGCTTGGCGTACTGGACGGAGATCCGCCGCTGGCCGGTCTCCATGAAGACGATCGCGGCGATCACCACGCCCATCATGACCAGGACGGCGAGCATCACCAGGGGCTGGAGCTCCCGCTGGCCGACGAGCCGGAAGGTGTTGAGGACGGCCGACGGGATCGAGGCCACGATTCCGGAGAAGATGATGAGGGAGATCCCGTTTCCGATCCCGCGCTCGCTGATCTGTTCGCCCAGCCACATGAGGAAGGCCGTTCCGCTGGTCAGCGTGAGGACCGTGAGCATCCGGAAACCCCAGCCGGGATCGACGACGATGGGCGCGCCGGCGGGGCTCTGCATGCTCTCCAGGCCGATGCTGATGCCCGTTCCCTGAATGACGCTCAGGATCACCGTCCCGTAGCGGGTGTACTGGGTGATCTTCTTGCGCCCGGCTTCGCCCTCCTTCTTCAGCTTCGCCAAATGAGGGACAACGACCGTCAGCAGCTCCAAGATAATGGAGGCGCTGATGTAGGGCATGATCCCCAGGGCGAAGATCGCCATCTGGCTGAGGGCGCCCCCGGAGAACAGGTCGAAGAAGGTCAGCAGTGAGCTGGCCTGGGCTTGAAAGAAGTCCGAGAGGGCGCTGCCGTCCACGCCGGGCGTCGGGATGTGAACGCCCACCCGATAGACCGCCAGCAGGCCAACGGTGTAAAGAACCCGGCGCTTGAGTTCCGGGACCTTCGCGATATTTTGTAAGCTTCCGATCATCCGCCCGTCACCACCGTCTGGCCCCCGGCCGCTTCGATCTTGGCCCGGGCCGAATCGCTGAACCTTTCGGCCTCTACCGTGAGGGCGACCTTCAGCTCCCCCCGTCCGAGGATCTTCACCCCGTCCAGCCGGCGCTTCAAGTGGCCCCGCTCGCGCAGAAACTGCTCGTCCACGCGCGTGTTCGCCGGCAGGTCCGCCAGGGTGCCCACGTTCACGAGGGCGTAGCGCTTTTTGAAGATGTTGGTAAAGCCTCGCTTGGGAAGCCGCCGCTGAAGGGGCATTTGACCGCCCTCAAACCAGCGGTGGGAGCGCCCTCCCGAGCGGGCCTTTTGTCCTTTGTGTCCCCGGCCGGCGGTCTTGCCCCGGCCGGATCCGGGACCGCGGCCCAGGCGCCGGGCGCGCCGCTTGGCCCCCCTCGGGGGTTTCAGGTTCTCCAGTGCCATCAGGTCTGCCCTTCCACTTTCACCAGGTGACTCACCTTGGCCACCATCCCCCGGATGGCCGGCGTGTCCTCACGGATTACCGAGCGCCCGAGCTTTCGCAACCCCAATCCGCGCAGCACTTGGTGCTGTTTTCCCTGTCGGCCGATGGGGCTGCGCGTCAGGGTGATCTTGATCGAATTCCTCGGATTGGACTTCTCGGCCATCCCGGCCTCCCGCTTAGCTCATGCGAGCCTGGATCTCTTCCGTCGTGAGCCCCCGGCTCTTGCTCACCTCGGCCGGACTGCGAAGCCGCAACAGGCCGTCCAGGGTTGCCTTGGCCACGTTATGGGGGCTCTTCGAACCCAGGGACTTGGTCAGGACGTCCTTGATGCCGGCCACCTCCAGGATGGCCCGAACGGGCCCCCCGGCAATGACGCCCGTGCCTTTGGAGCAGGGCTTGAGGAGGACCAGCCCTTTCCCGAAGCGCCCTTTCACCTCGTGCGGGATGGTCGTCCCGTCGAGGGGGATGGACGCCATGGACCGCTTGGCCCTCTCGATGGCCTTGCCGATCGCGTCCGGCACCAGGTTGGCCTTCCCCATCGCTACGCCCACGCGCCCGGCTCGATCCCCCACCGTCACCAGGGCGCTGAAGCTGAAGCGCCTTCCCCCCTTTACCACCTTCGCGACCCGGTTGACGAAGATGACTTTGTCGATGATTTCCTTGTCGCCGGCTCTTTCCGGGCTGCGCTGATTCAAAACTGGACTCCGAGTTCGCGAACCGCGTCGGCCAGGGCCGCCAGCCGTCCGTGGTATGGGTAGCCGTTCCTATCGAAGGCGACGGCCTGGATCCCGAGTCCCTTGGCGGTCTCTCCCAGGATCTGGCCGACCAGCCGGGCGGCCTCCACGTCGCCGCCCCTCTTGCCGCCCCGCTCACGGAAGGCGGGGCTCAGGCTGGAGGCCGACAGCAGGGTGTGACCCTGCTGGTCGTCGATGAGTTGGCCGTAAATGTGTTTCGCGCTCTTGAAGACCAGGAGTCGGGGCTTTCTCTGCGTGCCGGAGACATTCTTACGGGCCCGTCGCGCCCGCCGCTTTCTCGCCTCGCGTCGACTCATTGCGGCCACCTCACTTCACTCCCGCCTTTCCGGCCTTGCGGCGCACGAGCTCGCCGACGTAGCGCACGCCCTTGCCTTTGTAGGGTTCGGGCTTGCGGAACCGGCGGATGTCGGCGGCGGCCTGGCCGACTTGCTGTTTGTCGATCCCGCGGACGATGAAGATGTTCCTGTTCTGGGGGTCCTGGGAGACCTCGATCCCGTCGGCGGCCTGGTAGACCACCGGGCGGGAGAACCCCAGGTGAAGGGTCAGCGAGTTGCCTTGGACAAAAGCGCGGAAGCCCAGCCCGACCAGCTCCAGCCGCTTTTCGAATCCTTCGCTGACGCCCTGGACCATGTTGGCCACCAGGGTTCGCGTCAGGCCGTGAAGCGACCGCTCCAGCCGGGAGTTCCCGGCCCGCTCGACCCTCAGTTCCCCATCCGTCTCCACGACCTTCATGAGAGGGTGGACCTGCCGCGAAAGCGACCCCTTGGGCCCCTTCACCTCAAGGCGGTTCCCCTCAATTTTCACTTCCACGTCCGGGGGACGGGAGATCGGTCTCTTACCGACGCGGGACATGTTTCCTCACTCGATCTCGCACAAAACCTCGCCCCCCACGCGCAGGGAGCGGGCATCGCGGTCTGTCAGCACGCCTTTGGACGTGGACAGGATGTAGATGCCAAGACCGCTTGCGACCTTCCCGATGTCGTCATGGGCCACATAGATCCGCCGCCCCGGCTTGCTGACCCTCTTGAGCACGCGGGGGACAGGCCCTTTCGAACCCACCGGGCGCAGGTCCAACTCCAAAATCCCCTGCTTGTCGTCCTCGATCCACCGCGAGCCCAATATGTAGCCCTCGCGCTGGAGGATGTCCACGATGGCCTGCTTGAGTTTCGATCCGGGAATCCTCACCTGCGTTTTGCGGACCATCAGGGCGTTGCGGATGCGGGTGAGCAGGTCTGCGATCGGGTCGGTCATGCTCATGGGCTTTTTCCCCGCCTTTACCAGCTCGACTTGATGACGCCGGGGATCTCGCCCCGAAGGGCCAGGTTGCGGAAGCAGATCCGGCACATCTCGAATTTTCTCAGGTACCCGCGCGGCCGCCCGCACAGCCGGCACCGGTGGTAGGCCCGGACCTTGAACTTGGGCTTGCGCTTGGCCTTGGTGATCAAAGAAGTCTTGGCCACGTTGCTCTCCCGAAGGGCAGCCTCATTCCCGGAAGGGCATCCCCAGATGCCTCAACAGGGCCTTGCCCTCCTCGTCCGTCTTGGCGGTGGTGACGACGCACACCCCCAGGCCGCGCACCCGATCCACTTTGTCATAGTTGATCTCCGGGAAGATGACCTGCTCCCGGAGGCCGAGAGAATAGTTCCCCCGGCCGTCGAATGCCTTGCCTGACACGCCCCGGAAGTCCCTGACGCGCGGTAGGGCCACGTTCATCAACCGGTCGAGAAACTCATACATGTGGTCGCCCCGAAGGCTGACCATCGCTCCGATGGACATCCCCGTGCGGACCTTAAAGGCGGCGATAGACTTGCGGGCCCGGGTGATCACCGGCTTCTGCCCGGTGATGGCGGCGAGCTCTTCCACGCCGGAGTCCAGGGCCTTGGGGTTCTGGATGGCCTCCCCGAGGCCCATGTTGACCACCACCTTCTCGAGCCTGGGGACCTGCATCACATTCTTGTAATTGAACTCCTTGCGCAACTGAGGGACGATCTCCTCCAGGTAGCGCTTGCAGAGGCGGGAGGGCTCGCGGCGCGGGGCAGGGCCCTTCTGCCTCTGTCCCGTTTGCCGGCCCTTCTCCTCTCCGGCCTCCACCGGGGCATCGGGCGCCGCCTTCCCCGCAGCCCCGGTCTCTTTCTCTTTCTTTGCCACGGACGGTCGCTCCTTACGCCTCGTCCAACATCTCGCCGCTCTTCTTCAGGTAGCGGACCTTCCTGCCGTCCTCCAGGACTCTCCAGCCCACCCGCGAGGGCTGGCTGGTTTTGGGGCAGACGGGCATGACGTTGGAAAGGGAGATTTTGGCTTCTTTCTCCACGATGCCCCCTCGCTGCTTCCGGTCGGGCCTTGTGTGGCGCTTCGCCAGGCTGACCTTCTCGACGAGGACCCGGCCCTCCGCCGGAAAGACACGGATCACCCGGCCGCGTTTTCCCTTGTCTTTCCCTGCCCGCACCTCGATGATGTCATCCTTGCGGATGATCGGCTTGGGGACCTTTTGGTTTTTGCGTTGCTTGACTGCGGGCATCTGACGGACCTTCTTCCCTCAGAGAACTTCCGGGGCCAGGGAGATGATCTTCATGAACTGCTTGCGCCGCAGCTCGCGGGCCACCGGGCCGAAGATGCGCGTCCCCAGCGGTTCGCGGCTTTCGTTGACCAGGACGACGGCGTTGTTGTCAAAACGGATATAGGAGCCATCCGGACGGCCAAGCTCCTTCTTCGTCCGCACCACCACGGCCCTGCGCACGTCGCCCTTCTTCACGGGCGCGTTGGGGTTGGCCTCTTTGATGGCGACCACGACCATGTCTCCCACCCGGGCGTAGCGGCGGCGCGTCCCGCCCAGGACCTTGATGCACATGGCCCTGCGGCCTCCGGAATTGTCGGCCACTTCCACGACGCTCTGTGTCTGGATCATCGCCGCCTCCGGCTTAGCGGGCCTTCTCGATCACTTCGACGAGCCGCCACCGTTTGACCTTGCTGAGGGGGCGGGTCTCGGCGATACGGACCAGGTCGCCCACGGAGAGATCGTTGTTCTCGTCGTGCACGCGGAACTTGGAGCGCCTGCGAACGATCCGCTTCATGGCGGGGTGCTGGACCAGCCGGTCCACCCGCACGACGGCCGTCTTCTCCATCTTGTTGCTGATCACCCGCCCCACGCGGGTCTTTCGGCGTCCTCGGGTTTTGGTTTCCATCGCTCAGGCCTTTTTCGCCATCTCGCGTTCGCGGCCGATCGTCCGCGCCCGGGCAATGTCTCGCTTGACCTGACGGATGCGCGCGGGATTTTCCACCCGGCCGGTCGCCCGCTGGAATCGAAGGTTGAACTGCTCCTCCCTCAACGCCTCTTCCTTGGCGGCCAGCTCCTCGTCCGTCATGTCCCGAAACGCTTGGGGCTTCATTTCTACACCGTCGGCCTCATCGTCCCTTCACGACGAAGCGGGTTTTCATGGGGAGTTTCCGGCCGGCCAGACGCATGGCCTCCTTCGCCACCGGTTTGGCAACGCCGTCCATCTCGTACAGGATTCGGCCGGGCCGGACGACGGCCACCCACTGCTCCGGGGGTCCCTTGCCCTTGCCCATGCGGGTTTCGGCCGGCTTCTTGGTGATCGGCTTGTCGGGGAAGACCCGGACCCACACCTTGGCCCCGCGCTTGACGTGCCGTGTCATGGCCACGCGGGCCGCCTCGATCTGGCGGTCCGTCATCCAGGCGGCCTCCTGGGCCTGCAAGCCGTATTCGCCGAACCCCACCTCTGAGCCCCGGTAGGCCTTTCCCCTCCGGCGGCCCCGCTGGATCTTGCGGTGCTTGACCTTTTTGGGCATCAACATGGGCCGCTACCCCCTTACGACTCTCGGGCCGTGAACGGCGAGTAGGATTCACCTTTGTACACCCAAACCTTGACGCCGATCACCCCGTACGTCGTTTTGGCCTCGGCGAAACCGTAATCGATGTCCGCCCGCAGGGTGTGGAGGGGAATCTGTCCTTCGCGGACCCACTCCGATCGGGACATCTCCGAGCCTCCCAGCCGCCCGGCGACGGCCACCTTGATCCCCCGGACGCCGAAGCGCAGGGCGGAGGTCACCGCGCGCTTCATGGCCCGCCGGAATCCGACGCGCCGCTCGAGCTGAAGGGCGATGTTCTCGGCGACCAGTTGGGAGTCCGCCTCCGCCTTGCGGACTTCCTTGATGTTGATGTGGACCTGCTTGCCCGTCCGCCTCTGCAGGTCGCTGCGCAGCTTGTCCACCTCGGTGCCGCGCTTTCCGATGATGATCCCGGGACGGGCGGCCCAGATGTCGATCCGGCACCGTTGCGAGGCCCGCTCGATCGTGATGTTCGAGACCCCCGCGTGGTACAGCGTCTTCTTGATGTACTTGCGCAGATCCAGGTCTTCGTGCAACAGGCCGGAGAAGTTGCGGCGCGCAAACCAATTGGAAGACCAGGTCTTGTTGTACCCCAGCCGGAATCCTGTCGGGTGAACCTTCTGGCCCAATTTCGACTACTCCTCTCCGTCCGGCGTGCCGAGCACGACCGTGATGTGGCTTATGGGCTTGAGGATCTTCGTCGCCCTGCCGCGCGGACGGGGCAAGTACCGCGTGAGCCTCGGGCCGCCGTCCACCGTCAGACGCTTGACGATGAGCCGCTCCACGTCGTCCGAAGTCCCCTTGGCCTCGGCATTGGCCAGGGCCGAGCGGACCGCTTTGCGCAGCACCCGGGCCGAGCCCTGCGGCGCCAGGTCGAGGATGCGAAGGGCCTGCTCCACGGGCTTCCCGCGGACGAGCTCGGCCACCCCCCTGAGCTTCTGGGGCGAACGCCTGGCGAATCTCAGAATGGCGCGAGCTTCCATAGCACCCTACTTCAGGGACGAGGACCGCTTCATCACCCGCCCCGAGTGGGTCCGGAACGTGCGCGTCGGGGAGAACTCTCCCAGTTTGTGCCCCACCATGTTCTCCGTTACGTAGACCGGGATGAACCTCTTGCCGTTGTGCACGGCGAAGGTGTACCCGACGAACTCGGGCGGGATCGTGGAACGCCGGGCCCACGTCTTGATGACCTGTTTCTCGCCCGAGGCCTCCATGAGGTTCACCTTTGTCACCAGGTCGGGCTGCACGTAAGGCCCCTTTTTCAACGACCGGCTCATATCGTCCCCTCCGACCCCCTCACTTCCGCTTCCGGATGATGTACCGATCCGACAGCTTGCCCTTCTTCCTCGTCTTGTACCCCTTGGTGGGCTTGCCCCAAGGGGTCGTCGGGTGGCGTCCGCCGGAGCTTTTCCCCTCGCCCCCGCCCATGGGATGGTCGATGGGATTCATGGCGACCCCGCGAACCTTGGGGCGGCGGCCGAGCCACCTCGACCGACCGGCCTTGCCCAGGGAGATGTTCTCATGGTCCAGGTTTCCCACCTGCCCGATCGTCGCCCGGCAGGTGAGGGGGAGCCTTCTCATTTCCCCCGAGGGTAGGCGCACTTGGGCGTAATCGCCCTCTTTCGCCATGAGCTGGGCCTGGGCGCCCGCGCTGCGCACCATTTGGCCGCCTTTGCCGGGCTTCAATTCTAAGTTATGGAGGAAGCTGCCGAGGGGGACGGCGGACAGCGGCATCGTGTTCCCCACCCGGATCTCGGCCCGGGGGCCGGCCATGACGGGGTCGCCCACCGTGAGCCTCCACGGCGCCAGGATATACCGCTTGTCCCCGTCGGCGTATTTCACCAGGGCGATCCGGGCCGAGCGGTTGGGGTCGTATTCCACGGCCTCCACAACCCCCGGCACGCCGTCTTTGTTCCGGTGGAAGTCCACGACGCGGTAGCGCCGCTTGTGCCCGCCGCCGCGGCGGCGCATCGTCATGCGGCCCCGGCTGTTCCTGCCCCCCGACTTGGGGGCTGGTGTCACCAACCGCTTCTCCGGCCGGCCCTTGGTGACCTCGGAGAAATCCGAGGCCGTCTGGAACCGTCGGCCGGGCGACGTGGGATTGAACTTCTTGATCCCCATCCTCAAGGCTCCCGAGGGACCCGCTTAAACACCCTCGAACAAGTCGATCCGGTCACCCTCCCGGAGGGTGACGACGGCCTTCTTCCAATCGGGCCTGCGGCCCCGGCGCATGCCGACGCGCTTGACCTTGCCGCGCACACGCAGGGTCCGGACTTCCAGCACGTGGACGCCGAACACCTCCTCGACGGCCCGCCGGATCTCGATCTTGTTCGCGTCCCGGCGCACGACAAAGGTTACCTTGTTGGCTTCCTCGTTGGCCGCCGTGCTCTTCTCCGTCACCCGCGGAAGGCGGATGATCTGTCGTACGTCCTTCTTCAAGGCCCTTCCTGCGGTCGGCGACCGTCCGGCCCAGTGGCCGCCTTTCCGGCCGTCCGCCGCAGCCTTTCCTGGATGGCCTCGATCCCTTCCCGGGAGCAAAGGAGCACATCCGCGTCCTCCACGTCATAGACGTTCACCCCGAGGGCCGGCAGACTCTTCGTCCCCGGCAGGTTCCAGCTCGCCCGCCGTAGATCAGAGTCCGGAGCGGCCGTTACGCACATCACCTTCCCCTGAATTCCCAGGCGGCCGATCAGTTTCACCATCTCGCGGCTTTTGGCCTCCGGGAGGGCGAAGGAATCGAGCACCTTGATCTTTCCGTCGGCGATTTTCCGGTTCAGCGCCGAGATCAAGGCCCCCCGCCGGACCTTCTTGGGCGGCGAGGAGGCATAGCTGCGGGGCTTGGGCGGAAAGATGACCCCCCCGTGCCTCCACAGGGGAGAGCGCCTGTGACCCGCGCGGGCCCGTCCCGTACCCTTCTGCCGCCAGGGTTTGGTGCCGCTGCCCCTGACCTCGGAGCGGGATTTGGCGGAGGCGGTGCCGGCGCGCCGCCCGGCGAGCTGCATGACCACCACCTCGTGGATGAGCTGCTCCCGGACCCGGCCGTCGAATATCCCCTCATCGAGGGTGACCTCTCCGACGCGCTCGTTCTCTTGGTTGACCACTTCCAGGACCGGCACGGCTTACTCCCCTTCCCCCTTCGGCGCTTCGGCCTGTTGCGTGCGCGCGGCCAGGCGGATCTCCAGGAGACCGTATTTCGGCCCCGGGACCGGACCCTTCAGCAGCAGGAGGTTCTGTTCCGGGATGACGCTGACCACCTTCACGCGCCCAAGGGAGACCCGTTCGTGTCCCATGTGCCCCGGCAGGGCGTGTCCCGGCACGACGCGGGAGGGATACGCGGATGCGCCGATGGAGCCGGGGGCCCGGTGAAACATCGATCCATGGCTGGCCCCGCCGCCCCGCCAGCCGTGACGCTTCACCCCCCCTTGAAACCCCTTTCCCTTGCTCGTGCCGACGACTTTGACCAGATCTCCCCGCGAGAAGACGGCCACGCCCACGACCTGTCCAACCTGAATTTCCTCGGCCCCGCCGTCGTCCGGCAGGCGGAATTCCCGAAGGTAGCGGGTGGCCTCGACCTGGGCGGCGCCGAAGTGGCCCTTCCGGGGGCGGTTGACCCGTTTCGCGCGCTGGGGCAGAAAGCCCAGCTGAACCGCCGCGTAGCCGTCCCGCTCCATCGTCTTCAATTGGACGACCGGGCAGGGCCCCGCCTCAACAACCGTCACGGGGACGGCGTTTCCCGTCTCGTCGAAAACCTGCGTCATCCCCAGTTTTCTGCCCAGCAGGCCCGGCACCATGTCCGTCCTTCCCTCAGAGCTTGATCTCTACGTCCACGCCCGCGGCGAGCTCCAGCTTCATCAGGGCGTCCACGGTCTCGGGAGTCGGCTCCAGGATGTCCACGAGCCGCTTGTGAGTGCGCACCTCGAACTGCTCCCGCGACTTCTTGTCGATATGGGGGGACCGAAGAACCGTGAGCTTGTTGATCGCCGTGGGAAGCGGAACCGGGCCCGAGATGCGCGCGCCGGTGCGCCTCGCCGTATCCACGATCTCCTCCACCGACTGATCGAGGATGCGGTGGTCGTACGCCTTGAGACGGATTCTGATCTTCTGGCTTTCCACGGCTTCCTGCGTCTTACGCCCCGAGTTATTCCACGATTTCGCTGATGACGCCGGCGCCCACGGTCCTG
>JBHIBA010000056.1:0-19359 GCA_046758845.1 Nitrospinota bacterium
ACACTAGTTCTCCTCTACCAGGCCTTTCTGCTCAAAAAATACAGAGAAAACTCTGGCTCGTCCGCTTCATGGCCGGTGGTCTTGGCAGCCGTGTTCTCGTCTCGCCACTCTCGACTTCGCGAGGCTCGATTGCCCCAGCCAAAAAAAACCGGGAAGGAGAACTCCCCCCGGCTTGTGGACGACTTGGATTTTCCCGCTCACGGCCACCCGCCGCCAGGTTTCAACACTCCCGGCGAGAGGCTCCAATGCCCCAGCCAAAAAAAACCGGGAAGGAAACCCCCCCGGCTTGTGGACGACTGGTTCAGCTTTGGCATCGGCACCCCCCCCTCTCCAGGAGGTTCAGGGAGCCGAGCCTGTTTTTGTGATCAACTCCACCTTTTCAACAACTCTTCCGTTTTCGAATATACAACCCGACATGCGATCGTGCCGCTTTTTGTGCGGATTTGGGCCACCTGTTCTACCGCTCTCATTCCCTCCCGATAGCCTGTTCAGAGAGGGAGGGGATAGAACGCAAGGCTCCCTATTTCAACGAGTTCGGAAGAATAGCGAAGGGCGGGGTCATCGGATAGAATGTCCGTCGAACCATCAACGAAGGAGCGCGCCAGATGGACCTGGGACTGGAAGGCCGAGTCGCGATGATCACCGGGGCGAGTCGGGGCCTGGGAAAGGCCTCCGCGCTGGCCCTGGCGGCGGAAGGGTGCCATATCAGCACGATGGCCCGCGGGGCGGAAGATTTGGAAAAGGCCCGACGCGAAATCGAGACCCTGGGTGTGAAGGCCCTTACCCTTCAGGGGGACGCCAGCCGGGGAGACGACACCGCGCGTTTTTTCGATCGGACGCTGGAAACCTTCGAGCGGGTGGACATCCTCATCAACAACATCGGGGGCTCGAGTCCCGGCGGGAACATCGACGCCGACGATGACATGTGGCATCTGGCCTTTGAGAACAACTTCTTCTCTGCGGTCCGCCTCACCCGCCTCGTCCTGCCGGAGATGCAACGCCGGGGCTTTGGCCGCGTGATCAACATCTCCTCCATTTTCGGCCGGGAATGGGGCGGCAACGCCACGTACATGTCCTCCAAGGCGGCGCTCATCGCCCTGACGAAGCAGATCGCCCGGTCCGTGACGGACGACCGGGTCACCGTCAACAGCGTCGCCCCCGGTTCCATCATGTTCGAGGGGGGTTCATGGTGGAGGCGCCGCCAGGAAGACCCCGAGAAGATCGATGCCTTCATCCGGGCGGAAATGCCGTTCGGTCGGATGGGGCGCCCGGAGGAGATCGGAAGCGTCGTGGCCTTTCTGGCCTCCGAGCGCGCCAGCCTGGTGAACGGCGTCTGTTTCAACGTGGACGGGGGACAGTCCAGGTCGCTGATCTAGCTCGGTCCCCCCTCTCTTTCATAGGGTCCTCGAGAGAAGCGATTCTTGGATAGCGCCCTTTGGCTGCGGTCGGCCCCTTTGCGGGTCGTCTTTTCTCCGGACGGCCACGATGGCAAGCCGCTGTTTGTCGCGAATTACGGCCCGACACCCTGAGCGTCACCGAAGTGAAACTCCACGGGGCTCAGCCCGCCCAAGCGAAGCGACTGTCCCTGCGGCGGGTTTCCATCGAGGCAACACCTGCCCGCCGGATGGAAGATCCACCCCCAAGGCCCCGCCATTCGCAGGTGCGGCTCGCGCCAACTGATTGGCGATGTTGGATTCCGGGAAGGATTCTGCGCGCACCAGAGGGTCAAGGGGGATGGAAGCGCGGGGGGGATTGCTATCTCGACAGGGCGGACCCCCCCCCGACCGACACGCCATCCGGGGGGTCCGCTCCTGCATCAGTCTGTCATTCCTCCAAGGCAGCGTGACCCTGATCATTCCTTGACTGTGATCGTGCCCCTTGGAACCTCGCGCCCCTCACCCCCGGCAGCTCCTTGGTAAGCGGCGGTGAATTCATAGGACCCGGCCACAACGAAGCACAGGCTGGCAGTCGCGCCGGGCCGCAGGCCGGGGGCCGCGTACACGTTGCCGCTCAGGACGAACCCCGATGGCGCGACGCAGGCCCGTTTCACCTGGTCGCCCATGCCGAAGTTGACGGCGACATCGCGCTGCGTCGCGTTATTCCAGATCACTGTCGTGCCCCGCTGGATCGCCACGTCACTGGGTGAAACATAGCCATCGAGGATATCGATCACAATGGTCTTCCCGAAGCCCTTCAGCTTGGTCTGGGCAATGCCGTCAGCGCTCAGAGCGAGAAGCGAGAAGACAGCGACGGCCGAAAGGAGCCATACTGGCGTTTTCCACGTCCTCATACGTCATTCCTCCACCTGCTTGAGAGGGTGTATCATTTCGAAGGCGCCTCCGTCTGCTCGCTTATCACAACATTAAACCCCCTGTTTATATTCCCTGATTTTTTGCTGAAAGCCGATACGCCCCATTTTGGAAACGGCGCCGGGGATTGCGCGCAGCCCTTTAAATCCCCTCAAAGGGTAGTGGGTCGGTTTGATTTTTCGGTGTCGCCGCGATTTGAGCGCGGGGGCGAAGGCTCCAAAGCGGAAATCGCGGCCTTCGCCCCGATCTCCGCCCGGCCTGAGGGCCTCGCTCAGACCTGTCCCGAGCGAAGCCGAGGGATCGGCGCTACCCCGTTCCGGGAGCGTCCGAGCCGGAGAAGAAAGCGGCTGTCTACTCAACACGAAACTGACCCACTACGCCTCAAACGTTTCCCTTGATCCCAAGACGCAAAATGGCTATCATATTTTGTGTTTTTCCTTACCCGATGACATTTAGACGGAGCAGCTCAGCTTGAACGTTAAGCGGACCGTCTCCATTTTTCTGGCGTCCGGGTTCCTGGTCCTTAACTTGCCCTCTTCTTCTGCGGCGGGCTGGTGGGACTGGTTCAAAGGAAGGCCCAGGGCGGCCAAAAGCCCGAATGCCCCCAAAAGTCTGGAGGAGCGCGCGCGGGAAGTGGGCGACGTGGGCATCCGCCCGGGCAAGTTCGCCCCAGACTTCGAGCTGCCGAAGGTGGGCGGAGGGACCGTCCGGCTCTCGTCCTTCCGAGGAGAAAAAGCCGTGATCCTGAACTTCTGGGCGACGTGGTGTTTCCCCTGCCGGAAAGAAATGCCCGCCCTCGAAGCCCTGAGCCAAGCCAACGCCGACCAGGAACTGGTCGTCGTGGGAGTCAACCTCGACGCGGACGAGCCGCAGGCAGGCTCTGCCGTCGCCTTCCTCAACGAATTGGGCGTGACCTTCCCCAACGTTTTCGACCCTCGTAATCAAACGGCTGAAAAATACGCCGTCCATGGCCTGCCCGTGACCTACCTCATCAGCCGTCGGGGGTTGATCGTGAAACGGGTGTTCGGCGACAGGGACTGGATGGATCCCGCCGTCCGCAAGCCGGTTGAGCGCCTCCTTCTCAGCCCCGACTCCGGCAAGCGAACGCCCTGAAAGCCTTCTGGGGCGCCCGCCGAAGGCGTCGATTCCAGCGAAAACCCAGAAGCTGCCGGGCGCCGAGGGCGACCGGACCGCCGGCCAGAAAGAGCCCAGTGGCCGTTTTCCCCCACTTGTCGAACCGTTCGGGATCGGGGGACCCGCTTCTCGAGGTGAGGAAGGCTGCGAAGCCGCCCGTCCCCGCCGCGGCGACGGCCCCCGTGTGGGTGACATAGCGGGCGATGACGTCGCCGCCCGTCAGGAGGACCATGGCCAAAGTCAGCCACGCCACCCCCTTGCCCACCCGCTCGTTCAGGGCATCGGCGAAGCGGATGCAGGCGAGCAAAAACCTCAGAGTGTTCCCCTTTCGCTCAAAACGGTCGCCTCCGTCAGCGTGTCCTCGGCTGTTCGTCCCGGAAGGGAAGGAGAAGAAAATCCGCGCGAAAGGATGGCTGGCTGTTCAAGACGCCGGCGCCACCCGGCCCACTCGCCGCCGGAGAGCTTACCGCGTCAGACGGTCTTCTTCGGCAGGGACCAGGCCGTCGCAGCCAGCGCGGCGATCGTCGCGGCGACGAGGAGCCAGCCCGCCGTGAAGCTGGCCGTCAAATCGCGGAGCAGGCCCATCAAATAGGGACCCACGAAAGTCCCCGCGTACCCTACCAGAAGATTCGCCCCCGCCACGCTGCCCACCATCCCCGGCTCCGCATATTCCAGCGGCAGGACGAAGCTCAGGGCGAAGATGCCCCCCATCCCGAGGCCCATCAGGACGGCGTAGGTCCAAGGGGAGGCCAGGGGGAAGAAACTCATCGCCAGCAACGCCGGAAGAATCACCAGGCTCGAAACGATGAGGCTGCATTTGGTCCCGCCGACTCGGTCCGAGAGGTAAGGAATGAACAGGCTCGAAGGCAAGTTCATGATGATGTAGACCGTCAGGATCAACGTGCCGGTCGTCAGTTCCAATCCTAACTCGTGATAGTAAGTCGGAATCCACGCAGTCAAGGAGTAGAAGACGAGGCTTTGCAGCAGGAAAATGGTGTTCAGCTTCCAGACTGTCTTATTCCGCCAGATGCCGGAGAGCCGGGGGGGGCCGCCGCCGGAGGGTTCAACCGAAGGGGCGAGAAAGACCCACCACAACAACACGAAGAGCGTCAGGCCGCTCCACACCAGGAACGTCCCCGACCAGGACCCGGTCCATCGGAAGAGATACGGAAACGTCAGCCACGACCCCAAGGTCGCGCCCGCGACGAGACCGCTGGTGTAAATCCCCGTGGCCGTGCCGGGCAGGTCCGCGAACCGGTCCTTCACCATCCGCGTCAACCCAGGGCCGGAGACGCCCATCCCCGCGCCCAAAAGCGCCGTCCAGATCGTGAGTGAGACAAAGCCCGGGGCGGTCGCGCGCAGGGCGCCGCCCGCCAGGATCATGCCCAGGCCCAGGGTGATGGTCCGCTTCATCCCGAACCTGTCCGCCAGCCACCCCCCCGGAAAGCCGAAGAGCGACATCAGGACTGTGGGCACGGCGAAAAGAAATCCCGCCCACGCGAAACTGAGCCCCAGGTCGGCCTTGATCAGCGGCAGGATCGGAGAGACGGCAATGGAGATCCCACGCAGGTTCAGTGCGACGCACCAGGCGATGGCCAGGAGAAACCAGCGGTTCTGAACCGACAAATCGAATGAATCCCTTGACCCGGAAGGATGAAACCCTGGGCCGCTAAAACCCAAAACGATGGGCCAGACATTGGGCCTCGGACATCTTACACCCTCCCCTCCGTTGAACCCGCACCGCCCGCAATCTCCCGCCCCGTCCCGCTGAGTGTCCAAGCGGGGTCGGCGAAGAATCCGTTTTCGTTCGAGGGCCGCCGAGAGGAGGAAATCGCTTGGCCCGGAAATGCGGGAAAGCCGGGCTTAAGAAGGGTCAGGCTGCGATTGCGAAAGGGACGTGGAAACCACCGAGCCGGAGGTCCGAAGGACTTCGAGGAACTCATCCGCCCACCTATGGACTGGTCTCTCCAAGACCTTCAAAAGCAGCGCGGCGTGATGCGTCCGCCGCTCTTGCAGGTTCATCTGCAACGCGCGGGCGATGCCGTCCGCCACGTCCTCGACCAGATACGGGTTGACCAACACGGCCTCCTGCATCTCCTCCGCCACCCCGGCAAAGCGACTCAAAACCAGAACGCCCGGGTCCTCGGGATCCTGCGCAGCGACGAACTCTTTGGCGACCAGGTTCATGCCGTCCCGCAAGGGCGTCACGAGGCCGACGTCCGACTCCCGATAAAACCAGGCCAGGTCGGCGGGGTGGTACGTCCGGAAAAGGTAACGGATGGGCGTCCACTCCGGGTCGCCCCACTCGCCGTTGATCCGCCCCACCGCGCCCTCCACCAACCTCTTTTGCTCCACGTATTCCGGAACCCGCGTCCTGGAGGGAGAACAGATCTGCGCAAGCGAAACCCGGCGGCGCCACTCCGGGCGGCTTCGAAGCAGAACCTCCAGGGCGGTCAGGCGCTCGAAAATGCCCTTGGTGTAGTCAAGCCGGTCCACTCCCAGTATCAGTTTGACACCCTCAACCTTGGTGAGTCGCCGGACCGGCTGGCGCCTTTCTTCCTTCGCCTCGTTCGACGGGAGGAAGCGTTCGGCGTCGATGCCAATCGGGAAGAACTCGGCCCGTTGGCTGCGATCCTCCAAGCTCAACCAGGTTCCGTCCCACGTGGCGCCCAGAGTGCGGACGCAGGTCTGGACATAGTTGTCCCGGTAGCTCAGGGTGTGAAACCCCACCAGGTCGTATTCCATGAGGTCGCGGAGAAAGGACGCCGGGTCCGGGAGTATGCTCCAGATCTCATGCGGCGGGAAAGGGACGTGCAGGAAGAAACCCGTCCGGCCTTCCCACCTCAACTTTCGTAGCTCCGCCCCCAAGGGGATGCAATGATAATCCTGAACCCAAACCAGATCGCCGGGGGAAAGCCTCGGAGCCAGGGCTCGGGCGAAGCGGCCGTTGACCCGCCGGTAGGCCCGCTCCTCCAAACGGGAAACCTTCCCCCGATCGGGCATGCTGTGACACAGCGGCCAGAGGGCGCGGTTGCAGAATCCGTTGTAGTACGCGTTGAAATCGGTTTCGGGAAGGTCCAGCCCGATGAGCAGGGTGTCCCCCAGGTCCTCTTCCGTGATCTGCCCGGCCTGCGCGGCCGGCACCGACCGTCCGCTCCAACCCAGCCAGATCCCGCCGCCACACCCCTCCAGCGCGGGTCGGAGCGCGCTCACGAGGCCCCCCGCCGGCGCGTGCTGCTGGGCCTCGCCCTTGGGGTCCGCTTCTACCTTCGGAAGCCGGTTGGAGACGACGACGAGCCGTTCCGTTATCATCACCCCCTTCTGCCGCCGGGCGCGGTTGCCGCTCGTTCCCACTGCTCCAGGAACGCGAGGACCGCCTGACAGTCCGCCAGCCGGCCCTGTGCCGCGGTGGGCGACTCGGCGGGTCCGACCCTGAACCCGAATCCACGTCCCTTCAGGACGCGGAAGGCGTCCTCATCCGTTTCGTCATCTCCCACGTACACGGCCAAGGTCCCCGAGGGCATGGTGCGGAGAAGAGCGCGCACGGCGATTCCCTTGTGACGTCCGCGGGCCCGAAGCTCCAGTCCTCCGTTAAACGGCCGCAATTCAAACCGACCGCCCGAGTTCCTCTCTGTCCAAAGAGTCCTCACCGCCTCTTCCGCCCCGCGGGCCTCCGCCGGGGCGAGACCCCGGGTGTGAAGGGCGACGCTGGCCGCTTTTTTCTCCAGCCGCTCGCCCCAACCCGCCCGGCGCGCGGCCTCATGAGAGGAGGTGAGCTGATTCGCCTCCTCGGCCGTCAAGGGATGCTTCGTCAAACGGCCGGATTCGTCCCGGACTTCGTATCCGTGGGACCCGATCATCGCAACCCCTTCCAGCGCCAGCAGCTCCAGGACTTCGCTCACCGGACGCCCCGACACGACAGCCAGGCGGGTGCTGTCGCTTTCCCGGATCCGGCGCAGGACGTCGGCGACCCCCGGAAGCGGCCCGGCCCTCGACCGGTCCACCCGGAAGGGGGCCAAAGTCCCGTCGTAGTCCAGCATGAGCAAACGGTGAGCCGCATCCTTGACCCGGTCCCAAAAGTCCTCGGGAACTCCTTCTCCCGGAGGCGCGCGCTTGGACCTCACGTCAGCTCAGCTCGATCCTTTCCCGCTCCCCGTGGAGGAGACTCAGCATCAGCGTCAGATATTCCCGCAGGTGGCGGGTGAGCAGAAAATTCTCCCGCACGAAGCGATGGGCCTTCTGCCCCATTTCCTGCATCTCCCTGGGGTGATGGAGGAGGTAACGCATGCGAAGGGCCGCCCCTTCGGGCGTGCTCACCAAGAAACCCGTGTGGTGGTTGATCACTTGCAGGGTGATCCCCCCGGTTTCCCCTCCGATGACCGGCTTGCCTTTCCACAAGGCCTCGGTGACGGTGAGGCCGAAGCCCTCCCGGATGGACTTCTGCAAGACGATGTCCGCCGCGCGCTGAAGGGCGTTGATGGTCCGGTGGGCGTCCGCGGGCAGCAGAAGGATGGATACGTCGGGGTCATCGCCCGCCTCCGCCCGGACCTCTTCCAGGACCTCCGCCGCTTCCGGGTCGTCCGTAGCGGGTCCCCCGGCCAGGACGAGCTGAACGGGATAGTACCGCCTCAGCAGCTGGTAGGCCCGGATTACACCGAAGGGGTCTTTGAACCGGTCGAAGCGGGAAACCTGCAGGGTGATCGGCCGTTCGGGGTCGAGGCCGAATTCTTGCCGCACCCCATCCACCTCGCGCCCTTCCAAGGGGACGTTTTTCTCGCTCAGGGGATCGATGCTGGGCGGAATCAGGTATTGCCGATGCGGCAGGGGCTGCGCGAAGGAGGCCAGGGAAAAGACGCTGGCGTCGTAAGGCCTCAGGAACTCCCTGAGATATTTCCAGATGGCCCAGTGGGGCCTGCGGGCGTCGATGTGGCAGCGCCAGACCCAGACCCCTTTCCGGTTAGGGCAAAATTTCAGGAGAGGCGCCGGCTGCGGATCGTGAATGAAGACGAAGTCGGCCTGTTCCAAGAGGGGTCTCAGGCGTTCGGCGTTCTCCCTGTTGACCTTCTCATAGCATCTCAGGAGGGTCTCTGGGATGTCCTGCTTGACCCCCTGGAGGGCATTGTGGAAACCCTTGGTGACCTGAAAAAATTCCTCCGTGCCCTCGATGACTTCCCAGTGAGCCTCCAGGCCCAGCTCCCGCTTCAGGGGAACGAGGCGGTCCAGAATTTCCGCAACACCGCCCCCCGTCCTCGTCGCGCTGACGTGCACCACCGTCTTGCCGCGCAGATGCTCGCACAACTGGCGCAAATGGCCGATCACCTCCTCGCCCGCCACTTGCGCGTAGGCTTCTAGACTGGGGCTTTGGTTACCGGACTGTGCCTCGTTGCCCATTGTTGAAATACCTGTGTCAGTGCTTCCCGCAGCTGCGCGAGAGACCCGTAGTAATAATCCACCTGGGCGAGACTCCCGCACAGCTCTTCATGCCCCCGATCCAGACCCTCCAGCCAAAATGTGAAATCGTCCTTGCCCGCCGGAACGCGGCGGCGCGCTTCGACAAAGTGATAGAAGATGGTCCCGGTAGAAAGTCGGGGAAGAAGCGCGGCGAGTTCCATCGGGGTCGCCACCACAAGCCCCGTATCGAAGACGACCACCTGAGCGGTGGAGAAATAAAACTCCTGGCCGCTCTTGGCCCAGGGAAAGGTCTCTTCCTCTTCGGCCAGTCGCTCCTCCAGGGTGTCGATGAGAGCGCCCCGGAGGTCCTCGACATCTTCGTATTGCAGGGGGTCCAGCATCCCCAGGCGCTCCGCCAGCCTGTGATCCCGCAAGGAACGGTCCGCCCAAGTCGCGAAATCGTTCCGGTAGTCCGGGTCATCAAAGCTCGGCCTCAGGAGACGGCCGAAAAAATGAAAATAGAGGCTCTGCCTCTCCACCTGCGTCACCCGGTCGCGAAGTTCTCGGAGGTTTTGCGCCCAAACGCCGGTGGCCAGGGCGATCAGGTCACAATCTTTGATGAAGAAGGGTTTGGACGCCCGAGCCATCCACTTACTCGCCAGGGAGGACAAAGATGATTCTGCGATTTTCGAGAGATCTTACCTCTTTCTATAGCACACATTTCATCCCTTTGTCACGAAAAGGCGCCGCTCACTCCGCCGATGCTCTTTCAACATGGTCCCAACAGCCGATGCGGTTCCGCCGGGGGCAATCCCCTTCATTCATCAACAGCAATCCACCCGAAGGGCTGACAAAATCCCCGTAGGTATGCTCTGGATCATAGCCTTTGGGGGGCGAGTTCCTAAATTGGGAGGGCATGGTTGAACCGGGGGAGGCGCACCTCGACCGTTGCCGGGGCGCACGAACTTGTCGGCGATGAGATTGCGGGCGGGAAGGAGTGCAAACACCATGACCTGTTTCAAAGTCAACGGTCGGGAAGTCTGCTTAGATGTAGACCCTGATACCCCCCTCATCCGCGCCCTCCGCGACCGACTCAACCTCGTCGGGACCAAGCACGCCTGTGAAGAGGGCCTTTGCGGCAGCTGTACAGTCCTGGTCAACGGAAGGCCCAAAACCTCGTGTAACCTTCCCGCGCGGCGGGTGGAAGCCTGCTCAATCACCACCATCGAAGGGCTCGGCAATGCCAAACGCCCCCATCCCCTTCAGCGGGCTTTCGCCGAGACCGGCGCGGTACAGTGCGGATACTGCACGCCCGGAATGATCATGGCGGCTAAGGCCCTGTTGGACCGGAAGCCCGATCCGACGCGTCAACATGCGGCCCACGCCCTTCGCGGACACATCTGCCGCTGCACGGGTTACACAAAAATCGCGGACGCCGTCCTCCTGGCCGCTCGCTACATGAAGGGGGAGCGGGCCGAGATGCCGGCTGTGGCCCATCGCGAATGCCTGAAGAAGGCGACGGGCGAAGCGACGTACACCGACGACATTCGTATGCCCGGCCTCCTCCATGCTCGAATCCTGCACAGCGATGTCGCCCACGGCGAGATTCTCAAGCTGGACGTTGCGCCGGCCCGGGCTCAACCCGGCGTCCGGGGCGTTTTCACTCTGGACGATGTACCGGGTGAAAAATATGTGGGACGCAAGTTGAAGGACCAGCCCGTTTTCGCCGACGGGCGGATCCGGTATCTGGGGGAACCCATCGCACTGGTGGTGGCGGACATACCTCAGGCCGCCGAGAAGGCGCTGAATTCCATCGCCCTGGAGGTCAAACCTCTGCAGGCGATCGAGAGTCCGCAACAGGCCCTGGCCGCGGGAGCCCCTCTCCTGCACCCCAAGGGAAACGTTTGTTGGACGCAGAACGTCCGGCGGGGCGACACGGACGATGCCTTCGGGAAAGCCGACGCCGTCGTCGAAGACACTTACCGGACGCCCTTCAACGAGCACCTCTACATGGAGACCGACTCCGGACTGGCGCACTGGGACGACGAGGGACGCCTGGTGCTTTGCATCGCCACACAAGAGATCCATGATATCCGCAGGCTCGTGGCCGCTTCGCTCTCCCTCCCGCACCGCCGGGTGCGCGTGATTCAGACCGCGACCGGGGGCGCCTTCGGCGGGCGCAAGATCTGCCCCTTCCCCGTCATCGTCGCCCTGGCGGCTTATCTGCTGAAGGCGCCCGTGCGCCTCACGTATACGCGCAGGGAAACCTTCCTCGATTCGACCAAGCGTCACCCCTTCACCCTGCGGTACCGGCTCGGTGCAGACGGGAAGGGAAATCTTCTGGCGCTGGAAGCCGATATCACGGCGGACACCGGCGCCTATGCCTCTTACGGCCCGCCGGTCCTCGGCCGGGCCCTGGCTCACGCCGCGGGGCTTTACGAGGTCCCCAACGTGTCCATCCGGGGACGGATGGTCTACACCAACCATCCGATTGCGGGCGCGATGCGGGGCTTCGGCGCCACGCAAGTTCACCTGGCCATGGAATGCGCGCTGGACCGCCTGGCGGACGCGCTGAACCTGGACCCGGTGGAGCTCCGCCGCCGTAACGTGTTGCGCCCGGGGAGCGTGACCCTCACGGGCGAGCGGCTGGGCGAAAACGTCCAGGCGCCGGCGGTCCTGGAAGCCGCCGCCCGGGCCGTGGCCCAAGCCCGCCAACGGACCCGAGAGGCGAACACGCCGCCTGAGTCTCCTTGGAGGCGCGGAGTCGGGATGGCCTGCCACTGGTTCGGACTCGGCACCACGAAGCCGTGCGATTTCTCCGAAGTCCGCGTGAGCCTGGATGAGAGCGGCATCGTTGAAGTCGGCGCGGGCGTGGCGGATCTGGGTCAGGGATCCGCCGCCACCCTGTGGACGATCGCGTCTGAGCGGCTCGGCGTGCCGCTCGAAGGCATCCGGCTGATCCACAACGACACGAGCCTGACCGCAGACTCCGGACCTTCCAACGCGAGCCGGCAGACTCATTTTTCCGGCAACGCGCTCGTAGACGGTTTGGGCAAGCTTCTTGAGTCGCTGACACCCTTGGCCGCGCGACTCTTGGAAGCCCGGCCCGAATCGGTCCGGTTCGAGAAGGGGGAGTTCTTCTCCGTCGGCGAACCGGAATACCGAGTGGGGCTTGACCGCCTGGCGGCGGTCGCCTGCCGGGAAGGGAAACACACGGTCCTCGGCCGTTTCGAGGTCAATACCGTCCCCATGGACCCGGAAACTGGCGAGGGACGGCCGTACGGGGCGTACATCAGCGGAGCGCACGTCGTCGAGGCGGAAGTGAACGTTCGGACCGGGCGGGTCCGCCTCCTTCGGGCGACCTCTATCCACGACATCGGCAAGGTGGTCAGCCCGACGAGGGTGGAGGGTCAGATCGAAGGGAGCGTGGCCATGGGCATCGGCTTTGCGCAGGTGGAGCGCTTCGTTCCGGGCAAAACGGAATCTCTCAAGGACTATCCGGTGCCGCGGGTCCGGCACATCCCGGAGATCCGGCCCATCCTGATCGAGGTCCCGGACGCTTCCACCCAGCTCGGGGCCAAAGGGATCGGCGAATCCGGCCTGCTTTCGGTGGCGCCGGCGATTCTCAACGCGGTCCGGGACGCGACCGGGGCGAACCTAACGACCCTGCCCGCGACGGGAGAGGAGGTCCGCAGGGCCATGAAGGTGTCCACGGCGCAGGGCGAGGTCGTTCTGAGGGGAGCTACGGCCTGAGCGCTTTTCGGAGCGAAAGAAGCGAATCTCTGGATTGTCTGATATCTAAGGGCGCTTCGGGGCCTTCCGGTTGACAACGGATTTAACATTCGGATAGATTTACGCTGCTCCTTGAAATTGAAGCTTTGCGGCGCCCGGCGGGGGGGACCGTCTCCGGGGCGGGAACCGGTTCTGTAGACCGCCGGTCCGAAATTCAATCTGTCATTTCCACCGAGGCTATCCCGTAAAGGATGGGGAGCGCGCGTGCGAGGACGGGAAACCTCGCCCGAAAGCCCCGGAAACCTGCGTATGAGAAAGGATTCGCTGGATGAAACCCCTGGAAATTCTGGAGCCCGCCTCCTTGGAAGAAGCCTGCGAGCAACTCTCTGAAGGCAGTGAGGGGGTTAAAGTCGTAGGCGGGGGCATCGCGATCTCCATTCTGATGAAGCAGCGGATCTTCCAGCCGACCCGGCTGGTCAGCATCCGGCGCATTGCGGGCTTCGACGCAGTCAGACATGACGCAAAAAAGGGGCTGATCATCGGCGCCGGGGCGCTCCATCGAACGTTGGAGACCTCCTCCGTGGTCCAGGAGCACTGCCCTCTCCTTGCGGAGGTCATGAGCCAAGTGGCCAACGTCCGCATCCGGTGCATGGGGACGCTGGGCGGTGAGCTGGCCCACGCGGACCCCCACTCCGACCCGCCGCCCGTTCTCATCGGCCTCGGAGCCAAGGCCGTGGCCCGAAGCACAAGGGGGGAACGGGAAATTCCCTTTACGGATTTCTTCACCGGCTATCTGGAATCCGCCCTCGAACCCGACGAGATTCTCAAGGAGGTCATCATCCCCGACCCGCCCCCGGGCGTCCGTTCGGCCTACCTCAAGTTCACCCCCAACAGCTCCACCGACTGGCCTTGCCTGGGGGTGACCGCCTTTGTCGGCCGGGACCCAGACGGTACGTGCCGCTCCCTGGACCTCATCTTCGGCTCGGTGACGGAAGTCCCCTTCCGCGTGCCCGGCGTCTCGGAGATGGCAAGCGGCCAGCCTCTCGGCGACCCCTTGATCCACGAGATCGCCGAACACTGCTTCCGCCAGGTGGACCCCATGGCCGACTCCAGAGGTTCCAGCTGGTACAAGAAGGAACTCGTCCGCGCTTTCGCCCGCCGCATCCTGAATAGGGCCGTCAGCGGAAACGGAACGCCGTGAGAACGGAGGAACCATGAGTCACGTGACCATCGGCCTCTCCGAGGCCCGGCCCGAAGCCGAAGCCAAGGTTCGCGGCGAGGGCGTCTACACGATGCACTTCGACCTTCCGGGCATGGCCCACGGCAAGCTCCTGCGGAGCCCTCATCCCCATGCCCTCGTCAAACACATCGACGCTTCCAGGGCGGAAAGGCTGCCGGGCGTCTTCGGGGTTCTGACGCGCAATGACTTCCTGGGAAACGACCGCTTCAACCCGACGTTCGGTCCGGTCTATTACGACCAGCCGGTCGTGGCGCTGGACAAGGTCCGGTTCGTGGGCGACTCCGTCGCGTGCGTCGCCGCCGTGGATACCGACACGGCCGAGGAGGCCCTCTCCCTCATCGACGTGGAGTACGAAGTCCTGCCCGCCGTCACCGACCTCAAATCCGCCCTGGCCGAAGGGGCGCCTCTCGTTCACGAGAAGTTGGAAGTTCCGTCGACGGGGTTCGCAGATCTCAAGTCGATCCGCCCCATCGCCGGAACCAACATCTGCAACCAGTACCGGCTGCGCTACGGAAACGTGGAAAAAGGCTTCGCCGAGTCGGACCACGTCTTCGAGCACGAGTTCACGACCCCGACGACGCAGCACGTGCCCTTCGAGCCCTTCAACGCGGTGGCGACCGTGGAGCACGGAAACAAGGTCACCCTCTGGGCCAGCACGCAGATGCCCTTCATCGCGCGGAGCTCTGTGGCGCGGGTCTTCAAGGCGCCCGTGGGCAACGTCCGGGTCATCGTCCCCGGTTACCTCGGCGGCGGGTATGGCGCAAAGACGTACGCCCGGATCGAGCCCCTCACGGCCTGCCTCGCCTGGAAGGCCGGCCGGCCCGTCCGGCTGACGCTCTCCCGGGAGGAGTGCTTCCTGGCCTGCGTCAAACACGCCTCCATCGTCAAGATCAAGACCGGCGTCACCGCGGACGGCCGTTTCAAGGCGCGCAAAACGGAGATCTACCTGGACACCGGGGCCTACGCCGACATCGGCCCCCGCGTGGCCAAGAACTGCGGGTACGTCTCGTGCGGTCCGTTCAAGACGCCCAACGCCTGGGTCGATTCCCACTGCGTCTTGACGAACAAGCCCTCCTCGGGGCCGTTCCGCGGCTTCGGCGTCGCCCAGGTCTCCTGGGCCTACGCCCAGCAAAACGACATCATCGCGAAGGCCCTGGGGATGGACTCGGTGGAGTTCCTGGACCGCAACCTGGTTGAGGAGGGGGACGAGTTCATCACCACCTCCATCATGCGGGACATCAACTTCAAGGAAAACCTCCGGCGAGCCGCCGAGGCCATCGAGTGGGGCAAGCCCGGCAGGCCGCCCGCCGAGCCCCACGTCAAGGTGGGCAAGGGCGCGGCCGTGGCCGTCAAGAGCACCGTGACGCCCACGACATCGAGCGCCTTCCTTAAGGTCAACAACGACGCGAGCGTCTCCGTGCTTTGCAGCACGGTGGACATGGGCCAGGGCTCCGACACCGTCATGGCGCAGATCGCGGCCGAGACGCTGGGGGTGAGCTTCAACATGGTCAAGGTCGTCCATCCGGACACCGACGTAACGCCCTACGACCAGATGACGGCCTCCAGCCGGTCCACCTTCCACGTGGGGTCGGCCGTGAGCATGGCCGCCGGGGACGCCCGAAAGCAGATCCTCGATTTGGCCGCCGACTTCCTGGAGGCGGCCCCTGAAGACCTGGACATCCGGGAAGGAAAAGTCTTTCCCAAGACAGATCCGGACCGGGGCATGACCGTCCAGGAGGTGATCCAGAACTACTTCGGGATGGACGGCGGGAACATCCTGGGCCGGGGCGTGCTCAAGACCCGGGGCGGCAAGCTCGACAAGGAGACCGGCTTGGCGCTGGAGGAGGTCACCACGGTTTACTGGTTCCCCGCGGCCGGAGCGGCCGAGGTGGAGGTGGACACCGAAACGGGCGTCGTCAGAGTCCGCAAGTTCGTCAACGCCGTGGACGTGGGCAAGGCGCTGAACCCCAAGAGCTGCCGGGAGCAGATCGCCGGCTCGGCCATGATGGCGCTGGGCCAGACGTTCTATGAGTCCCTGGACTTTGACAGCGGCCAGCCCCTCAACCCCCACTTCCTGGATTACATTCTCCCCTCCTTCGAGGAAATACCGGCAGAGATGGAGGACATCCTGATCGAAACCCCGGTCAAGGAGGGGCCCTTTGGGGCGCGCGGAACGGGAGAGACCTCCATCACCCCGCCCTCACCGGCCATCGCCAACGCCATTTACGACGCCGTGGGCGTGCGCATCTACGATCTGCCCATCACCCCCGAGAAGGTTCTCCGCGCCCTGCGGGAAAAGGAAAACCGGGAGGCCCAGTCCGGATGAAACGGGACATACGCTTCACCCTCAACGGCGAGGAAAGGCGGGTCACCGTCCGCTCTCGCCACAGTTTCATGGACGTCCTGCATAACGAGCTTCGGATGACCGGCCCGCGCGAGGTCTGCGGCGTGGGGATCTGCGGGGCGTGTACGGTCCTGATGAACGGCCGGCCGGTGGCCGCGTGCGTCCTGCTGGCCCCCTTCGCCGACGGCGCCGACATACAGACCGTCGAGGGACTGGCAGAGAACGGCGAGCTCCACCCCCTGCAAGGGGCCTTCGTCGAGCAGGGCGCGTTTCAGTGCGGGTACTGCACCCCGGGGATGCTGATGACAGCCAAGGCGCTGCTTGACGAAAACCCCCACCCGACCGAGGCGGAGATCAAGAGGTTCATGGAAGGAAACCTCTGCCGCTGCACCAGCTACTTTGAGATCATCCGCGCCATCCGCCAGGCCTCCGAGATGATGCAAAAGGCGTAGAAAGAACCCTGGGGGAACATTTTGAAAACTGTCCCCCCAGACCCCCCTCGAAAACTTTCGACGGCCCGGCACTGCGTGGCCGGGCCTGCTTTGGTTGGGTGTGGGGTTGGCGGGGCCGGTGGGGTGGCGCCTCTTGGTGGCTTGCTTATTTGGCCGAATGCCCATCTGGCTTCGCCAGCCGCAGCATTCGGCCAGCGAGCCAGTTCTTTGCGAAAGAGGGCGGCCCGAAATGGCCGCCCGCTTTCGCGAAACAAAAGTTTTCCGGGGGGCTGGGGGGCCGGCTTTCAAAGCTTGTCCCGAGCGAAGCCGAGGGAAGGCCCCCCAGGATTTAAAAGCCTTCGGGCATTCCCCTCCAGAACAGCGGCGGCTTGATCCGGCGGCAGGTTCAGCGCCTCCACAGAGGAGACCGGGTCCGGGTCGCCGACGCCGAAGGGATGGTCGCTTCCGAGGAAGAGGCGCTCCGTCCCCACCCGGTCGATGACGTAGCGAAGCGTCGGCGCGCTCAGGACAATGGTGTCGAAATGGAGCCTTCGCAGGTAGTCCTCGGGCGCGGCCTTCGAGTCCTTGGCGAAGGCGGGATAGACCTCAAGGGCGCGGCGGATGCGGCCCAGGAGGGTCGGCACGAAGGCCCCGGCGTGGACGAAACAGAAGCGCACGCCCGGGAAGCGGTCCAGCGTTCCGCTCAACATCAGGCGGATGAGGCAGATCGTCGTATCCAGCGGGAAGGCGGCAACCTCAAAGAGCGCGTACTCTCCCATTCGGTCCGCTCCCGCCGGGTTCCACGGGTGAACGAGAACGGGCACGCCCAGGGCAGCGGCTTCCTCGTAGAAGGGGCCGAGGGCGGGGTCGTCCAGGTACTTCCCGTTGCAATTGGTCCCGACCTCGACGCCCGAAAGGCGCTTCTCCTGCACGGCGCGGCGGAGCTCGGCGGCCGCCACCTCCGGGCTCTGCAGCGGAACGGACGCGAGGGCGCCGAATCGGTCTGGATCGGCGGCCGCGAACTCCGCCATCGAGTCGTTCCAGAGCCTGGCGATCTCTAGGCCCAATTCCGGCTCCAGGTCGTAATGAAAGAGTTGGGGCGGGGGGGAGAAGATTTGCCGGTCCAGGCGGGCGCCCTCGATGCGCTTTCGGATGACGTCTATGTCCCAGAATTCGCGGGTGAAGACCGCGCGGCCCCTTCCGGGATGCTCCACGTAGGGGCGTCCCTGCTCATCCTCGCCGTAACGGGTGTTGAACCTCGCCGACCCTTTTTCCATGAGGCGCAGGTACGCCTGCGGGACGCAGTGGGCGTGCAGGTCGATAGCCATGGTTTTCTCTCCCGACCTTTCGCTCCTTTGGGAAAATCCACAAGTCGCTCAACCGAGCAGTGGTATTATAAATGCTGACATTCCAGCCCGGACAGCGGCCGCGTTGCGCCGGCGAGGGAGCGGCCGGAGGCCGGGGATAGCCTTTTAGGCTGAGACGGGGGGCCGTCTGTGAAGATCGAGGTCCGGGATGTGACGTACGTCTATCCCCAACGGGACGCCGAAAAGGTGGCCCTTCAGGGGGTCAACCTGACGATCGACGAGCAGTCCTTCTTCGGCATTGTGGGTCCGAACGGCAGCGGCAAGACGACCCTTCTCCACATTCTCGCGGGCATCAAGCAGCCCGCATCCGGATCGGTCGAGTTCATCGGCGAGCAGAGGGGCGAGTGTCTCACGGCGCTGGTCTTTCAGGGTTACGCTCTTTTGCCCTGGCGGATCACCCGCGGGAACGTTGGCTTTGGGCCGGAGGTCAAGGGAAAGCCCAAGCCCATTTACAGGCGGATCGCCGATTTCTTCATGGGCAAAGTCCGGCTCCAAGGAACCGAGGCCCTCTTTCCCTTTCAGCTCTCAGGGGGGATGAAGCAACGGGCGGGCATCGGCCGCGCCCTCGCCACTCACCCGGAGGTGCTTCTTCTGGATGAGCCTTTCGCGCAGCTCGACCCGCAGGGGCGCGTCCTGATGCGGCAGGAGCTGGAGAGGCTTTGGGCGCATGAGAAGAAGACGTTCGTCTACGTCACGCACAATCTGGAAGAGGCCGTCTTGCTGTGCGACCGGGTGGCGGTCTTCTCGTCCAGTCCCGGACGGGTGATCGATGTGATCGACGTTCCCCTCGCCCGGCCCCGCTCTTTCGACAGCATGTCCGACCCCGCCTTCGCCCAGACCGTCAAGCGCATCTGGGAAAACCTCGAAGGCGAAGTCGAAAAGGCCATGCGCGAGCCCATTCAGCCTGCAAAACCTCGCCGCGCCCGGAGGTGGTCTCTTTGAAAAACCCTCGCAGGGGGCGCTTCCCCCGGCTTCGCTCGCAACGATTGCGCCCCGGGTCCGCGTTGGTCAATCAAGCGGACGGTCTTTCCACGTCGTCGAGGAAATAAACATCCGGGCGGTCAGCGACGCCCGCGCGCTGCATTGTCTCGCGTAAATCTTCGGTCTGGGAAAACTGGCGGGCTTTTTGGAGGTCATCCCACTCAAACAGGATGACGAGCTCATTCGGGTCATCGGCGCTGCGGAGGAGAAGCCCCCCCTTGGAGCCGTTGGCCTTACGGGTGGCGCCGTGGTCATCGAAGATGGACTTCCACTTGGCATAGTCCTCGACTTTATGCCGGATAAGCACATAAGGCATGGTTTCTCACCTCCACCTGTGCGGGGATTCCGAACAGCCCACAGCGGCGTCGCCGTCTGTGAGATATTTCAGCTTACCGCAGGGACGGGAGAAAGAAAACTGCAAAAGGGGAAG
>JBHIBA010000057.1:0-19213 GCA_046758845.1 Nitrospinota bacterium
AGAAGCTACCTCCTGGGGCCAATAATTATCTCCTGACGGTCAATGGTTTCCTTGTTACCCTGTACGGCCTCGCTGGGTCCATCCCAGATATCGTCCAGCTAGGCGCATGGCTTTACGTCGTACCCGTGGCTGGAATTGCAATCTGCTTTTCATGGTCGGCGGTCATCCGATCCTATCGAGACATCAACACCGCCAAATTCAAGGTCATCCACGAAATTGAAAACTACCTGCCAGGTATGCCGTATGCTTACGAGTGGAAGCTCGCCGAAGAAGGGCGTGGCAAGGTTTACAAACCAATCTCACAGATCGAGCGAATCATTCCCTTCGTATTTATTGCACTTTATGTGGTGCTCGCAGGTTTGCCTCTCGCTAAGTGACTTCTCAGTTTTTTCTTCCAGCCCTAGCGCGAGGTGCGCCTGGCGGCTTGCCCGCCAGTTTGCCCTAAAAGATTTCATGGGCGGGTACACTTCGCTCCACTCAGCGCAAGCGCCGACCCGCCCCTACACCCGAACGGCCGGGTGATGCAGGTGTAGAAGGGGCCGGGCGAGAGTCGGTGACTCCCGTACCGGCCGGTTATCCTTCCCCGAAAACTCGGTCTAGAAGGGAGGGCCAAAGTTCCAACCCTCTCGAAACTGGGGATCAGCCAGTTGGTGAATCCCTTGACAAATTTCTCTACAGGTGGAATTATTTTGCGACACTGAAATGTTGTTTGCTCTCGTTCGAGGCGCCCTGTGGAGACCGTCGGCAAGAAGATTCGGGAGTTTCGGACAGAGAAGGGCCTGACCCTCAAGGAAGTTTCCAACAGGACGGGGCTCGCCATCAGCTTCATCAGCCAGGTCGAGCGAGGCAACGGAAACCCCACCCTCTCTTCCCTTCGGGCGATCGCCGAGGCCCTGGGGGTGACCGTGGGCTATTTCTTCCACTCGCCGGAGGAGGCGCCGCCCCCCCAAATCGTTCATGAGAAGGAGCGAAAAGTCCTGATTCCCCGCCCAGGGGTCGTCTACCAGCTCCTCACCTCCGGGTTGAGCGGCCGGGCCCAGTTCATGCGCGTCATCTTCGAGCCGGGGAGCACGACGGGCGAGGCCCCCATACAGCACGACGGGGAGGAATATGTCCTGGTCCTGAAAGGGCAGATGCGCCTGCAACTCGGTCGGAACCGGTACGTTCTCAACAAGGGCGACAGCTTCAGCTATCCCAGTACGATCCCCCACCTGGTGACGAACGCCGGCCGGGGGAGGCTCGAGTGCATCTGGGTCGTCGCCCCCCCCTCCTTTTAGGGAAGAGGATGGAGATCGCGTCGCGCATCGTCCGGAATTCGGTTGCCGGCCATGCCCCTTCTTCCGGAGTTCGGGCTCTTCTCTGGCCGCGGTCGGTGGCCCTGGTGGGGGCGTCGGCGGACCCCTCGAAGGTCTCCGGAAAACCTCTCCATAATCTGCGCCTGCACGGCTTCTCGGGGGAAGTCTACGCGGTGAATCCAAAATACACGGACCTCGACGGGATCGCCTGTTTTCCCAGCGTGGACGATCTTCCTATGGGCGTGGACTGCGCCCTGGTTCTCCTCCCAGCGGAGAAGGTCCTGCCAGCCCTCCGGGGACTTTCCCTTCGGGCGGTGAAGTCGGCCGTCGTGGTGAGCGGCGGCTTCGCCGAGGGTGGAGGGCGCGGCCGCGGCCTCCAGGAAGAGATGGTCAGGCTCGCCCGCGAGAGCGGCATGCGAGTCCTGGGGCCGAACACCCTGGGGGCCGTCAATTTCCACGGACGCGCGGTTCTTTCCTTCTCGACCTCCTTCGAGGAAGGAGGGCTTCGGGCGGGGCCCGTGGGGTTCGTCTCTCAGAGCGGGGCTTTGATGGGCGCCCTGGCGAATCGGGCGGCCGATCGAGAACTGGGACTTTCCTACGCGATAAGCACAGGGAATGAGTCGGACCTCGAGGTATCGGATTTTCTCGATTACTTTGCACAGGACGAGGCCACGCGTGTCGCGGTGGCCATCGTCGAAGGGGTCCAGGACGGGCCGCGCTTCCTTGACGCCCTGACAAGCCTCCGCCAAGCGGAAAAGCCCGCGATTCTTCTCAAGATCGGGAGGTCCGAGGAGGGAGGGAGATGCGCACTCGCGCATACCGGCGCCCTGGCGGGGTCCGCGCGCGTCTTCGACGCCGCCTGCCGAAAAGCCGGAGCGGTCCAGGTTGGGGAGCTGGAGGAGCTCTTGGAAACCGCCGAGCTTTTTGCCAAGGGTCGCTATCCGCGGAAACGGACGTTGGGCGTCGTCACGACCTCGGGCGGAGCCGCAGCCCTCTTGGCGGACGCCGCCGGCCGACAGGGGTTCACCCTGCCTCCCCCGTCCCCGCAAACCGCCCGCGCACTGGCGCCCCTCCTTCCCCCATTCGCTCGCCAAAGCCTGAATCCCATCGATCTCACGGCCCAGCACCTCGCCCAGCCCGAGGTCTTTCGTCAGTGTGTGAAATCCTTCCTGGCGGACGAAGCATTCGGGGCCTTGGTGGTTCTCATGGTGCCGGGGACGGGCACGCCGGGCAGGGAGCGGGCCGAGATGCTGGCCGAACTCGACGGGGGGGCCTCAAAGCCCCTCGTGGCCTGCTGGATCGGGGGCGAGCTTTCCGAGCCGGGGCGGGGGGCCTGCCGGCGGGCCGGGGTTCCTGTGACGGGATCTCCGCGGTGCGTCGCGGCGGCCCTCTCGTGTCTGGCCGAGTACGCGGAGGGAAGACGGGAGACCCTTTCTGTTGCCGAGGCCCCGCCCGAGGGTCTCGGCCAAGCCTTGAGCGCGTTACCCAAAACATCCGCTCCGACGCTGACGGAATACGAGAGCGAGCGCTGGCTTGCCTCTTGCGGGATTCCAGTCCTTCGGGGGGAGATGGTAGGCAACGCGGAGGAGGCCCTGGCCCTGGCCGAGCGGCTGGGATTCCCGGTGGCCCTGAAAGCCATGTGCCCGGACATTTCCCACAAGCACAAGATGGGTCTGGTGCGTCTGAGCATCCAGGGCGCGGCCGGTCTCCGGGAAGCATTTCTGGAGCTTCGTCGGGCGGTTGAAAAAGTTTCGACGGCTCGTTTGGCGGGAATTCTGATCGAACCGATGGCCCCTTCGGGTGTGGACCTTCTAATCGGTGCGCACCAGGACCCTACCTTCGGCCCGGTGGTTGTCTTCGGATTCGGGGGCATACACGCGGAAATTCTCGATGTGGTTTCGCTGCGGCTGGCCCCTGTCTCCCACGTGGAGGCCGACGAGATGCTCAGGGAAGTTCGGGGGTTTCCGGCCCTTGTCGAAGAGGAGATGAAGGGACCGGTGAACCTGGCGCCCATCCGAGACGTCTTAGTCCGCCTCAGCCACCTGGCAGCGCAGGGGTCGGAAAGAATCGAGAGCCTCGATTTGAACCCGATCCGGATTCTCTCGCGTGAAGGCGAATGCCGGGTCCTGGACGCTTCCATCGTATTGAGGGATCCGGATGCTGAAGAAAAATGACGGTCGTTGAGTTGGAAGAAGAGCTTAAACTCCTTCGGGAGAGCGTCCGCGCTTTCGTCGCCCGGGAGCTTCAGCCCATCGAGCAGATGGTGGACGAGCGGGACGAGATCTCCCCGGAGACCTACGAGCGCCTTCGCGCCAAGGCCGCCGCGATGGGCCTCCTGGGGCTGGCCTACCCGAGCGAATATGGGGGGAGCGCCCTTGGGGTGCTCGCCCAGTGCGTTGTGCGGGAGGAGTTCGGCAAGACGAGCGACGCCCTTCGAATCGTCTGCACGCAAGGGCCCAACAAGATGATCCTCGCCGGGACTGAGGAGCAAAAGGAGCGTTACCTCGCTCCGGCCATCCGGGGCGAGCGCCTGATGGCCTTCGCCGTGACCGAGCCCGACGCGGGCTCCGACGTCGCCTCCATAAGGACGCGCGCCCAACCGAAGGGCGACGGCTTTGTCCTCAACGGCCGCAAGCACTTCGTCACCAACGGCCCCATCGCCGACGTCGTGGTCGTGTTCGCCGTGACGGACCCCGAGCGGCGCGCCCGGGGCGGCATTACGGCCTTCCTCGTGGACCGGGGGACGCCGGGGTTCTCCGTGGGACGGATCCACAAGAAGATGGGCTGGAGAGGCTCTCCCACCAGCGAGCTCATCTTCGAGAATTGCCGGGTTCCCCGCCCCCAGGTCCTCGGCGAACTGGGCGGGGGCTTCTCCCTCCTGATGAAGTTCCTGGACGAGCAGCGGTTGGCGGTGGGAGCGGGATGCGTCGGGACGGCGGAGCGGCTCCTTCGGATGGCCCGCGAGTACGCCCGAGAGCGGGTGACGTTCGGAAGGCCCTTGGCGGACCGTCAGGCCATCCAGTTCATGCTGGCCGACTCCGCCGTGGAGATCCACGCCGGGCGCTTGATGGTCTATGAAGGGGCCCGCAGAGCGGACGAGGGGGAGCGGGTGACCCGGGAGGCTGCGATGGCCAAGGTCTTCTGCTCGGAGATGGCCGGGCGGGTGGCCGACCGCACGCTGCAGATCTTCGGCGGGATGGGCTACATGAAGGAGTTGCCCATCGAGCGGATGAACCGGGATTTGCGCAATCACCGGATCGCCGAGGGGACCTCGGAGATCTTGCGGATCGTCATTGCCCGCGACCTCCTGGGGCCCTAAGGAGACCCAGCCATGGAAAACGGCATCCGAGACGCCTGCGCTATCGTTGGAATCGGAGAGACGGCCATCGGCAAGCTGCCGGATCGGACGAGTCTATCCCTGAACGTGGAAGCGGCGGCGGCGGCCATCCGGGACGCGGGCCTCTCCAAGGAGGAGGTGGACGGAGTCCTTTCTATGCCCCCTTATGACGACCCGCCCTTCATGTTCTGCATGCAAGTCGCCGAAGGGCTGGGGCTTCGTCCCCGGTTTGCCGCAGACCTCAACCTGGGGGGCGCGACGCCGGTGGCCATCGTGATGCATGCAGCCCTCGCGGTGGCCGGGGGCGCCGCCGAAGCGGTGCTCTGCACGTGCGGGGAGGCCCGGCTTTCCGGCAGGGGTCGCCCCAAGCACGGCCGCCGCTCCTGGGGATACGAGAACTACGAGAACCCCTTCGGCCGCATCGGTCCCGTCTCGAATTACGCCATGGCGGCGAGGCGCCACATGCACGAGTACGGGACGACGAGCCGGCAGTTCGGGGCCGTTGCGGTGGCCATGAGGAGCCACGCCCGCCTGAATGCGGGAGCGCAGATGCGGGAGCCCATAACGATTGAAGATCACCAGAGCTCCCGGTTCATTGCGGAGCCCTTCCGCCTCCTGGACTGCTGTCTCAACTCCGACGGGGCCGCCGCGGTGGTGGTCGCAAGCGCCCGGCGCGCCCGTGACCTGCCCCGTCCTCCGGTCCTGATTGTGGGCGGAACCCAGTGTCACACCCACAAGAACTTCTTCGAGGCGCCGAGCCCCGCGTATCTCGGAGAGCGGGAGGCGGCCCGCACCCTCTATCAAAAGTACGGTCTTTCGCCCGGAGACTTCGATTTCGCCGAGCTCTACGACTGCTTCACGTTCACCGTTCTGGCCCAGTTGGAGTCCTACGGCTTTTGCGCCGAAGGGGAGGGGGGACCCTTCGCGGAGGCGGGCCAAATCGCCCTCGGCGCGAAGATCCCCGTCAACACCCACGGGGGTCTCCTCTCTCACGGCTACATCGACGGGATGACCCACATCACCGAGGCCGTCAAGCAGCTTCGCAGGGATTGCGGAGAACGCCAGGTGAAAGGGGCGGAGTTGGGGCTCGTCACGGGAAACGGCGGAGACCTGGCCACGCATGCAAACCTCGTCTTCAGGAGGGATTGAATGGCCGGGAAGGCGAAAGCAGGCTCCGGGGGTAAAGTGGCCGAGGCGCAATTCCGCAGGCACCTGCCGATCATCGACGGCGATTCCCAGGGGTTTTGGGAGGGATGCCGGGAGGGCGAGCTGAGGCTTCAGCGCTGCCGGGCCTGCGGGCGTTTTCGTTACGCGCCCAAGCGCATCTGCCCGAACTGCCTGTCGGACGACTTTGAATGGCGCGCGGTGAGCGGCCGGGGAAAGGTTTATACCTTCAGCGTGGAGCACCATGCCTATCACCCCGCCTGGAAAGAGGATATCCCCTACGCCGTCGCCGTCGTCGAGCTTGAGGAAGGCCCCCGAATGACCAGCCGGATCATCGGCTGCGATGCCGGCGAAGTGCGCATCGGGCTTCCCGTGAGAGTCGCTTTCGAAAAGGTCACAGAGGAGATCACCTTGCCCCTTTTCACGCCGGGGGAGTAAGGATCGGGGGCCAGGGGCGCCCGCGGATACTCTCGGTTCCCGTGTTCCCTCGGTTTGGAAGGGAGATGTCGATCAGGAGGTAAAGGATGGGCTTTCGGATCGGGGTGGATTGCGGCGGGACGTTCACCGATTTCGTGTGCGTGGACGATCAGGGGGGCATGCGCGACTTCAAGGAGTCCTCAACGCCCGACGACTTCGCCCGAGGGATGATCCGCGGCCTGGTGAAGGCGGCTCAGGTCTACGGCAAAACGCCCGAGGCCTTCCTGCGGGAAGTCGACCTGATCGTCCACGGAACGACCGTCGCCACCAACACCGTCCTCACGTTGACGGGGGCCAAGACGGGCCTCATCACGACCCAGGGCTTTCGCGACATCCTCGAGCTTCGACGGGGGATGAAGGAAGACACCTTCAACTGGCGGGCGCCGTTCCCCAAGATCCTGGCTTCCCGAGAGCTTCGGATGGAGGTGCCGGAGCGGGTCCTCTACACCGGGCAAGTCCTCACGCCCCTCGACGAAGAGGAGGTGAGAAAGGCGGTCCGCAAGCTCAAGGCTAAGGAAGTCCAGTCCATCGCTGTCTGTTTCCTCTTCAGCTTCCTCCATCCCGACCACGAGAAGCGCGTGGAGGAGATCCTCCGCGAAGAGTATCCGGAGGCATTCGTCAGCCTCTCCTGCCAGGTCTTGCCGCAGGTCCGCGAATACGAGCGGGTCAGCACGGCGGTTTTGGACGCCTACGTGGGCCCGCGTCTGAAAAACTATCTAGAATCCCTGGATCGGTCGCTGCGGGAGATGGGTTTCGCCGGGACTCTGTTGATCATGCAGTCCAACGGAGGGGTTCAGACTTGGCGGGAGGCCATCGGCCGTCCGGTCACGTGCATCGCTTCCGGGCCGGCCGCCAGCGTCCCGGCCGCCATTTCCATCGGGGAGACGGCGGACCGGCGCAATCTGATCAGCTTCGACCTGGGGGGGACGAGCTGCGATGTGGTCTTCATCGAAGGAAGCCAAATCCCTCTCGTCTCCCGCGGCGGGATCTATCGCAGCATCGGGGACTACACCAACGCCAGCCCGTCCATCGACCTCCACCACGTCGGGGCCGGCGGGGGGAGCATCGCCTGGCTCGACGCGGGGGGGATCCTCCACGTCGGACCCCGCTCGGCCGGGGCGAACCCCGGCCCGGCGTGTTATGGCCAAGGGGGGCGGGAACCCACGGTGACCGATGCGAACCTCATCCTCGGGGTCCTCCCGGTGGAGGGAATCCTCTCGGGGGAGATGCCCCTCGGCCTGGAGGCGGCCCGGAAAGCCATGCAAGAGAAGATAGCCGAGCCGCTGGGGCTCGAGGTCGTGGAGGCCGCCTTGGCCGTGGTGACGGTGACGAATACCATCGTGGCGGGAGCCATCGCCAATGCCGCCCAGAAGCGGGGGTTGGACCCGCGGGATTTCACCCTCCTGGCGGGGGGCGGCCTGGGGCCCGCCCATGCAGCGAGCCTCGCCCAGGAGCTGCGCGTGCGTTTCGTCATCGTCCCGAAACGGGCCAGCACCTACTGCGCCTTCGGGATGCTCCTTTCCGATTTGCGCCACAACTACGTCCACTCCTACTACACCAAGACGGCCTCGGCCGACCTGGAACGGATCAACGCCCTCTACCAGGAGATGGAAGACCGAGGGGCGCGAATCCTGGAACAGGAAGGGGTGGCTCGCGGCCGGATGGAGTTCCGCCGTTCCCTCGACATGCGATACGCGGGGCAGTTCTATGAGATCGAAGTCCCGGTTCCGAAGGGCAAGGTCACCGAAACGGCCATCTCCTCGGTGGTTGAAGAATTCCACCGACTTCACCAGGGGCTGTATGCCTTCTCGGTCCGGGAGCAGCCTACGGAGATGTTGAACTATAAACTGGCGGCGGTCGGGCGCATCACGAAGCCCGAACTCAAGCCCTTGCCCGCCGACGGTTCCGATCCCCTGAACGCTGTGCGCGCCTCCCGGCCGGTCTTCTTCACCGGGTCCAAGGAGTTTGTGGAGAGCGCCATCTACGGGGGAGAGCGTCTGCGGCCGGGTCACCGGGTCGAGGGGCCGGCCATCATCGAGGAGCCCTTCACCACGATTGCGGTTCCCCCGGGCTTTCGATGCGACGTGGACCCCTTCGGAAATTACCTCCTCCAGGTCCCCTTGTCGGGGAAGAAGGCGGCCGGGGCGGAATGATTTGACCAAGGGCGCGGTGATTCGCGAAGGAGTTTGAGTCTTTCCCAAATTTGAAAGTCTTTGAGGAGAGCCCACATGGCAAGCAGGGTTCAGCCGGTTTCAGTGGAATATCAGGTCGACCCCATGGACGTCGCCGTCGTCCAACACAAAGTCCTCTATGTGTGTGACCTGATGGGGACCGTCCTGAAGTATTCGGGTCAGTGCTTCATCTTGATGGAGTGCAACGATTTTTCTCCGGGCGTCTTCGACGCCGAAGGGCGTCTTCTTTCCGTCAAGTCCTGGATGCCCCTTCACGTGGCCGTCGCCAAGAGCCAGGTGGAGCCTCTGGTCAAGAAGTTTAAAGGCCGGATTTACCCGGGGGACGTCTTCCTGGCGAATGACCCTTATCAGGCCGGCGGCTCGCACCTGCCCGATTGGTCCATCATCCGGCCCGTGTTCTACGAAGATGAACTCATGTTCTTCACCCTCCTCAAAGGGCATCAGCAAGATACCGGGGGAGCGTTCCCTGGAGGGTACTTCCCGCACGGGTACGACATCCATAGCGAAGGGCTCCGGATCGATTACACCAAGATTTTTGAGCGGGGCGAAAGGCAACCCGTTTACGACTTCATCCTGAACAACGTGCGTTGGCCCGAGGTCGTGGCCATGGACAACCTGGCCATGATGGGGGCGACGAAACGGGGCGAAGAGGAGCTCGTCCGGCTGTGCGAGAAGCTCGGCGGGGAAGGCGTCAAGCGGTGTGTGACGGCCTTGCAGGATTCCTCGGAGCAGGCCATGCGGGCAGAGATCTCGAAAATGCCCGACGGCGCCTGGTATGGCGAGAGCGCCTGCGACTGGGACGGAACGACGGACCAGCCCGTCTGGGTCCGGCTGAACCTCACCATCCGGGGCGACGAGATGGTGGTGGACTGGTCGGAAAGCGACCCGCAGGTGGACTTCATCAACACCCCCACCGCCGTCACCCACGCCTGTACGTACATCCCCATCCTGATGTCGGTGGACCCGGACATCGCTTTCAACGCCGGGAGCTGCAAACCCATCCACATCATCGCCCCCGAGGGAACCGTCGTGAACCCCAGGTATCCCGTGACCATCGGCGGATGCAACTGCCACCTGGGGGATGAGCTCATCGAAGCGGTTCAGATGGCCTTGGGCAAGGCCATGCCGGAGCGCGTCAGCGCCATGTGGGCCCCTCACGTCTCCTTTGTCACCTTCGGCGACGACGCCCGCGAGGTCAATCCGGACACCGGGGCCTGCCGGAAATACTACTTCACCTTTTTCGGGCCGGACGGAGGCAGCGGGGCCATCTGGGGCTACGACGGCTGGCCCCACGTCACCCCGCCCATCATCGCCGGGGGCGTCATGAAGAACACCGTGGAGATCACCGAGATCATGACGCCCTGGCGCGTCGTTCACTACAGCCTCCTGCCGGACACCGCAGGGGCCGGCCGGTGGCGCGGGGGCGTGGGGACCCGCTACGCCATGGTGAACGGGTACGGAGGAAAGGTGTACGTCAATACCGGCACGTCCTCGGGAGAGAAATTTTCTCCCTTCGGCCAGGCCGGCGGCAAGGGAGCCCCCCGCCACGAGCTCTACTTCGAGCGCAACGGAGAGCGAATCCCCTTCCGGACGATGTCGCAGGTCCTTTATCAAAAGGGGGACGTCCTGGTGGCCAAGTGCGGTGGGGGCGGTGGGGTGGGCGACCCTCTGGAAAGACCCGTGGAGCGGGTCCAAGAGGACGTCCTTTACGAGCTCGTCTCGGTCGAAGCCGCCCGGGAGGACTACGGTGTGGTGATCGATCCTCAGACGCTGCAAGTGGACGCGGAAGCCACTGAGGCGCTTCGGGGGGAACGAAAGGCCCAGGCCAAATGAGTCGAACGGCAAATCATAGGCGGAGCGGACGATGAAGATCGACATCCACGGCCACCAATACCCGGAGGCCTTCCTCAAGGAGTTCAGACCCCTCGTGGAGCGGGGAATCCTTCCCCGCCCGGATTTCGACTTCGGGCCATGGGAGGTGGAAAAGCACCTGGCCCTGAATGACGAAATGGGGATTGACCTCCAGGTTCTTTCCCTGACGATGACGGCATACATGACGGACCCGGCGGCGGCCCTGGGTTTGGCCCAGGCGGGAAACGAAGGCCTCGCGGAGGTCTGCCGGCGTTACCCGGAGCGCTTTGTCGCATTCGCGGCCCTCCCCCTGGTGGATGTGGAGGCCTCGGTCCGGGAGGTCCGCCGGGCGGCGGGGGAGCTGGGGATGAAAGGGGTCATCCTGGGAACGAACGTCCAGGGGGAGCCCATCGACGGGGAGGCCTTCTATCCTCTCTATGAAGAGATCCACCGACTGAAGCTTCCCGTCCTTATCCACCCCATGGACCCCAAGGGCCCCCCCCAGGCTTACGAGCACCGCCTCGAACTTTGGATCGGGTGGCCCATGGACACGACCTACGCCGCGGCCCGTCTCGTCTTGAACGGCCTCCTGGACCGTTTTCCGGGCATGACGCTGATCCTCTCTCACCTCGGAGGCGGCACGCATTATCTCCTCGGGCGCATCATGCAGGCGGGCCGCCGCGGAGGCACCGAGCGCCCCGTCCTCGATTACTATCGGGAGATGTATTACGACACGGCGGGCCCTGTCTCCTGTTCCGCGGTCCTCTGCGCTCACCACCTTTTCGGCGCGGAACGGATCCTCTTCGGGACGGACTATCCCTTCGGCGGGGAGGGCGGAAGAGAGTACATCCGCAAGGCGATCGATTGCGTCGCGGACCTCGCCTTCCCTCAGGCGGAAGAGGAGGCCATTTTTCACGAAAACGCCCGAAAGCTGCTAGCAGGCTGACGAAGCCCAGAACACAATCCAAATCCGCCTGGCCATCTTGACAGGATGCTGAACGGCTCTTTCAAGCACCGGACAGTAACCGTCGGTGTCATTCCGCGCGCAGCAAGGGATTTCGCCTGGCTCGAATCCTTCGTTCCGAAATTTACTTGGATAACCGCCCAGGGTGATTTGTAAAGAAACGCCATCTTTGATAAAAAGAGATGCATCGCTTGTATTGTATCGTTTGGCCAAAGCCAAGGGATCCCGATCGCCGGGTCCGCTGGCGGACTCTGGGGGGAAAAGACATGTTGAGACTGTCACTTGGAAGGTTGGGTCGGCCGGTCCTTATCGTTTTCCTTGCGGTGTTCTTGTGTGGATGGGGAAGTACACGTAGCCTCGCCGCCGACAAGGTGACCTTCACGCTCTCTTGGTTGCCTTACGCGGAGTTCCTTGCATTCTTCGTTGCGCTCGACCGCGGCCATTTCCGGGAAGAAAACATCGAGGTCGATTGGAAACGGGGGTTCGGAACTCCCGATGCCCTTCGAAAGATCGCCACTGGCCGGTTTGATTACGGGTATGCGAATGTCCCCTCAACGGCCCAAGGCCGGGCGCAGGGGCTGCCCGCCGTTTCCATCGCCCTCTTGATGCATACGGCGCCCAACGCAATCGTGACGTTCAAGGACTCGGGCATTTCCAGCCCCAAAGATCTTTCTGGACGCTCCGTGGCCACAACGGCCAAGGATGCGCTTGACGCCACCTTCCCGTTCCTTGTCAAGCGATACAATCTTAAGGACATGAGGATGGTTTACGTCTCGCCCGCCGCGAAGAACCCGACATTGCTTGCGGGAAAGGCTGAAGCCCTTCTTACCTACAGCCTCATGGGTCCCATCCAGAGGAAGAAGGCGGCAGAAATTGGAAAGGAGATCCTCGTCCTCCCATGGAGTGACTACGGGTATGAAGTCTTGGGCGACAACATCGCCTCGTCGGATAAAGTGGTCCGCACCAAACCGGACCAGACCCGCAGGTTCCTACGCGCCTTCCTGAAAGGACTCGGGTGGGCCATCGATCATCCTGCGCAGGCATCGAAGTCCATGGTGCGGGTCAACCCGATGGCGAAGCCGGAAATTGAGGAGGCGCAGTGGAAGATCGTCATCGCCCACACGCGCAGTCCCTCGGTGGCTCGCCACGGGCTGGGCTATCACGCCGAAGGGCGCGTACGCCTTACACGCGACACGATCTTTCGGCTTTATCAGATTGGTGCGGACGTCCCACTGAAACAGATTTATACGAATGAATACCTGCCCGCCAAGGCCATTGTGCCGGCGACTCTGAGGTGAGACGGGGGGGCCTTGGAGGTCGGGTCAATCCTTACGGACGGGGCGCCAGTTGGGTTCGCTTTCCGGCTTTGAGGACGTGGCTGGGAAGCTCGCGGTCCACCAGCGTCGCAGTATAGCGGGCGCATTCCAGAAGGGCGTCCAGATCAACGCCCGTCGCGACCCCCATCTCTTCCAACATGTACACTACGTCTTCCGTGACGATGTTCCCCGTTGCGCCCGGGGCGTACGGGCACCCGCCCAAGCCGCCAATCGAGGAGTCGTACGTCAGGACCCCCGCCTCCAGGCCCGCCAGAACGTTGGCCAGACCCGTTCCCCGCGTATCGTGGAAGTGAAGGGTCAGGGAGAGGTCGCCGAACTCCCGCTGGACGGCCCGGACGGTCCGGCCCACCTGAACGGGGTTCCCTATGCCCGTCGTGTCTCCCAAAAGGATCTCTTGGATTCCGAGTTCTTCGTACCTCCGGAGGATGCGGAGGATCTGCTCCAGCGAAACGTCGCCTTCATAAGGACAGCCAAAGGCCACGACGACCGATCCCCGGACGGGGACGCCCGCGGCGGAGGCGATCTCCACAATCCCGCGAATCTGCTTCAGCGAATCCGCGATGGGCATGCGGACGTTGGCCTGGTTGTGGCTCTCGGTGGCTGAGATGAAGATGCCGATCTGATCCACTCCCGACTGCACGGCCCGCTCGGCCCCCTTGGCGTTGGGGACGATGGCCTCGTAGCGGACGCCCGGAACCCGCTCGATGGCGGCCATCACCTCGGCCGCGTCGCGCATCTGCGGGATGGCCTTCGGGTGGACGAACGAGGTCGCCTCGATGCGCTTCAGGCCGCTCTTCGAGAGGAGGTTGATGAGCTTGATCTTGGCCTCCGTCTCTATCCATCGGTCTTCCATCTGAAGCCCGTCTCTGGGCCCGACCTCACGGACGACCACTTCGGTGGGCAGCTTGTTGTTCAAATCGGGGCCTCCTTGGGGGGGCTTCATGAATCATTTTCCTTCAAAGCGAGGCCTTCGTTTCTCCGCGAAGGCGCGCAAGCCTTCGTTTCGATCTTTGGTCGAGAGGGTCACATTATAGGCTTCCCTCTCCAGCCTCAACCCGCTCATCAGGTCCACCTCGATTCCCCTGTCCACCGCCCGCTTGGCCTGCCGCAGGGAGATGGGGGCGTTGGCCACGATGGCCCGCACGGTCTTCTCCACCTCTTCCTCCAGTCTTTCCTTGGGGACAACCCGCGCGACAAGCCCCAGCCGTTCCGCCTCGGCCGCATCGATCCGGCCGGCCGTGAAGATGAGCTCCTTGGCCTTGGCGCGGCCGATGAGCCTCGGCAGAAGCTGGGTTCCGCCGCCTCCGGGAATGATGCCGAGCGAAACCTCAGGCAGGCCGAAGACGGCGTCCTCCGAGGCGATCAGGAAATCGCAGCCCAGGGCGAACTCCAGCCCGCCGCCCAAGGCATAACCGTTCACCGCCGCGATGATCGGCTTGGGGAAAAAGCACACCAGGTCGTGGGCCTCCTCCAGCATGGATCGGAGGGTCTTGACTTTTTCCATCGGGAGGGCTTTTCGTTCCTTGAGGTCGGCCCCCACGCAGAATGCCCGCTCGCAGGCGCTTCGCAGGACCGCCGCCCACACGCCATCCTCTCCGGGGAGACGGCGAAGAAGGTCGATGAGTGTCTCCACCATCTCCCAGTTGAGGGCGTTCAGCGCATCCGGGCGGTTGAGGGTGATGTAGGCCACATGATCGCGGACTTCAACTGCCAGGCTGCTCACCTTCCCGAGTTCCCCAATTCGCCAAGAAAGCGGATCATCGTTGACCTGTCATTCCGGGCGGAGCGAGGAATCTCGTGCATCCCTGAGATCCTTCGCTTCGCTCAGGATGACACAGATGGGAATTCTATCCCGCTCGCCTGACTAAATCCGGTGGGCGCGCATCGGCGTTGCGGCGGTGGTTTTTCCCGGGAATCGAGTGAGGTATCTTCCCCGCCGGGCGGTTTCGCAAAGCGTCCCGTCTTCCTGGATGACCTCGCCGCCGGCGACCGTGAGGACAGGCCACCCCCGGCTCACGAACCCTTCGTAAGGCGAATAATCGGCGTGGGAGTTCAGCATCCGCGCCGTAACGCGCACTTCCTTCTCCAAGTCCAAGACCATGAGGTCCGCGTCCGCGCCGACGCGCAGGATTCCTTTATGGGGGAACAGACCATACGTCCGCGCCGTGTTGTAGGAAGTCACCTCCGCGAGGCGGGGCAGGGACAGACGCCCCTTTGCCACCCCCTCGGTCAGCAGGATGGGCACCGTCATCCCGACGCCGGGGAGGCCGGGCCGGGCGGTCCAGACGTCAGTTCCCTTGACCCCCAGTTCAAAGCTGCAATGGTCCGAGCCCATGAAATCGATGGCGCCGGATGCGAGGGCCTCCCACAACCCCTCTACATCTTGCTGCTCCCGAAGCGGGGGGTTGACCTTTGCGCGGGAATCGGGAAGTCGATCCTTGGTGAGATAGAGGTAATGCCCGCAGGTCTCAACGGCGACGTCCGCGCTATCCCGCCGCGTCTTTCGGTGACGCTCGATCACCGCCGCCCCGGAAGCAATGCTGAGGTGAGGGATGACGAGGGGGACCCCCAGGTGCTCGGAAAACAGCAGCGCCCGCTGCACGCCGTCTTCCTCCGCGAGTCGAGGCCGGGAATCGCTCCAGGCGGCGCCGTCGGTCCGTCCGTCCGCCTCCAGCTCGCTCCGGACGACCTCGATCACGTCCATGTTTTCCGGATGGATCACCACGCGGGAAAATGGGATCCGGGACACTTCACGAAGCCCCCGGTACAGGAACCCGTCGTCCACGCCCTGAAGGTAGGTGGCGTCCTTCCCCTTGTAGGCCATGAAAAACTTGAAGGAAGAGATGCCGAAGTCCTCGGCGCAGGCGGGGATCTCGGCCAGGTGCTCCTCACTCATGATGACTGCGTGGATGCCCATGTCGATCCGGCTTCCGCTTTCGATCTCCTGAATGCGTTGGGGGAGGATCTTGAGGTTGGAACCCGGCTCAATGAGGAAAATGATCACGGTTGTTACGCCCCCCGTGGCGGCGGCCCCGGACTCCGAGCGGCAGTCGGCGGCAAAGTCCTGGCCGTAGCGTCCCAGGTGGACGTGGGCGTCGATCATCCCGGGCAAGATGAACTGACCCCGGCAGTTCCGCCGCCTGCGCGCCCGAAGGTCTTTGCTGTCAGAGAGAAGCGCCGCGACTCGCCCGTCTCGAATGGCCACGTCCTCTCGGTACACGCCATCGGGCCGGACGGTTTGGCCTCCCTCCAGGATCAGGTCGAACGTGGGCCCCGGACTCATAGGACACCGCCTCCCCGGAGCCGGCTCACTTCCTCGGCCGAGCGGCCCAGGAGGCCGGTCAGGATCTCCTCGGTGTGCTCGCCGAGGGCCGGCGAGGCGGACCGAATGCGGCTGGGGGTCTTGGAGAGCTTGTAGGGCCAGTCGATGGCGCGGAGGGTTTCAATCTCCGGATGGGCAATCTCTTTCACGATCTCTCTGGCCAGCGTCTGTGGGTGGTGGAAGACCTGATCGAGCGTGTGGACGGGGCCGCAAGGGACGCCCGCATTCTCCAACCCGGCCAGCCATTCCTCCCCGGGACGTTTCAGCAAGGATTCCACCAAGATCGGTTCAAGCTCCTTTCGGTTCTCGACGCGCTTTCGGGTCGTGTTGAACCTTTCGTCGTCAATCAGGTCTTCCCGCCCCACGACTCGACAGAATCCGGGCCAGTGGGCATCGCTCGCGATGATCATGATATAGGAGCCGTCCTTTGTAAGATATGCGGCGGACGGGACTCGCTGCGGGTCGCCGCTTCCCCACCGCTGCGGCAGCTTCCCTTCGTGGAGAAATTCGAAGGCCTTGACCGCCAGAAGGGAGATCTGGCTGTCCAGCATGGAGATGTCTATGTGCTGGCCTCGGGGTCCGTCCCCTCGTTCCCGGTACAGGAGAGCGGACACGATGGCAAAGGCGGCGAAGAGGGCGCCTGAGAGGTCGGCAATGGCGACGCCCACGCGCACGGGCGGTCGGTCGGGCTCTCCGGTGAGACTCATGATCCCTGACATGGCCTGCAGGACAGGGTCGTATCCCCTCTGTTTGCCCAAGGGGCCCGTTTGGCCGAAGGAGGAGATGGAGCAGTAAACAAGGTCCGGGTTCGCTCGGGAGGCGGCCGGATAATCGATCCCCAGACGCTCGGTCACGCCCGGCGTGTAATTTTCCAGGAGAATGTCGCATTTCCCAATGAGATCCAGGGCCAGCGATTGCCCCCGGGGATCCTTCAGGTTGAGCGTCACGGATTTTTTGCTCCGGTTGAAGCTCATGAAGTATCCGCTCTTCTCCTTGTAGAAGGGCGGCCACACCCGGGTCTCATCCCCTCGGCCGGGCTCTTCGACCTTGATGACCTCGGCCCCGAGTTCCGCCAGCATCATGGAGCAGTACGGTCCCGCCCAGACCCGCGAGAAATCCGCGACGCGTATGCCCGCCAGAACGTCGTTCATCTTCCCTTCACCCGTTCGCCCAGGAGACCCGACCCTTGAGCACCTCGTCGGCGATCATGTTCCGGTGAAGCTGGGGGGGGCCGCTTCCCAGGACGATGCCCCGGGCGTCGCGCAGGTAGCGCTCCACCGAAAACTCCTTGTTGTATCCCCACCCGCCATGGATCTGTAAGGCCCAATCGGTCACCCGCAGGGCCACCTCGTTGGCGAAGAGCTTCGCCATGGAGGACTCCGACCGCGAGGGGAAACCCTCGGCCCCGTTCACCGCCGCGCGGTAGGTCAGCAGCCGGGCGGCTTCGATCTCCATCGCCATGTCGGAGATCATCCACCGGATCCCCTGGAAATCGGAATTGGGATGGCCGTAAGGACAGCGGACCTGAGCGTACTCCACGGCCGCATCGAAGGCTCCCTGGGCGATCCCGACCGAGATGGCGGCGTTCAGACAGCGCTGCCCGTTAAAGGCCGTCATGATCTTGCGGAACCCGCCCTCACCAACCAGGACGTGTTCTTCACCGAGGGGACAGTCGTCGAAGATGACCTCGCGCGAAGGGCATCCCCGGAACCCCAGCGTTTCCTCCGGCTTTCCGAAGGAGAGACCGGGCGTCCCCTCTTCCACGATGACGGACCCGATGCCGTCGATTCCGGGGACGCTGTTGAACCGGGTGAACACCACGTAGATGCCGCACTCACCTGCCCGGCTGGTCATGGCCTTCCGGCCCCGGAGACGATAGCCGTCCTGTGTCCGGGCGGCGTTGGTTTGGATACGCGTCGTGGCCGAGCCGGCCTCGGGCTCGGTGATGCAGATGCCGGTGAGGATCTCTCCCCGGGCGATGCGCGGCAGGTACTTTTCCTTTTGGGCGTCCGTCCCGTAGCGGTTGATGAGCTGGGTGCAAATGCCGACCTCCGCCATCAGGACCATCGCCGTGCTCGGGCACGCCCGGGCTGTTTCCTCGCAGACGAGGACGGCCTCAAAGCCCCCCAGGCCCATTCCCCCGTAAGCTTCTGGAACGGCGAGGCCCAGGATCCCCAGGTCCGCCGCACGGCGAACAGTTTCCCAGGGGATGGCCAGGCGTTCGCCCGTTTCTGCCGCCTTGGGTTTCAGCTCCTTGTCCGCGAATTCGGCGACCATCTTTCGCAGGAGGCGTTGAGGTTCGTTCAGATGGAACTCCATGGAAACCTCACGGGTTTGAGCGAGTTTCAGCCGACCCAAAGGGCTGAAGAACTCTTTGCGAAGGAAGGGGATTTCGCTCCTCTTGGTTCAGCGGACCGGACGAAGGAAAGACGTTCGGTGCCGCATCCGCTGGAGAAAATTTTCCTTGTTTTTCTTCAAATGCCGCCGCAGGGCCACTCGGGCCCGGGCGGGTTCTCCCGCCTTCAGCGCCGCCAAAAGCGCGTCGTGTTCGGCCAGCGCGGACTGTCCTCGCTCCGGGGAGAGTCCCTCGACGCGGCGCATGAGGTTGATCCGGTCGAATACCTGAGCCAGCATCTCGTTCAGGGTCCGGTTGCCGGACAGTTCCGCCAGTGTCAGGTGAAAGCCGCGATCGCAAAGAAGCCGCTCCGGCTCGCTCCCATTGCTCACGGCCCTTCGGTAAGCGTCTTGCCAGGAGCCAAGGGCTCGAAGTTTTTTCTCGGTCAACCCTTCCAGGACAGCCCGCAGGGCCTGGCCCTCCAGCGCCTCCCGGATGTCGAGAAGCTCCTCGACCTCCCGCTGGGAGAAATCGGAGACGAAGTAGCCCCGGTTTTGAACGTGCTGGACGTAGCCCTCCTGAGAGAGCTTGGTGAGGGCCTCTCGCAGGGGGGTGCTGCTGACGCCCAGGCGCTGGGCCAACGCATGGTGGGAGAGCTTGTGCCCCGGGAGGAGTTCCGAGGCGAGGATGGCTTCCCGAATCTGTGTATAGACCTGCCGACTCAAATCCCCGGTTTTGGGGCCCATGCAAACCCTCCCGCAAGGATTTATAAAATATTTTACAAAATTTTGCCGCCCTGTCAACCCGCGCCTTTTTTTGCGGGGGCGCTTTTCAAAGAGCGACCCGATTTCCTAGGGGGGCCTTTTTGAAAGCCGGCCCCCCTAGGAACCCCCCGGAAAACTTTTGACGGCCCGGCATTGCATGGCCGGGCCTGCTTTG
>JBHIBA010000058.1:0-19191 GCA_046758845.1 Nitrospinota bacterium
AACCATGAATGGATCATCGTAAACAAGATGCAACCAAACAAAATACAGCGGCGGGGGGGCCCGGGGGGGCGGTTTTCAAAACGCGCCCCGGGGGTCAACTTCATGGCTTGAGTTCGGCGTTCGCTCCTCTTAAAATTCCAACGATCGGGAAATTCAGAATTGCTGATCGCCGAGGAGAAGACCATGACCCCGAAGGGCGGGTACGATGAGGCTCAGGAAATCTACGACAAGGCCCGGATTACCGGCAAAGTAGGCTTTGGCCGCAAGTCGGCCGTCGTCGTCGTGGACCTCAGCTATGGTTTCACGGATTCGGGTTGCACACTGGGGGCCGACCTGGGCGACGTGGTGAAGGAGAACCGCCGTCTTCTGGATGCCGCCCGGGAGAAGGGCCTTCCTATATTTTTCACTACGGTCGCCTACCGGCAAGATATGAGCGATGCGGGCGTGTGGCGCGAGAAGTTTCCCTCGCTGGATACCCTCAAGGAAGGAAACCGGGACGTGGAGATTGACGACCGTCTTGGACGGCGGCCCTCTGAGCCCCTCTTGGTCAAGAAGTATCCGTCGGCCTTTTTCGGGACCCCCCTCGCCAGCCACCTGATTGCGCTGGGGGTGGACACGCTCATCGTCACCGGGGCGACCACCAGCGGATGCGTGCGGGCCACGGTGGTGGATTCGCTCCAGTACGGGTTTCGGACCATCGTGCCGGAGGAGTGCGTGGGGGATCGGGCCGAGGCGCCTCACCGCGCCAATCTCTTTGACATGGGGAGCAAGTACGCGGACGTCATGCCGGTGGAGGAAGTCCTGGCGAAAGTTCGGAAGATGTAGGGGGGGCACCGCTTTCCCCGGATGGCTCTCTTTAGCGGTGTAGTTGTAGCCCGGAGGTTTTAGCCTCCGCCCTGAAAAGACGCCAGCCAGTTCGCTCACAGGCGGGGGCTAAAGCCCCCGCGCTACACCTCTACCTTATGAGTCACAGAGATTGCAGGTTTCGCCATAGGCACCCTCCAGAGCCAGTGGTAGCAGCGACTCATAACCCGACGCTGCCGCATGGGCCGAGACCGTACCATTGTCCTGAGTGCTCGCAGGCGAATAAGAAGGACAGAGTTCCTCATTACTGGGAGGAATATCCCGACCTCGACAGCGCTGTGCAGGCGGGACATCCTAAGGCGTGCAAATTTTGCTTTCCCAAAAAATCGAAATTATAATCCCCCCAGTTCTTAAATCTTCTTCCGGAACGGGCCGGCGTAGCCGGTCATCTCGACGAAGCCGACTCCCCTGACAGTTTCCCCGTCCACTTTGCCGCGAATTCGCACGCTTCCCTCCCAGTACGTGACCTTCGTGCTCTTGGCCGTGTCCATCTCCTGTTCGGGAAAAACGGGCTCGACCCGGAGCGTCGCCCGGCGAGAGGGGATTCGCACGCGCCACCGGATGGGATAGGTCGCGCCGGATTTCCGGCTCTTCCAGGTGTCCAGGACTTCCACCCGAAAGGATTTGCGGTCCAGGTGGACGCCCTTTCCGTCCCGATCGATCCACGTCCCGCTGGAGTAAGGGTCCGCCGTTCCGTCTTTCCTGCGCATGAGGTAAAGCATCACCTCCGAGCCGTTCTCCAGTTGAAAGCTGAACCAGTCCCACCCGACCTGGTCTTTTTCCAGTTGGCTCGAACCGAACTCGTGGTCCATCCAGGCCGTGCCGGTGACGGCGAGCTCCCGGGTCTTCCGTCCTTCTATGACCCGGAGATTTCCCCGAACGTCCATTCTCGTCAGGGAGTAGTAATGCGAAGCCTGGGTACTGCCAGCGCCCTTTCGGCTCGTCCCGTCCAGGCCGTGGATCACGGGGGGTTTTTGGGGCCGGACGGTCAAGTCGATGGCATATTTCGCGCCTTCGGCATTCAGCCGGTGGGGGGAGCCCTTTTCGGCGCCTACGGCCTCCGCCCGCCAGTCCCCCAGCCACACCCGGTATCGCTCCGTATCGGCCCCGGCCGCGCCCAGAGACCCCCGGCTCATTCGCTCATCAAAGTGAAAAACCTTCCGGCCGTGATCCGAGACGGCGAAGTGGGCGAAGTAAAGGTCCCGCACGGCCCAACGGGATTTCGGCGAGGACGCCCCTGCGCCCCCCCGTTTCGCAGGGGGCCTTAGGCCGCTCCGAAAGAACGTCAGTTGAAACCCGAACCGTTCTCCCGTGTTTGCTTTCAGGTGCCCCGAGTAATACCACCATTCGGTCTTGAGGCCGGGATGGGCGGCATGGTCGCGCGGAAACCGATACTGATAGCCCGGTCGCGCCGTGAGAAACCCGCCCGCCGGGGTCTGCTGAGAAAGGCCGGGGGGGCTGCTCATCCCCAGGAGTGCCACCGCCACAAGCGCCGCTGCCACGAGTGCCACCGCCACAAGCGCCACCGGTGCGCGCGCTGCCGCTGCCAGCCCGCTTCGGAACCCCTTTTGCCGTTTCTTACTCAAACCGGATGGCCTCCCCCACCTCCAAGTTGGCTGCGACCCGCGCGGGCCAGATGGCGGCCGCCACGGCTGCGACCAGCGTCAGGGCGAAATAAGCGGCCACCATGAGAGGCGGCCAGTGGGGCTCGATGGTCCAGCCGAAGGATTGCTTGTTGATCACGTAAATCAGGATCAGGGCCAGAAGCCCCCCCGCCAGAAACCCCAGGACGTTGGCCAAAACGCCTATCGCCGCCGCTTCGCCGATCACCCACCGGAAGATTTGCCCGCGGCCGAACCCGATGGCCCGGAGAAGGCCGATTTCCCTGGTTCTCTCCAGGACGCCGGTCAAAAGGGCCTTGAGCACCCCCAGGACGGCTACCACCAGAGCGATGCCTTCCAGGGCGTACGTGATGGCGAAGGTCTGGTCGAACACCCGGAGGATGTGGCGGCGGAGCCGGCGGTTCTCGAAGACGGCCGCTCCGCTTCCTGAACCCAAAAGGGGAGCCAGGGCTTCTTTCACCCGCCCCGGTTCCGCCCCCGGCCTCAGATAGACGGCCAGCGTGCTCACGCGATCGTCTTTCCAGAGGCGGCTGTAGAGCGCTCTGTCCAGGATGACCAGCCCCCCTTCCGTCGAGTAATCGTAAAAGACGCCCGCGATGCGGAAGCTGTGGGGACCGGCGGCTGTCTGCAGGGTGAAGGAATCTCCTCGCCCGAGCCCGAAGCGGTTGGAAAAGACCTCGGAGACCAGAACCTCTTCCTGGGTGATGACCCGGTTCAGGATGACTCGGCGGTTACCCGAAAGGAAGGTCAGTCCGCCGTGGTCCCTGACTACGCGCAGGTCTCCTGCTGCCAGCAAGACGCGCCAGTCGCCGAAGGTGATCTTCCTGGAGCGGAACGCATCCACCGCCAGCACCCCCTCGGCCTGGGCCGTCTTTTTCGGGACGTCGCGGGGGAGAACGGCCGCGCGGTTCCCGATGAAACGGACGATCGGGCTGACAAAGAGGTCGGCTCGCAGGCTTTTGCCGATCCAGGCCTCCATGGTCGCTCTGAAGCTTGCCACCATGATGGATACGCTGACCAGCATGGCGATGGCGACCGCAAGCGAGGCGACGGCCACGCTGTTTTTCCCGGACGAGCGGGTCAGGTCCACCAAGAAGGTTTCCGCCCTTGGGGTCCGGAACCTGAGACGACGATATCCAGCCGAAAAGAGGCGGATGCCTAAAGGGGCCAGAAGGGAGGTCCCCAATACAAGGAAGAGGGCGGCCAGGTACCCGAAGACCGGGGCCTCGTTGATAGGGGGCATTCGGATGAAGGCGGCGGAGGCGCCCAAGAGCAGTAGTCCCGATGCGGTCGTGAGTCCGGTCCTCGTATGTTTTGCCACCGTGACGTCGCCCCTTGAGATGGACTCCCGCACGCTCATCTGGGCCGCCGCCACCGCAGGGATCAGGGACGAGAGCAGCGCGCTGGCCGTGCCGACTCCGAGGCCCAGGAGGATCTCCGCTTGCGTCAGGCTCACCTCCGTCGCTCCCACCGGGACGTAAAGGTTGGACACGGTTTGGCTGACGGTTATCAAGGCGGTCCGCCCCAGCGCGGTTCCGAGGAGGATTCCGATGGCCGAGCCCACCACTCCCAGCGCCGCCGCCTCCGCCAAGACCAGCAGTGCGATGCGTCCGCTCGACACCCCCAAGGACCGAAGGACGCCCCACTCCTGACGGCGCCGGACCACGGTGATGCTCATCGTGTTGTAGATGATGAAGATGCCGACCAGCAGCGCGATGTAGCTCAGGACCGTCAGGTTGAGCTGGAAGGCGGCCAGCAGCCGCTCGGCCTGTCGGCTCCGGCGCTCGGGACGGGCAACGATTAATTCTCCGGGCAAGACCGACCGAATCCTCATCGCCAGGGCATCCAGGCCCGCGCCTTTTTCGGGAAGGACGTCTATCCGGTCCAACTGACCCACCCGGCCGAAGGCCTCCTGGGCTGCCGCAATGTCCATCAGCGCAACGCTTCCGTCCAGGGCGGAGGCCGGAGAAGCCCTCCCCCTGGCCGCGGAGCGGATCAGACCCCGAATCGCGAAGCGACGCGGCCCGGCCGGCCCCATCAGGGCGAGGGGGTCGCGTTCCTTGAGGCCATACCTGGCCGCGAACCGATCCGTAAGGAAGATCGTGTCCGGGGCCAGGAGGCGCTGGAGGATCCGCCCGATATCTTTGCTATCGCCCCGGTTCACCTTGCCTTCAGCCAAGAACTCGTAGTCCCGGAAAACCCGCTCCGAGAGAATATCGATCCCCAAGACGAGAAGGGGGACGCCTTGGGGTTTGCCCGGGCCGGGACCGGGCGATGGGGGCTCCCGGAGGCCTTCCTCGGCCGTTTGCCGAGTGGGCGCGGAGGGACGCGGCCTGGCCGCAGCCAAGACTTGAAGGAAGGGGGTGGCCGACCGCACGCCGGGTAAGCCCCGAACTTTCGCAAATGCCCTCTCGTCGAAGGGCTCTCCTTGGGCCGTGACTTCGAGGGCCGCCCGACCGGCGACGGCGTCGAAGGTATTTCGGAACCCGGCGAGCGTCCCCTGATTCGCAAGGCGGATGGCCAGGAATACGCCGACCCCGATGGCGACGCCGGCCAGGGTCAGGATGGTCCGCGCGGGATGGCCCCTCATTGACCGGAGGCTCACTCTTCGCAGGAGAAAGAGGTCGGCAGTCACGTCCTCTCCATCCCCCCGTCGGATGGAGCCCCGAGCGTCCGGGGGTCCTGGAGCGCCCCGTCGCGCATCGCGACGATGCGGTCACCCTGGGCCGCTATCTCTTGGCTGTGTGTGGCGAGAAGGATGGTGAGCTCTTCCTGTCGGGCCAGGGAGCGGAGGTGCCCGATCAGCTCTTCCCCCATGGCGGAGTCCAGGTTCCCCGTGGGCTCGTCGGCCAACAGAACCCGGGGGCGGTGGACCACGGCGCGCGCCAGGGCGACGCGCTGGAGTTCTCCCCCCGAGAGCTCAGAGGGGAGGTGGTCCGCCCGATTGGCAAGACCCACCCGGTCCAGCATTTCCATGACTTGCTCGGAGGCCTCCCGCAGGGCGAGCCCCCGGAGGAGGAGGGGGAGGGTGACGTTTTCCGCCGCCGTCAGGGTAGGCAAGAGGTGGAAGAATTGGTACACCACACCGACGCATTCCCGGCGATACCGGGTGAGGTCCCGCTCCGAGAGGGCGGAAACGCAAAGCCCGGCCACGAAGACCTGCCCCGCCGAAGGGCGGTCGATCCCCGCCACCAGGTTCAGCAGGGTGCTCTTGCCGCATCCGCTCGGCCCCATCAGGGTCACGAACTCCCCGGGCGCGACGGAAAAGGTGATATTTCGCAGGACGGTCAGCCCCGCCGAGTCGCGAAGGATGCCGCCGGTCCGGGCCCGGTCGTAAACCTTCGTGACCCGGTCCAGGACAATCATGTCGAAAGGGGTCTGCACCGAATCCTTCTCCCGGCGTTAAGCGGCCCATCGCCAGCGCATGAATCCCGCGTTGAGATGTGAAGCTTCGCTTGGGAAAAGATGCCCGTCCCGGCCGGGGTCCGCCCTACGGGTCGTTGATCCGGTTGATAAGCAGACGCAGCCGGCCGTAATTGGCCCTGTCGAAATACAGCGCCAGTCGGTCCAGGTGGGAGATTTGAGACTCGTTGCTTTCTTCGGGGAGGGGGGGAGAGATCTCGATCCGGTCTCTGACCAGGATATCGGAAAATTCCTTGTTGAGCTCCGCCAGCCGTCCTTCCGGCAGAGGGCGCCCGAGACGGATGATCAGCCGGTCCCGGACGAACCGAAGGGAGTGATAGCGGAAGTAGAACCGGCAGATCTCCTCAACCGCCTCTTCCACGTCGTCCACGATGCGCAGCAGGCCCAGATCCTCCCGGCTGACCTTGCCCGCTTCCACCAGGTGAGTTTGCACGTACTCGTACCAGTCCCGCCAGTAGGTTCCCCCCGGAGTTTCGATGAAGACGATGGGCAAGGGCTCGCTCTTGCCCGTTTGCGTCAGCGTAAGAATCTCGAAGCCCTCGTCCTGGGTGCCGAACCCACCCGGGAACAGGGCGACGGCGTCGGTCTCTTTCACGAACAGGAGCTTCCGGGTGAAAAAGTATTTCAGGTGGACGAGCTTGGGGTCTCCGTCCAAGAACCGGTTGGCCTTTTGCTCGAAGGGAAGAAGGATGTTGACGCCGAAGCTTTTGTCCTTCCCCGCGCCTTCGTTGGCCGCCTCCATGATGCCGGGGCCGGCCCCGGTGATGACCATAAAGCCCTCTTGGGCCATCCGGGAGGTGAACCTTCGGGCCTGGTGGTATTCGGTGGAATGGGCCGGTGTCCTGGAGGACCCGAAGACGCTGACCTTCCGGTTCCGGCGATAGGGGGAGAAGACCCGGAACGCGTAACGCAGCTCTTTCAAAGCCGAGTTCAGGATCTTGAGGTCGCCGCGACTGGTTCCGTCCCGCGCCATCTTCAGGGCGGTCATCATGATCTCGTGGATGAGTTCGGCGTCGGCAGAGCCGCCGTACTGTTCGACGAGGTTGTGGAGCGCTTCTTCGACGGCTGCTTGATTCAGCGCTTCGCGGGTTTCGGTCATGAAAATCGCGTTCCGCCGGCCTGGGAGTTGTGTGGAGGGTTCAGGCTCAGGTCATGGGAGGTGGGGAGACGTCGGGACGGCCATCCGTCGGTGAGGAGTCCGGCGGGTTGATTTGCGCTTTCTCCACCGCCACGATTTCGAACTTCTTCAATCCCCTTGGAAGCTGAATCGAAACCTCATCCCCCTCTTCTTTGCCCAACAGGGCCCTGGCCAGGGGGGATTGGTGGGAGATCACGCCTTCGGCGGGTTTGGACTCCTCCTCCCCCAGGATGGTCCACTTGTTCTCTTCCTTTTTCCCGAGGTCGTACAGCGTGACGCAAGTTCCGATGCTCACCCGGCTCGGGTCAATGTCCAGGTCGTCGATGATCTGGGACTGGTTCAGCTTCTCCCGGAGCCGCTGCACCTCCAGCGTCAGGAGTTGCTGCTTTTCCCGCGCGGCGTCCAACTCGGAATTTTCCGCGAAATCTCCGTAGCTGGCCGCGTGCTTGATCTCATCGGCCATGTCAATCCGGACCCGCTTTTCCAACTGGTCGAGCCGTTGGCAGAGTTCCATCCAGCTTTTTCGTGTCACGTAAAACATCCCGAACAACCTTCTTCTGTCTTCATCGCAGACGGGGGATCAAGCGTTAGGCCGGGAAGTCTTCCACCAGAGCCTAACAAAAAAACGTATATAGGCAAATCGGGCGTCCATTTCCAATCCGATTGAGGGGAAATTCGCCTCTCATCGTCAAGAAGCCGGGAAAGGGAAGCTGGGGGATGTCAGGGCGAATCTCCGGCCTTTCAGCCTCCCGTGATTTTTGTCCGCTCCTCGATCTGGTTCACGACGTGCAAGTCGCCCAGACGCCGGCCCACCTGAATTCCCTGCTCGTAGACCTCCCGGGCGCCCGCCGCGTCGCCCGTCTCTTCCAGGCAAAGGCCCAGGAGGTGGTAGCACGCCGAGTAGTCAGACTTGACGCGGATCGCCTCTCGAAAGTGAGAGATCGCTTCGGAATGCCGCTCTGCGTCCATCAAAGCCCGGCCGAGACCATAGCGCACCACGGGACCCCCGCATCCAGGGCCAGGACTTCCTCGAACTGTTTGATCCGATCCTCGCTCAAAGGAATTCGTTCCTGAAGGAAAGAAAAAACCTCACAATACAAGTCTACGCCGGAACCGCTCGCGGTCAAGGGCTGATGAGCCGCTGGGGAAGTGGACGCGCGGACGAAGCAGGGGTGCGCGTCGCCGCCACGATCCGGCGGCTCAGACTCGGGCGCTTCGAGAGCGCTTGAAAGAGGGCGTCCGGAAGGGCGGTGAAGTTCAGAAGCGGACGCAGACCGGCGGCCCACCGCATCCGCCGGCCGAACGCCGCGGCCCAGGCGGCCGAATAGGCCCGGTAAAGGCGGCTCCCGAGGTCCTCCCCTCCGGCGGCCAACAGGGAAGCCAGGATCTCCGCGCCCCGCAGGGCCATCGAGATTCCGTCTCCCGCGAAAGGGTCAATGGCCCCCGCCGAGTCGCCGATGAGAAGGGCTCCGCCCACAAAACACCGCCGCGTTCCGAATCGCAACCTCCCCGTCCGGGACCACGGTGTGGAGCGCACGCCCCCCGAAAGCCGTTCGGCCAGGGAGGGTTGACGCCGGCACAGACGAGAAAGGAAGGCATCCAGGTCCTGCTCGGAGTGCCGAAGCGAGCCGCGACCCCGCCTCCGAATCAGAAAGCAGACGTTGGCTTCGCCGGATTCCACTGGATTGGAGCCCACGTACCCGCCGCGAAAGAAGTCCAGCTCCACGCAGCCGTGCAAGCGAAGGTTCCGGAAATGGGCCTGGAAGCCGAACAGGTCCGTTTGGCGCCTTTCCCGAAAGGGATGGGCCCCGAGGAGCTTCCGGTGAATCAGGGAGTGCTGGCCGTCCGCTCCGACGAGCCAATCCGCCTCCATCCGGACCGTCCGTGGCGACCCGCCCCTTCGGCCCGACACCGTCCAGGCCCCGGGCGCTCCTTGGAAGCCTGTTACGGTGAATCCCTCCTCCACCTCCGCGCCGGCCTCACGCGCCTTGGAGGCCAGGAGGACGTCAAGCGTCGACCGGCCGAGGCCGAAGGCGGTGCGCTCCCCCTTCGGCAAAGAAGCGAAATCCCCCTCCCATCGTCTACCGCTTTCTGCTACAAACCGGAAGCCGGTGATCGGAGCGGCTTTTTTCAGCTCCTCTTCCAGGCCCAGGGCCGCCAGCGTCCGGCGGGTTTCCGGACTGAGGAATTCGCCGCAGACTTTCCTGCGGGGAAACCTCGCTTTATCGACACAAAGAACCCGAACCCCTTCTCTTGCCAGGAAACAGGACAGGGCCGATCCGGCCGGTCCGGCGCCGACCACGAAGACATCGTGTTTCATGGGCCGTTTTCCGCTCTGCCGACCCAATTCAGCCGGTAGGGAAACACCCGGGTTATCCGCCCACTCTCGAAGCCCGCCTCACGCGCTATGGCCTCCAGCTCGTCCGGGAGGAAGGCCCGCAGGACGGAAAGCGGGGCGTCGTGACGCGTCATGAGGTTTCTCGTGGCCAGCCGGGTCAGGAGGAAAATGGCCGCGTAGGGCAATCGAGCGCGGCGCAGGTCGTTGATGATCACGGCGCGGCGGGCGCAGTCGGAAAATCCGCGCAAGAGCCCCACCGCCGATTTCCGGTCGAAGTGGTGAAGAAAGAGGGAAGCGACGACGTAATCCACGCCGCGGGGACGGATGGGCAGTTGGCCCGCGTCCGAAACCGCGAAACCGAGGCCTTCCAGGCCGGGTCCCGCCCCTACGGCGAACCGGACGATGTCCGGGTTGATGTCGATCGCCCAGATCCGGGCAGTTCGACCTTCGGCTTCGGCCCAATCCGCCACTGCGCGGGGGATGTCCCCTGCCCCGGTGCCGACGTCCAGGACCGAGAAGGAAGAAGGGCGATTCGGAAAATCGGCCTGCACCAGCGCGGCCAGGGAACGCACAAGGGTGGAAGTCCCTCCAGTGAGTCGATTGATCCTCGCGATGTCTCGAAGGTTCCCTTCCAGGTGCTCCCGGGGGAGTTCTTTCTCGTCAAGGAGTTCGGCAGCCTCGCTGCGGAGCCAAGGTTTGAGGAGCATCAACCGGCCGCTTCCCAAGTCGGGTTGGAGGAGGTTCCGTCCAATGGATGAAACAATCCTCGATGGGCTTTATTTCCGGGAGGCTCCGGTTGTCGGGCCGCTGAAGTCGGTAAAGTTCAGGACGACCCAGCGGCGCGGCTCCCCTTTCCCTTTTTGCCCGACGGTGATGAGCGTTTGTACGTTTAGCGTCACCGGCTTGCTGGAGATGGTCAACCCGATGCGAAAGACCTTGCCCCCTTCCGCCCGCTCCCGGGTTTCGAGGATTTCGTACTCCACACTGCGCGCCCCGGAGAGCCCGGGCGAAGTCGGGACGGCCCCTCCGCCCGGCGGCGCGGTTCGCAACTTGGCTTGCCGGTCGATTTTCACCCGGGCCAGTCCCTCCGCGAGGCGCACGGCGGCGGCGAGGTCGGCCTGGACGTAGTAGGCCTCGACGAAGGAGCGGACGACCCGTTCGGATTCCGGGACGGAGCTTCCGCAGCCCGCCAAAGTGAGGGCCAGAAGGATCTTCAGTGCAACCCCGTACGCCCGGTGGGATGGAGAGTGCATCGCGTCAAATCCCGGGAATCAGGACCTCCCGTAGCGTGTCGGCGTCGATGTTGCCGCCGCTGAGAATCAGGACCACGCGCTTTCCGGCCAGTTCGCCTTTGAGTTTGCAAGCGGCGGCCAACGCCGCGGCCCCCGCCCCTTCGGCCAAGTTGTGCGTCTGTCGAAGAAGGAGCCGGATGGCGTCCCGGATCTCCTCTTCGGAGACGAGGACGATATCTTTCACCAGCGCGCGCAAGATGGGGAGCGTCAACTCGCCCGGTCTCCGGGTGGCCAGGCCGTCGGCCAGCGTATCGGCGGTCTCGGTCTGGACGACTTCTCCGCTTTTCCAAGAGAGGAACACCGAGGGGGCCTTTTCCGCCTGGACGCCGATGACGCGGGTGGGAGGACTTACGTGATGGGCGACGATGGCCGTCCCGCAAGCGCCGCTTCCCAGGCCGATGGGAACGAACACGGCGTCCACGCCCTGGACATCCTCAAACACTTCCAGGGCAGACGTGCCGACGCCGCGGATGAGGTCGGGCGAGTTGGCGGCGTGGATGTAGCGGAGTCCGCGAGTTTCCACCAGGTGCGCCACGCGCTCGGTCGCCTCGTCATAGTCCTTTCCCGTGATCACCAGCTCGGCGCCGAGGTCTTTCATCCCCGCGTTTTTCTCCGGGTTGTTGCCCTCCGGGACGCAGATCACAGCGGGCACGCCGAACAGCCGGGCTGCATAGGCCACGGAGAGGCCGTGGTTTCCCCGCGTGGCGCAGACGACGCCCCGCCGCTTTTCCTCCTCCGGCAGCCGAGACATGAGGTACACGCCGCCCCTGACCTTGAACGCGCCGATTGGAAGATGGTTCTCGTGCTTGATAAAAACCTCGCATCCCAAGAGCCTCGACAGACCCGGGTAAGAGTACGTCGGGGTCCGCGGAAGGTAGCGATAGACCACTTCCCGGGAGGCGGCAATTTCCTCGTACGTTACGGTTGACGGTTCGGTCGATCGAGTCTCCATTGATGTGCCCTCTTTGCCGCGGCGGTTTTGAAGCGGGACTGCGTGAAGATCCTCGCTGCGTGTTATTACCGGGAGCCCTAAACGGTTGACACCCTTGTCACCCTGCGCGACGGGTCATCATCCGCCGGAAAGGAAGCCTGGAAGACGCAACGAAGGGTCTCGCCCTCGCCCTTGCCGGATGGTCATCCGACATTCGATACGACGAATTGCGAGATCCTTCGCGCGGGTCGATGACCCAGGCTCAGAATGAGACGTCAACGATAAATTGCTCCTCTTCGTAGCTCTCTTGTCGGTCTTTATGGGCTGCAAGCGTTGAGAACCCTTCCTTTCTCCGAGTCTCGGGCGCGCCACTTCTTTGTGGAGGCAATCCCTTCCGTCGGCTTCGGTGTCGCTATTATCGCGACCCACTTTCGAAAGGGTCAAGCTCGCCTTGTCGTCCGTTGCCGTTTCAGCTATGATCCGAGCCTGTTCTGCGAAAATGCGTTCTTCTCAAAGATCGAGGGTCGGTCCCGCTTATCGGCCGCGGCAGATCCGGGCGCGCCGCCTGACTCTCGCGGGCAACGGAGGGTTCCAGAGGGTGAACGTCAATTCGCCCCACCGCCCGAACGAGGCCCTGGCCGCCTTGAAGACAGCCGGGTTCCGGGTGGCGGTTTCCGTTCCCGACAGCTGGCTGGGCGGGATAATGGCGGAAATCGACGGGGACCCGGACATGACCCTGATCCGGGCGACCCACGAGGAGGAGGCCTTGTCCATTTCCTGCGGCGCCCGGCTGGGCGGGGCCCGGACGGTCCTGCTCATTCAGAACGTGGGGATCCTGACGATGGGGGCGGGAATGGTGTCCCTCGCGCAGCGGTATCAGTTCCCCATCCTCATCCTGGCCTCTTACCGGGGTTCGGCGCAGGACCCGACGTTCTATCACATCCCCAAGGGGCGGGTGACCGAGCCGGCTCTCCAGGCGCTGGGGCTCCGGTACGCGGTGGCGTACCCCGCCGCGCCCATCGGCCCGCAGGTGGAGCGCGCGGCCGCCTACGCGGAAGAGTCCTCCGCTCCCTTCGTCCTGCTTCTTTCCCGGGAGGACATCCGTTGGTGAGCGCCCCCGTACCGACTCGGGAAGACTATTACCGGGTCCTGGCGGAATGCCTTTCCGACGACGCGCTGGTGGTCACTTCTTTGGGCAACGCTTCTTACCTGTGGGCCTGCCTCCGGGAGCGGCCTCAGAACTTCTATGTGGAGGATGCGATGGGACTGGCCCTGCCGCTGGCTTTGGGTCTGGCTGTGGCCCAGCCCGGCAGGAAGGTGGTCGGCGTGGAAGGGGACGGCGGGCTCCTGATGCACCTGGGCGCTTTGGTCACCGTAGGGGCGGTGGCGCCGAGAAACCTGACCGTGCTCTTGATCAACAACGGCGTTCACGCTGCCTCGGGCGGACAGCCGCTGACCAATCCAACCCTCGATCTGGCCGACCTCGGCCGGTCGGCGGGATTGCGAAGGGCGGAGAACGTGAGTTCCCCGGGGGGGTTCCGGGACGCTTTTCTCTCTGCTTTGGAAGGGGAGGGGCCGTCGCTTCTGGCCCTGGCCACAGAGCCTGACCTGGAGGAGGTGGAGCCCCCTTCTCCCTTCAACCCGGTCGTGATCAAGCAGAGGTTCATGGAGGCCATCGGCGCGCCGCGGTACGTGCCCATCGCGTTCGGCAAGGGTCGGTTGGTGGACGTGGAGTCCACGGAGGCAACCTCAGGGACGGTCCGTCCCGGAGCTTCACAGGACTTCGGGTGAAATGGGTAGCCGAAAGGGCGGGTTCAGCCTGAGCGTTCGTCTTGCATTGCTCTTGAGTCTCGGGCTTTTCGGTGTGTTCAGCGGCCCCGCCGGGGCGGCGTAGCCGCTGGTGGTGAGCGCCTGGGGCGGCAACCGGAGAAAACCCTCCACAACGCGGTTGGGAAGGGGTACGAGAAGGCGAAAGGAATGCGCGTCTATGGGTTCGGGAAGCTGTTGACAGGCCCGCTGCAAAGGGGTGTGATCGGTCGCGGCCACAAATCAGCAGCGTGTCTCTATCGGGAGTTGAAATGGGAAATTGCCGTTTACCCTTGGTCCCAGCCGGACTAGCGCTTGGGGGAGGACGCCGAGCGAGAAGGAACAAATATCTTATCTGGAGGAAGATGCAATGAAAAGAAGTGGACGATTCAGCGCGGTCTGTGTTGCAGTGCTGGCCTTACTCTTGACCTCCGGCTGGGCCAGACCGGCAGCCGCCGCACCCATCAAACTCACCATGGTAGGAGCCTGGCCGCCCCGTATCTCCTCCGCGGCTGACGTGGGCATCCGCTTCCTGGAGGAGGTCAACAAGCGCGGCAAGGGAAAAGTGGTTATCCAGTTCAAAGGCGCCAAGGAGGTAGTCCCCACTTTTGACCAGCCGGAGGCGCTGGTGAGAGGCGTGTTTGACGTCTGGTATGGCGCCCCGAACTACTGGGCGGGTGTGGTCCCTGCCGGCTACGTCACGGAGCTGTCACCCTTTAATGTCCCCGACAACGGACCCGGCAGCGAGTTGTTCAATTTCATGGTCAAGATGTACGAGAAAAAGGGCGTTCGCTACCTGGGCCACTTTTCAGGCGATCCAGGCACCGGCAACCATTTCATGTACACCCAGAAGAGTCTGGCAAGCATTGCTGACCTGAAGGGAAGGAAGATCAGGGTTCCACCGCTGACCCGCTTCGTCGTCAATGCGGTTGGAGCCGAACCGGTTACCCTGCCCCCGTCGGAAGTAGGGCTCGCCTTGCAGCGAGGCACGGTGGAGGGCTTCACCTGGCCCTTCTATGACGGCTTTACCGCATTCGGCTGGCATCGGGTATCAAAGTTTATCATCCTTCACCCTCTGTATCGGGACGGCATCGGCATCAACATGAATCTGGCGAAGTGGAACAGCCTGCCCAAGGATGTGCAAGGGATCATCCTGGATGCCGTCCGGGTGATCCAGGTCTGGTCTCAAGGATGGATTTCCGCATACCAGAGCACGCAGCTGACAGCCATGAAAAAGGCTGGCATGAAGGTCATCAAGTTCTCGCCGGCTGAGGCTCAGCGCTGGGCGAAGACCTCCAATGAAGCCCTGTGGGCGCAATTCAAGAAAGTCCTCAGCGCGGGCGATTACGCCAAAGCCAGGAAGCTGATGGGATACGACTGAATCCCCGCGGCCGGGCTCAAGAGGTGACGTCATGACCGCGCTGACCTGTTTGCCCACCCCGAGATAGGCTGGGACGGGAGTTTCGAGGGGGGGATTCGGCCCATCGCCACGGCGATTCAGATCCGAATCCCCCCCGCCATCCCCCTTAACCTCCTCTGGGCCATTCCTCTCGGTCCCAGGACTGGCTCAAGACCAGCCCCATCCAACCCGCTGAGGCCAGAGCGGCGCACTCTCGCAGCGAAGGAAGGATTCCTGCCTAAGAGAGAGAGTGCCGAATCATCCATGGCTGACTCCGGCTTGCCATGGGGTCTACGCTGGGTCAGAGGTAAGGAATTTACTGCATGGCAGCGGGCAGAAAAATCACCCATGTCTTTGATTCCATCCTGAATATCGGCGGCGCGCTGTCAGGCGGACTTCTGATCGCCGTCATGCTGCTGACCTCCATCAAGGTCATCTTCAGGTATGTCCTTCGTGAAGGACTGCTTGGCGTTGACCAAATCAGCGGCACGCTGCTGCTCTATATCGCCTTTCTCGGTGCCGCCTGGGTGCTGAGAAGAGAAGAGCACGTAAGAATCGATCTCCTGGTCACCCGGCTCAGCCCGAAAGTTCAGCGCTGGCTGAATGTCATCAGTTCCATCATCGGTGCGCTGATCTGCCTGGTTTTGACCATCTACGGAACAATAGAATCCCTCACTTCCTGGCAAAGGGGGATACTGATTCCGGCTGAAATAGAGATGCCAAGGGTGGTCAATCTGGCTGTCGTACCGCTGGGCAGCTTCTTCCTCTGGCTCCAGTTCATGAGGCGGGCGCGGATGCATCTCCGCGGCGGGAAAGCGGAGACGGTGAACATGAACGTATGAGGTGAGCGCCGGTGGATTGGTGGATCTACATGCTGTACTTCTTCGGCGGTCTCACCATCCTGCTGCTCATCGGACTGCCGGTCGCCTTCGCTTTCATGCTGATCAACGTCATTGGGGTCTACGCGTTCTGGGGCGGACAGATCGGGTTGCAACAGCTGATCCTGAGCATCGACAGCTCCGTCTCAACCTTCGTGCTCGTACCCGTGCCCATGTTCATCCTCATGGGAACGGTGATGTTCCATTCCGGCGTTGCCTACAAGATGATAGATGTCCTGGACGAATGGCTGGGGCGCATTGCGGGCCGACTTGCATTGCTCTCTGTTGGCGCCGGGGCTCTGTTTGCCACCCTGACCGGCGTCGCCATGGGCAGCGTGGCCATGCTGGGCTCAACCCTCGCGCCGGACATGCAGAGGCGCGGCTACAGCAAATCCATGTCGCTCGGCCCCATCCTCGCAAGTGGCAGCCTCGCCATCATGATCCCGCCCAGCGCCTTGGGCGTCATCCTGGCCAGCCTGGGCAAATTCCCGGTGGGCAAGCTCCTGGTGGGCATTGTCCTGCCGGGCTTGTTGCTGGCCGCCGTCTACGCCACGTACATCATTGTCAGATGCACCCTCAAGCCCTCCCTGGCGCCGGTCTACGATGTGTCGCCAACCCCCATCGGGGGCCGCATCCTGGCCACTTTTCGTTATGTCGTGCCGCTGATATCCGTCATCGTCGTAGTCATCGGCACCATCTTTTTCGGAATCGCCACCCCCACAGAGGCGGCAGCCGTAGGCGCCCTGCTCTGCTTTTTGCTGGCGATGGCCTATCGGAAGCTAACCTGGGAGGTGATCAAGAAGGCGGTGGGCACGGCAGCCTCCATCTCGGTCATGGTGTTGGTCATCCTCACCGGCTCAGCCGCCTTCAGCCAGGTTCTGGCCTTCACCGGAGTCACCTCCGGCATCACCAAGCTCGCCGTCAGCCTACCCGTCCATCCCATCGTCATCCTCATCCTGATGCAGGTTGTCCTGATATTCCTGGGAATGTTCATCGAACAGACTTCCATTGTCCTGGTGACCATCCCCATTTACATGCCCATCGTCAGTACCATGGGGTGGGACCCGATATGGTTTGGCGCGATCATGCTTCTCAATCTGGAGCTGGCAACGATCTCGCCGCCCTTTGGGATGTCCTTGTTCGTCATGAAAGGCATTGCCTCACCCGACACCACCATGGGAGATATCTACCGGGCGGCCCTGCCCTTCGTGGGGCTAAACATCGTGGTCATGGCAATCATGATAATTTTCCCCGCAGTGGTGCTCTGGCTACCGGGCCTGATGAAATAACCTATGGCGATTATCCCTCTAATAAACAGACGTACGAATGATGCGGGCGGTGTGTTCGTTGAGACTCCTTGCGATATAATTCCGTCCGACTCCTGCATGAATCGCTTGGGGGAATCGAAGGATTCTCCGGCCTCGTTGTTCGCGAATGGGAAGAAGTGAGCCAAGCGACGGAAAAACTGGCCGACCAAATCCTCGATTTCCTGCGGGAGGGGCCGGCGCATTTTGAGGACGTTCTGCTGCGCTTCCGGGAAACGCCCTACCGGGAGATCCTGCGCGCCTGGGGAAAACTCCGCGAGGACGGCCTCCTGGGGCGGGAAGTGGAGACGGGCAGGTACGTGGCCCGAAACCAGCAGGAGCCGGGGCCCGAAGACGAGGAATAGGTGTTGCGAAGAGGAAGTGGGCGGTACAGGAGCCACCGACTCTCGGTGGAAACTTGTAGGGGCGGGGCTCCGTACCCGCCCTTCCCTCATACAAGTCTTGATCGCCAAGCGGGATGGATGGGATGCTGCTCAAGGATAAGGTCGTGATCGTCACGGGAGCCGCCCGCGGAATCGGCAAGGTGTACGCCAAGACGATCGCCGCTCAGGGGGGCGAGGTCGTCGTCTCCGACATCATCGACGGAGAGCCGGCCGTCGAGGAGGTCCGCAAGGCCGGGGGAGAGGCCACGTTCATCTACGCCGACGTATCGAGCGGGAAGAGCGCCGGCGCATTGGCCGAGGCCGCGAAGGACAAATACGGCCGCATCGACGGACTGGTGAACAACGCCGCCCTTTTCGCCGATCTGAAGTACGTGCCTTTCGATCAGATCACCGAACAGGAGTGGGACCGCGTCTTCGCCGTCAACGTCAAGGGCGTTTGGCTGATGACGAAGGCCGTCTATCCCTACATGAAGACCCGGGGTTCGGGGAAGATCGTCAACATCGCCTCGGGCACGCCGTTCAAGGGGATCCCGAAGACCCCCCATTACGTCGTTTCCAAAGGGGCGGTCGTGACGCTGACCCGGGTGATGGCGCGGACGGTGGGCAGGGACGGCATCAACGTGAACTGCGTGGCTCCCGGACTCACGCGGAGCGAGAGCGTCATCGCCGCCCGGGGCTCTATCCTGGACACAGAAGACCAGAACATGATCAAGACCCGGGCCATCCCGCGCAGCCAGGTCCCGGAGGACCTCGTGGGGGCCATCGTGTTCTTCCTTTCGGGTGCGGCCGACTTCATCACGGGCCAGACCCTCGTGGTGGACGGCGGCTCTCACATGAACTGAGTCCGCCTTGCCGGAATGGGCGGCCGAAAAGACAGGAGCCTTGAAGGGGATGGCAGGATGCAGCTGAAAGAAAGGGTCGTCATCGTGACGGGCGCGGCGCGCGGAATCGGAAAAGTCTACGCCAAGGGGATCGCGGCGGAGGGCGGAAAGGTCGTCGTCTCCGACATCCTGGACGGGGAAGGCACGGTGGAGGAGGTCCGCAAGGCGGGCGGGGAGGCGATGTACGTCCGGGCTGATGTGACGGATGAAAAGAGCGTGGAGGCCCTGGCCAAGGCCGCGAAGGACAGATACGGCCGCATCGACGGACTGGTGAACAATGCCGCCATCTTTGCAAACGTCCACTATCGTCCCTTCGATGAGGTCACCGTTGAGGAATGGGACGCTGTCATGGCCGTCAACGTCAAGGGCGTCTGGCTGGCCTCGAAGGCGGTCTACCCCTACATGAAGGAGCAAAAGTCCGGGAAGATCGTCAACATCGCCTCGGGCGTCCCGTTCAAGGGAACGCCGGTCTTCGCCCATTACACGGTCTCCAAAGGGGCTGTGATCACGCTCACCCGGGTTCTGGCCAGGTCGATGGGCAAAGACGGGATTTGCGTCAACGCTGTGGCCCCCGGCCTGACGCGCAGCAACAGCCTGGCCGAGGCCCGCGGGGCCCTTCTGGACGAGGACGACGCGTTCCAGATCTCCACTCGGGCCATTCCGCGAAGCGAATACCCCGAAGACCTGGTGGGGGCCATCGTGTTCTTCCTTTCGGACGCGGCCAACTTCATCGCGGGGCAGACCCTTGTGGTGGACGGCGGCTCGCACATGAACTAGAGGGAAGAAAATTCCTGGACGGAATGTCTAGAGCATGTTGCCGCGATTGGGGAGATGGGGACGAAACCCTGAATTCCCAGGGGGGCCTTCCCTCGGCTTCGCTCGGGACAAGCTTTGAAAACCGGCCAGATTTC
>JBHIBA010000059.1:0-19093 GCA_046758845.1 Nitrospinota bacterium
CCGAATGCGGGAGCCTTGCGCAGCAAGGCGCGCATTCGGACAAAGAAGGAAGCCAACGTAAGGACTCAGACCACCGGCTCAGCCCGACACGCTCTCAACCCAAGCAGGCCCGGTCATGCAATGCCGGGCCGTCAAAAGTTTTCCGGGGGGTTCCAAGGGGGGCCGGTTTTCAAAAAGGCCCCCCTGGGTAATCTGTCCGAGATTTAAAAACTGCCCCCTGGCAATTAAGCGCGGGAGCCCAGTCTTACGGGGCGGGAAGGACCGGACCAGTTTCAAACACCCTCAAGCACGCCTCATAGTCTTCCTCGCGATCGATGTCCATCCGGACCGCTGGGGTGTGGACCTCCAAGCTCGCCACGGAGTCGGCATGGGCTTCCAAGAGGGGTCGCGCCCCCGCGTCCCCGGTCATGGAGAGAAGCGTGCCGCGCAGCATCGCGCTCACCAGAACCGGATTTCCCCGCTTTCCCGAAAAGACGGGCACGACCAGAAGAGGGTCGTCCCGCCGGAACCGCTCCAGCAGCGCGGCGACGATCTCCGGGCCGACGAGGGGCTGGTCTCCGAGGAAGATGACGAAGCATCCGCTCTGCGACGACGACGCCCGGACGCCGGCTTTCAGAGAGGTGGATTGGCCCTGGGCGTAATCGGGGTTGTAGACGATTCGCACGGGAAGATGACGCAAAGCCGCCTCAATCTCCTCGCGCTCATGACCGGTGACGACGATGACTTCCTCCAAGGGCGCGGCCATGGCGTTCTCCACCGTCCAGGCGACAACGGGCTTGGGCCCCATGGGCAGAAGGAGTTTGTTCCTGCGGAGCCGGGTGGAGAGGCCGGCGGCCAAGACGATCCCGGACGCGCCGGCAGACACGACCATTCCTGTTTCCCCTGATGACGCCGTAAGTGCCTCTCTCCCTATCATGGGGTCGCACTCCCGGAAGGTCAACACGGCCTTCGCGGCTCGATCCAGCCGGGCGAGCCTTGCGGGGGGGAACAGCTCTCCGGTGAAATCGCTGTGTTACAATGCCGCCGCTGGCTTCAGCCTGAGCAGGCCAGGGTCGCCTTTCTTCGTCCTCCTCTGTGAAGAGGGGGCGGACGGTGATGTCTGCCCCCTGACCTGTGGCTCCCCACCAGAGGAGGACGGGACCCGGTTTCAAGAGCGGTCGGGACATGAAGAAGACCTCACAAACGAAGGCCGAGATCATCGCCGTCGGGACCGAGATCCTTCTGGGCGACCTGGTGGATACAAACTCGGTTTACCTGGCGGAGCAACTCAAGGGGATCGGCCTCAACCTGCATCTGAAGACCGTTGTCGGGGACAATCCGAAAAGGCTGACCGCCGCCATCGCAGGCGCCCACGAGCGGGCCCAGGTCGTCATCACCTCAGGGGGACTCGGACCCACAGTGGATGACCTCACGCGCGAAGCCGTCGCCGCCGTGATGGGCGTTCCGCTAGTGTTCAAACAGGAGCTGATGGAGCAGATCGAATCCCTCTTCCATAGACGCGGCTTTACGATGAGCCCCAACAACCGGAAGCAAGCCTACATCCCCGAAGGCGCCCTCCCCATCGAGAACCCGGTAGGGACGGCCCCCTGTTTCATCGTGGAAGACGCGAGGGGGGTCATCATCTCTTTGCCGGGGGTCCCCCGGGAATTGAGGTATCTGATGGAAACGCGCGTCATCCCCTACCTGCGGGGGAAGTTCGCCCTGGGGGAGCTGATCCGCGTCCGGGTTCTCAGGACTTGCGCATTGGGGGAGAGCCACGTGGACCAACTCATCCACGACCTTTTCGAGTCCTCCCGCAACCCCTCCATCGCGGTTCTGGCCCATCCTGGGCGCGTGGACATCCGCCTCACGGCGAAGGGGGGGAGCGAAGAAGAGGTCGAACCCATGCTGGACGAGCTGGAGGGACGCGTCCGCGAACGGGTGGGGGCGGCCATTTACGGATACGGGCGGGACACCGTCGAGGGCGCCGTCGGACGTCTGATGCGCGAGGGCGGCCACACCCTGGCGACGCTGGAGACGAATACCGGGGGTGCGCTCGCCGCCCGCCTGATGACCGTTCCTGGAAGCGATTCCTTCTTCAAAGGGGGTTGGGTGGCTTCGTCCCGCGGCTTTTGGGCCGCCCTGCTCGGCCGGGAAGGCGACGTGGGGGTCTCGGCCGAGGCAGCCGCCGATCTCGCCCGCCGGGTCCGGCGGCTTTCGGGGGCCGAGATGGGCCTGGCCACCCTCGGTCCGGTCCTGGGCGGCAGAGAACAGGAGGTCGCGCCTGCCGATCCTACCCACATTGTCCTTGTCCCGGGCGGTGAATCCTCCGTCATCGTCCGATACGAGCGAAAGTTCGGGGGGAGCGGAAGTTTCCTTCAGGAGCGGGTGACCATCACTGCGCTGGACGTTCTTCGGCGACACCTTCTGGGCGCCGAACCGCTGAGGGTGTGAGGCCTTTGTGGGGGAAAAACCCGCCGGTTTGCCGGCGGCTTCGCCGTCTCCGGTGCTGAATCCCGGTTTTGCCCGCGCTGCTAGGATTGATACTTGCTTCGTCCGGGACGGATTGTTACTATACGGAGAGCTTTGCCCTTGCTGCCATTTTATGCTTTGAGGGAGAAGATCTGCTTCCGGTTCGGGACGCGAAAGGGTGCATTCCTTCCAGACCATCCTCTTCACGTGAAACGGATTCACCGGGGGGCCATCCTCATCTCGCGGCTTCGCAGTTTTGCCGGCAATCCCGAGGCCCGAGCCGGTGCAACTCCCATCCCGGCCCGCACGGCTGTGCGGTGAAGGCAATCGTTCTCCCGTACGGCGGGGTTTCCCCCCGCATTCCCCCCTCAGCGTTCTTGGCCCCTGGGGCCGTGGTCGTCGGGGATGTGGAGGTCGGCGAAAGGGCGGGGATCTGGTTTTACGCCGTGGTGCGCGGGGATGTAAGCCCCGTCTCTATCGGAGAAGGAACCAACATCCAGGACGGTTGTGTCCTCCACGGCCAGATGGGGGAATGGGACGTCCGCGTGGGCAAGAACGTGACGCTGGGCCACCATGCGATCGTTCACGGCAGTGTCGTAGAGGATGATGTGCTGATCGGCATGGGTTCGCGCATTCTGAACGGCTGCCAGATCGGTTCCGGTTCCATTGTTGCGGCGGGGGCGGTTCTGCGCGAAGGGACGAAGGTCCCCCCGGGAAGCCTGGTCGCGGGCGTTCCCGCCGAGGTCCGAAGGGAGGTGCGGAAGGAAGAGTTGGAAACCATCCGAAACTCCGCCCTTCACTACATCGAGTATGCGAAGTCCTATCGCGCCTTGTTTGGCCCCGGTTGATTCGTCCTTGTTTTCCCGCTTCCGCGGGCTCCAGCGAGCGGCCCGGCCACGGGAGGTGGAGATGCCGCGTTTCTGACCACTTGGGTCAGTCGGAGGACCCCCCATGAGAAGCATCGTTCAGTTGTTCGGCAAGTCGCCCTTCGAGCCGCTTTACGAACACATGAAAAAGACGAAGGAATGCGTTGAGCTCGTTAGTCCCCTGTTTGAGGCCCTGTACCGGGGAGACAACGAGGAAATTCAGCGGATCAGCGACCGGGTGTCCAAGCTGGAGCACGACGCCGACATCATCAAGAACGAGATCCGAGACCACCTTCCGCGCACCCTGTTCATGCCGGTGAGCCGGAGCGATTTCTTCTCGGTCCTCTCGCAACAGGACGCCATCCCCGACTCGGTGGAAGACCTTTGCGTCCTGCTGACCCTGCGCCCGATGACTGTCCCTGAGGAACTGAAGGAGGGCCTTGGGGATTTCCTCGAAAAGAGCCTGAAGGTTTTCTACCGGACCTTCGAGGTCGTTGAGCAGGTGGAGCGTCTTCTCGGTTCGGCCTTCGGGGGTCCGGACGTCGAGAAGATTCACGCACGGATCAACGAAATCGGCATGCTGGAGTGGGAAGCGGACAAGGCGCAATTCGCCCTGGTGAAGCACATGTTTGGAATGGAAGACCGCGTGGACCCGGTTTCCATCTTCCTGTGGTCGAAAATCTTTCAAGAGCTGGGAGAACTGTCCAACTATTCGGAGAAGACCGCGGACCGCCTCCGGGCGCTCCTTTCAAAGGGATAGAGAGCCGAAAAAGGGGTGCCCGTAGGGATGGACTTTTCTGTCTTCGTTCTGCCCGCCGCCCTCGTTGTGGGCGCATACATGGCCTGGAGCATCGGCGCCAACGATGTGGCCAACGCCATGGGAACGTCGGTGGGCAGCGGGGCGCTCACGCTCCGCCAAGCCGTCCTCATCGCCGCCGTCTTCGAATTCATCGGGGCCTTCTTCGTCGGCACACACGTGACGGACACCGTCCGGGGGCGCATCCTCGAGGCCGGGCCCTTCCTCCAGCAGCCTGAGGCGCTCATCCGGGGGATGTTCTCGGCCCTCCTCGGCGCCGCCATCTGGCTGCACGTCGCCAGCTATTTCGGGTGGCCGGTCTCCACGACCCATTCCATCGTCGGCGCCATTATCGGCTTCGGCCTCCTGAGCGGCTTCGAGACGATCCAATATCCCGTCCTGGGGAAGATCGTCGCCAGTTGGTTCATTTCGCCCTCGCTGGGGGCGGCGATTTCTTTCGGTATGTTCAGCTTCATCCGGCGGAAGATCCTCACGGCGGAAGACGCCCGCCGGGCTTTGCAGAAAATAGGTCGGTACCTGGTGGGGCTGGTCTTCTGCATCCTCACGCTTGCCGTCATCTACAAGGGCCTGAAGAACCTCAAGCTGGACTTGCCCATCTGGCAGGCGCTAGGCATCGCCCTGGTGAGCGGGGTCGTCCTCGGAGCGTGGGTCGACCGGATCATCCAGACCAAACTCGTGGCGAGCCCCGATCAACTTGCTCACGTGGAAGGGGTTTTCGGATATTTGCAAATTCTTACCGCCGCTTATGTCGCGTTCGCCCACGGGGCCAATGACGTGGCCAACGCCATTGGTCCTCTGGCCGTCGTCGTGGCCGGGGTCAAGGGAGCCATCGTCTCCCTGAAGGTTCCCGTCCCCCTTTGGCTTCTGGCCATGGGCGGGCTGGCCATCGTTGTGGGACTTGCTACCTTCGGTTATCGTGTCATGGCCACCATCGGCAAGAAGATCACGGATATAACCCCCTCGCGGGGCTTCTCGGCAGAGTTCGGCACAGCCACGACGGTCCTCCTTTTCTCCAAACTCGGTCTCCCCATCTCCACGACCCACACCCTGGTGGGCGCGGTGATCGGCGTTGGGGTGGCCGGGGGGATGTCCGCCCTCAACCTGAGAATGGTCTGGACCATCTTGAAATCATGGGTCGCCACCATCCCCATTGCGGCCTCCCTCACCATCGTGATTGACCTCCTCCTGCGCGTGTTTGTCTAGAAGGCTTCATGCCTCTGTGCGCCGCCGCCATCGACCTGGGGAGCCTGGCGGTTCGCCTTCACATCGCACAGGCCCCGGGGAAGGGGCGGGCCAAGTCTACTGGGGCCGGCTTTCGCGCGCCTTTCCGGTCGCTGCACGAAGAGCGCCGCATTTCGCGTTTGGCGGAAAACCTTGAACCCGGCGAAGACCTCTCACCGGAAGGACAGGGACGGGTCCTCGCCATCCTACGGGAGTTCCGGGCCGTCATCGAGCGGTTCGGCGTCGAGCCCGGCCTGACCCGAGTCGTCGCCACCGAGGCCTTGCGGAAGGCGCGGAACGGGTCCGACTTTGCGAGACGCATCCGGACGGAGACGGGACTTTCCGCCCTTATCCTCTCCCCGGAAGAGGAGGCCCGGTGGACCGCGCGAGGGGCGCTTCTTTGTGGAGCGGCCCATCGGTGGCCCCTTCTCGTCGGGGACCCCGGCGGCGGAAGCCTGGAAGTTGTCTGGATCGAGGGGGAGGGCCTTGAACTTCGACATGGGAGCGAACCCCTGGGGGTCCTGGACCTGTTGCGCCGGTTCCCTTTGGGGGCGCCCGCAGCGCCCGGCGCGCTGGCAGAACTGGAGTCCGCGGCGCAGGCGACCATCGAGCGGTTGTTGAGGCGGGTGAGACCGCCCGGGAAATCAACCGGAGAAGGGGTGGGTTCGCTGTTGGTGACGGGGGGGACGGCCCTGAACCTGGGGGCGATCAGTCGAAAGACTGCCCCGCATCACGTTCGAGCCTTCTTCCATTCGGATGTTTCCCGACATGAGCTGGAAAAGATCTACCGCCGGATTGCGTCTTTGGATCTTGAGGGAAGGAGAGAAGAGCGCTGTCTGGAGCGGGGAAGGGAAGATGTCATCGTGCCGGGGCTTGCGGTTCTTCGCGGCCTGGTCTTGGCGAGTGGCGTCGGCTCCCTGACGGTGACCCATCTGGGGCTCCGGGAGGGAATCTTAGACGCCCTGCTCAGAGGAAAGGAAACGCCGGGTTAAATCCCAATAATTCGTTGATTTCAGAAGAGATTCGGCGGTCCGGCGCCCTCCCGGCACATTCTCTTCTCGCTTGACAAACCTGCTCGTGTGTCCTTATATACGTGGGTCTAAATAGGTTGAGTCCCCTGCCTGGCGGCCGGAAGGCAGCCGCTCTATTCGAGGACCTCGGCTGGGAACCTCTCAATGAAGGGAGGGGGCGTGTCCGGGTCTCAATGGGCCGTCAGCATCGATGAAATCCCCGAAGAAGGTCTGTCGCTGAAGCTTTCCGAGGCTCCAGCCTTCTTTGACTTTGAAAGGGAGGGTTGCGCCTGGCGGGGGCCGGTGGAATGGACCGGGACCCTTCAGCGATTCGGTGCGGACGTCCTCTGCCGGGGAAAGGTTAAGGCGAGGGCCCTGCTCCCCTGCTCCAGATGCCTTCGAGAGGTTGAGGTCGATCTGGAGGGGGATTTGACTTTCACCTTCGCCCCGCAGCGGCTGGCGGAAGCCAAGAAGGAAAAAGAGAAGGAAGAAGAAGGCGATGTGGGGTCGGAGGAGCCCGACCTTTATCCGTACCAGGAAGGCCGCTTGAACCTGCGAGACCCCACCCGGGACAACATGATCATGGCGATTCCCCTGCAACCCCTTTGCCGGCAGGACTGCAAAGGGCTATGCTCAAGCTGCGGGGCGGACCTGAACGAAGGACGCTGCGGATGCGCCCGAGAGGCGTATGATCCCCGTTGGGAGGCCTTGGCCCGGCTTCGGAGCGCCTTTCCATCACAGAAGAGCTAGAACATGCCGCTTCCCAAACGCAAGTTTTCCCGCTCCCGACGAGACCGGCGCCGGAGCCAGAACAGGGTTCCAGCACCGGCCGCTTCGCGCTGCCCACGATGCAACGATGTCAAATTACCCCATCGCGTCTGTCCCCATTGCGGCTACTATAAAGGCAGCGAAGTTTTCTCTCCCAAGGAAGCCTGAGAGGCGGTGAGTCGCAGATGAAGATCGCCCTGGATGCCATGGGGGGAGACCATGCCCCTTCGGCGGTGGTCGAGGGGGCCGTCCAGGCCTGCCGCGAACTCGGCGTGGAGGTCCTCCTGGCTGGTCGGGAGGAGGTGATCGGCGAGGAGCTCCGGCGCCTGGATGCGGCCGAGCTGCCCATCACCGTCCGCCCGGCGACCCAGGTGGTGGAGATGAACGAGGTGCCGACGGCGGCCATGAAGCGAAAGCCCGATTCCTCCATGCGACGCGCCATTGAGGCCGTTCAGGAAGGAGAGGCCGACGCCGTCGTCAGCGCGGGCAATACCGGCACCCTGCTGGCCTCGAGCATGATCGTTCTTCGGACGATCAAGGGGATCGACCGCCCGGCCATCACGGCTTTGATTCCCAATGCAAAGGGCCACTGCGTCATGATGGACGTGGGGGCCAACGTGGATTGCAAGCCCCAGCACCTGTTCCAGTTCGGCCTCATGGGGGAGGCTTATGCGCGGCTGATGTTTCGGAGAAAGAACCCGACGGTCGGCCTGCTCAACGTGGGAACCGAAAAGAGCAAGGGCAACAAGGTCACCAAGATGGCCTTTGACATGTTCGAGCAAAGCCCCCTGAATTTCGTGGGAAACATCGAGGGCACCGACGTCTTTCGCGGCGTGGCCGACGTGATCGTCTGCGACGGGTTCGCGGGGAACGTGGCCCTGAAGATCACCGAGGGCGTGACGGAGGTTTTCACCGAATCGTTCCGCCGGGAGCTTAGGGGGTCGCTCCGGAGCCGCCTCGGCATGCTTCTCCTTCAGGACGGTCTGCGCTCTCTGTATCGCCGGATGGACTATACTGAGTACGGAGGGGCCCCTCTGCTGGGCATAGACGGCGTGTGCATAAAGGCCCACGGCGCCTCAAACGCGAAGGCCGTGAAAAACGCCGTCCGGGCGGCCCGGGAGGCCTGCGAAGGGAACCTGATCGGACGCATCCAGGAAGAGATCGCCAAGATCGAGGAATTAGAGGCCCAAGAGAGCGTAGGATACCGTCTTTGGAAACAGTTGCGCGACAGCATTCACCGCCACGAGGGTTCGGAAGCTGACTAAGGCCAGCCCCATCCCCCAGCGCAGCAGGAACTCCTTCCTCATCTCTGCCGAAAAAGAAAGGAAGGCGGCTTGAAAGCTTCTATGATCATCGGTACGGGGTCGTTCATCCCGGATGAGGTGATTACCAACAACGACCTGGAAAAGATCGTGGACACGTCCGATGAATGGATCCTGACACGGACCGGCATTTCCGAAAGGCGCAAAGCGAAACCCGACATGGCCACCTCGGACATGGCCGTGCCCGCCGCCCGGCAGGCCCTGGAAGCGGCGGGGGTCTCCCCCGAAGAGCTGGACCTGATCATCGTGGCCACCATCACGCCGGACACCTATTGCCCCTCGGCCGCTTGCTGGGTGCAATACCACCTGGGGGCCAAGCGGGCCTTCGCCTTCGACATCAACGCGGCGTGCTCGGGCTTTGTTTACGGCCTCGCCGTCGCCGATCAATTCATCCGGAGCGGGTCGGCCAAACGGATCCTTTTCGTGGGGGCCGAGATCATGACGCGCGTCGTCAACTGGCAGGACCGCTCGACGTGCGTTCTTTGGGGCGACGGCGCCGGGGCGGTGGTCGTGGTGCCCGCCGAGGACGGCAGAGGAATTCTCTCCAGCCATCTGCACTCAGACGGCAAGAACGGAAAGACGTTATTGATGGCGGGCGGGGGTTCCAGGGTCACGCCGATCACCCGGGAGACCGTCGATCGGGACCTTCACACCCTGAAGATGAACGGCCAGGACACGTTCAAGCTCGCCGTCCGGGCCTTCATCGACGTCTGCACGGAGGCGTTGGAGCACAACGCCCTCACCCCCGGGGACATCGACCTTTTCATCCCTCACCAGGCCAACATCCGGATCATCGACGCGGTCGCCAAGCGCCTGAACGTCCCGACAGAAAAAATCCTGGTGACCATTCACAAGCATGGCAACACCTCCTCGGCAAGCATTCCCATTGCCCTGGACGAGGCCGTCCGCGAAGGGCGGGTTCAAACGGGAGACACCCTGCTCTTGGCCGCTTTCGGCGGTGGCTTGACCTGGGGGGCCACCGCGTTAATCTGGTAGTCAACGAACCGATTCGTTGCAGGTTGGGTCACACCGTTTCGATGACGTCTCCAGCCATCGCATTCCTGTTTCCCGGCCAGGGCTCACAACAGGTGGGCATGGGGCGGCAATTCTACGAGCGGTTTCCTCAGGCCCGGCAAATTTTCGGGCGGGCCAACAACCAGCTGGGTTTCGATTTGGCCCAACTCTGCTTTAACGGTCCCGAAGAGCAATTGGGGCTCACGGTTAACACTCAACCGGCGCTGCTCGTGAACAGCTATGCGGGGTTTCGGTTGCTGGCCGAGCAGGGCGTAGTTCCGAAGATGGCCTTGGGCCACAGCGTCGGAGAATACTCGGCCCTGCTGGCCGCCGGCGCATTGGAGTTCCCATTGGCCCTGGAACTCGTCAGGAAGCGGGGCGCTTACATGCACGAGGCCGTGCCGCCCGGGCGGGGAGCCATGGCCGCCGTCTTGGGCCTCAACCGCAAGAAAGTGGATCACCTCTGCCAGGAAGACGAGGGGGGGGTGGTGGCCGCCAATTACAACTCCTCGAGCCAGGTCGTGATTTCCGGCCTGCGGGAGGCGGTGGGGCGGGTGGCGGACGCGTGCCGGAAGGCGGGCGCGCGGCGCGCCGTCTTTCTCCAGGTGAGCGCGCCCTTCCACAGCGGCCTGATGCACCAGGCCGAGGAGCGTCTGTCCCGGGACCTGGACGCCGTCGAATTCAAGGAACTCCAATTTCCCGTCATCGACAACGCGACGGCCTCGCTCAACCGGTCGGCCACCGAGGTCAAGGAGGCGCTCAAGCGCCAGGTGACCTCCCCGGTCCGGTGGGAGGAGAGCGTCCGCAAGGCCGCGGAGGCCGGCGTGGACACCTTCGTTGAGGTCGGCCCGGGCCGGGTGCTTTCGGGGTTGGTTTCGAGAATCGTGGGCGGGGCGAAGACCTACCAGGTGGAGAACCCCGAAAGCCTGGAGCGGACGTTGGAGTCTCTGGCTTGACCCCTCGGGGGACTGGGGGTATGCTCCGCAGCCGGAATTTGGGAACCCGCAGACCGTTGCGCTAGGAGGAGGCCGTTGCGCCTGAAAGGACAGCGGGCCTTGGTCACGGGAGGTCTGAGGGGCATCGGCCGTTCTATTGTCGAAACCCTAGCTGAGGAGGGGGCGGACGTTGCTTTTACGTATCACAGCTCCTCGGGAGCGCAGGATTGGGTGGCGCACCTGGAGTCGCTGGGGGTCCGGGCGTTGGCCATGCCGATGGACGTCTGCGACCCCCGGCAGGTGGAGGACGGGGTTCAGCGGGTCCTGCGCGAGCTGGGGGGCGTGGAGATCCTGGTGAACAACGCCGGCATCACCCGTGACGGCCTTCTCGTGCGAATGAAGGACGAGGACTGGGACGCGGTCCAGAACACCAACCTCGGCGGAAGCTTTCGGGTGACCCGTGCGGTGGCCCGTGCGATGATCAAACAGAGGTACGGCCGGATCGTGAACATCTCCTCAGCGGTGGGGGAGATGGGAAATGCCGGCCAGGCGAACTACGCGGCGTCCAAGGCCGCCCTGATCGGATTCACCAAATCCCTGGCCAGGGAGTTGGCCTCCCGCAATATCACCGTGAACGCCGTGGCACCGGGATTTGTGGAAACCGACATGACGGCGGCGCTTTCCGCCGAGCAGCGCAAGAACCTGCTTGGCATCATCCCGCTGGGCCGGGTGGGGCGACCGGAGGAAGTTGCCCGCTGTGTCTTGTTTCTCGGAACCCCCGAGATGGGGTATATTACGGGTCAGGTCATTCATGTGAACGGGGGACTGTATATGTAGTATTCCCGTTCCCTCGAACGAATCGGGGCCGTGCAGAGGAGGTGGGGGTTTGGCACTGCCGGGAGAGACGGTCGTAAAGATCAAGGCGCTCATCGCAGAGCAACTCGGTGTGGAAGTGGAAAAGGTGACGGACGAGGCATCCTTCATAGAGGATCTGGGCGCCGATTCCCTGGATACCGTGGAACTTGTGATGGCATTGGAAGAGGAATTTTCCGTGGATATCCCCGACGAGGACGTCGAAAAGGTCACCACTGTAAAGGACGTGATCGCCTACGTTGAAGAACGAGGGATAGAGATTAAATAAGTACGGGCGTCTTTTGGGTCGGAAAAAGAATAAGGAGAGAATCAACTGTCGGGTCCGGTCTTCATAATGAAGGATTTAGGAGGCGGGTTGTCAGAGGCCGCTCAAGGCGCTCCGACCTGAGGCGGTTGTCTGGGTGAGGATGTCGGCAAAAGGAGTTTCAGATAAAGCCATGAGAAACGGAAGGCGAGTTGTATTCACGGGAATGGGCTTGGTGACGCCTCTGGGGAACGACGTGGAAACGACCTGGTCCGCCCTGGTCGAGGGAAAATCGGGGATCGGCCCGATCACCCAGTTCGACACCACCGACTACAACTGTCGTGTGGCCGGGGAGGTCCAAAACTTTGATTCCGAAAAATTCCTGGAAAAAAAGGAGATCAAAAGGGTTGACCGCTTCATCCACTTCGCCTTGGCGGCCACGCAGGAGGCGATGGAGGATGCAGGGCTGGAAATCAGTGACTCAAACAGCCAGGACGTCGGCGTTCTGGTCGGCGCGGGCTTGGGCGGTCTGCCGATGCTGGAGAAGGTGCACGCCGTCGTCTTGGACAGGGGCCCTGGGAGGATCAGTCCCTTCTTCATTCCCGGTCTTATCGCCAACATGGCCTCCGGGATGCTCTCCATGCGCTACAACGCCCGGGGGCCCAACGCGTGCGTATGCACGGCCTGTGCCACAGGCACGCATTGTATCGGCGATGCCGCCCGGCTCATCGAGCGGGGAGACGCGGTGGCGATGATCGCCGGCAGCACCGAATCCGTCATCTGCCCCCTGTCCGTGGGCGGATTCTCCGCCATGCGCGCCCTTTCCACCCATAATGAGCCCTCAGAGAAGGCCTCTCGCCCCTTTGATCTCTCCCGGACGGGTTTCGTCATTGGCGAAGGCGCGGGCGTCTTAATCCTGGAGGAGCTGGAACACGCCAAGAAACGAGGAGCCCGCATTCACGGGGAGATCATCGGGTACGGTATGACGGGAGACGCCTACCACATGACCCAGCCGGACCCCAACGGCGACGGCCCCTCGCGTTGCATGCAGGTGTCCCTCAAGGACGCCGCCATCGCGCCCGAAGACGTCGGCTACATCAACGCCCACGGGACGGGCACGCCCCAGGGGGACATCAACGAGACCAACGCCATCAAGAACGTCTTCGGGGACCACGCCTACAAGATTCCGGTCAGTTCCACCAAGTCCATGACGGGGCACTTGTTGGGCGGCGCAGGGGGCGTAGAGACCATCTTCACGCTCCTGTCCCTGGACCGGGGCGTCATCCCCCCCACAATCAATTTGGAAGAGCCCGATCCGCAGTGCGACCTGGACTATGTGCCCAATGAGGCGCGCGAGACCAATGAAAGCATCGGCCTGACCAACTCCTTTGGATTCGGCGGAACAAACGCAACCATCATCGTGCGGCGCGGCCTCGATGGCCATTGATTCCAGGCTTTCCGCCGACCGCCTCGAAAACCTCACCGTCCTCCAACGGCGCCTGGGGTACAATTTCGAGGAAATCCATCTGCTGGAAACCGCTCTCACCCACCGCTCCTACGCCAACGAGGGGCGTCGCAAGCTGCCGCACAACGAACGGCTGGAATTCCTCGGCGACGCCGTCCTGGACTTGGTCTTGAGCGAGCAGTATTTCCAGGAACTCCCCCAGGCCGACGAAGGCCAGTTGTCCAAGATTCGCTCCCGCCTGGTCAGCGCCAATCACCTGGCGAAGATGGCCCGGATTCTGGAGCTGGGCGCCTACCTCCGATTTGGGAAGGGAGAAACGTCCACGGGCGGCCGCCACAAGGCCTCCCTCCTCGCTAACGCCTTGGAGGCCCTCATCGGCGCCGTCTTCCTCGACGGGGGCTACGAGGTGGCCGTGACTTTCATCCGAAAGCTGTTCGACCGGGAGATGGACCCCAATCTGGATTTCAAGAGCCAGCTCCAGGAGTACGTCCAGCGATGCAAAAGGTCGCTTCCGGTCTACAAAGTTTTGAGGGAAGAAGGCCCTGAGCATGAGAAGGTCTTCGAAGTGGCAGTGGAGATCGAAGGCGTAGGCTTGGCCTCAGGCATCGGGACGAACAAGAAAAGCGCCGAGCAGAAGGCGGCCAGGAACGGGTTGGCGAAGATATGGCAGGAATGGGAGAGCGCGGCGTCCTGAAATCGTCACCGGATCCTCGGGCTGTCCGGTCCTTCAAAGGCGTCTTCGTCTGTCCTCCCCCCCTACGATTGAAGAAAATCCGAGCCATCTTTGTGTTGGGACCATCAGTCCCTTTCGGGCCACGCATCCGAGTCTCGAATTCAACCGGGGAACTCATCAGGCGTGACCCATCGTCATTCGAATGCCCTCGATGTTTTCAATAAAAAGCGCGGGCATTTCCGGCACTTGCTCTCCCTAAGGTGTGGTGCAAGATTAAAGATTCATACACAATTTATTGTAATTTTTGCTTTTAATTCTCCTTACACACGGGTAGAATAGCCGGGAAATTGGGCTGAAGCTCTTGTGAGGGGGACCAATGCGCATCAAGCGGCTTGAACTTCAAGGATTTAAGTCCTTCGTCGAACGGACCGTGCTGGAGTTCGGCTCCGGCGTGGCCGGGATTGTCGGGCCCAACGGCTGCGGCAAGAGCAATGTCGTGGATGCCGTGCGCTGGGTGCTCGGCGAACAACATCCGAAGACCCTTCGGGGCAAACGGATGGAAGACATGGTCTTCAACGGCAGTGATTCCCGCCGCCCGGCCGCGATGGCTGAAGTCACGATGACCCTCGCTGACATCTGGGGTCGCCTCCCCGTCCAGTGGTTGAGCGGAGATGACATCACGGTCACCCGCCGGCTCTTCCGATCGGGGGAGAGCGAATACCTGATCAACCGGAAGCCTAGCCGTCTGCGGGACGTCGTGGACCTCTTTCTGGACACGGGGCTCAATACCCATTCCTTCTCCATCGTCGAACAGGGCCGCATCGAGGGCCTGCTGACGGCCAGGGTGGAAGACCGCCGGGAGGTCATCGAAGAGGCGGCCGGGATCATGAAGTACAAGACCCGGCGGAACGAGGCCCTCAGGAAGCTCCAGGCGGCGCAGGACAACCTGGAGCGCATCCAGGACATCGTCGGGGAGGTGGAGCGCCAGACGCGCTCCCTCGAGCGGCAAGCCCGGCGAGCGGCCCAATTCAAGGAGTTGCAGGAGAGATTGCGGGAAGTGGGGGGCAGGCTTCTTCGCGCCGATTACGCGGCCCTGGAGGAGCGAATCGCCCCCAAGCAGGCTGCCTACGACGAACGAAAACGCCGGGAGGCCGAACTTCGCGCCGAATGGTCCGCTGCAGATGCCGGTATCGAGGAGCGCCGCCAGCAGATGGCCCACAGGGAAGAGGCCCTGGCTCGACTCCGCGGACGCATCCTGGAAGCGGACGCAGAGGTCCAGCGGCTCGAGACGCGGATCGAGCTGTTTCAGGAACAGAAAAAATCTCTCGATGCCGCGGCGCAGACCCGCAAGGAGGAGGGGAACGCGCTGCGGACCGAATTCGCCGCAGCCTCAGAGGCCCTGGCCCACTCACGGGCCGAGGCGGAACGGCACGACCGCGTCCTGTGGGAAGGCGAGGAAGAACTGGCCCGCCGGCAGGCTGCTCTGGACGCGTCTCGCCGGGCCCAGACCGAGCGCGAGGAGACGGTGGAAGCGGACAAGGCCCGCGTCCTCGAGCTGGCCGACCGGTTCACCCGCACGCAAAACCAGATCCAACTCCTTCGAGACCAACTGGCCTCCCTGAAGCGGCGCACGGCTCAGCTGGAGGCGGAACGCGAGCGCGAGCGTCTGCAACGAAGTGAAATCCAGGAAAACCTGGAGCGGTCCAATGGCCGCGCCATCGACCTGGCCCGAAAGCTGAACGATGCGCGCGCCCGGGAAGCGGCCCTCCACGGCGAGGTCCGGGAGCAGACGGCCGCCCTCTCCCGCGGCGAGGAGGCAATCTATCGCCTGAAGGAGGACCTGGCCTCCAAGTCTTCCTCCCTGGGCGCCCTGAAAGACTTGGCCCGTTCGATGAACGGCTCCGGGTTGAAGGCGCTCTTTGATGGCAAGGCGGCGGAGGCGGGGCTGAGCGGCATCGTTTCCCCCCTGACCGACCTGTTGGAAGTGGAACCCGGTTTCGAGACAGCCATTGAGTCCGTTTTGGGAGACCGCCTTCGGGGGGCCGTCGTGGAGGGTCTACCCGAGGCCAAAGCGGCCCTTGAATTTCTCCGCACATCAGGCTCGGGCCGGGGGAGCCTGATCCCCAAAACGCTCCGGCTCCAAGACAACGGAACGAATTCGCAGGAGGCCCTCCGCGACCCTCAGGGCTCCCTATACAGTAAGTCCAGTGACCCGAGAGTCCTGGGGAATGCCACCGACTTCATCCGAACGCCAGCCGAGTACCGTCTTTTGATTCGGGGCTTGCTGGGCGACGTCCGCGTGGTCACGGACCTGGAAGCCGCCCTCTCCCTTTGGGAGGAAGGCGCAGACATCGGGGTATTGGTGAGCCGCGAAGGCGAGGTCCTTTACCCGTCGGGGATTTCGGTGGGGGGGATGGACGGGCAGGGTCCGCTTCAGCGCCGAAGGGCGATCGAAGGCCTGAGGGCGGAGACGGCCCATCTGCGAGAGGAAATTTCCAGGGCGCAAACAGCCCGGGAGAAAGAGAAAAATCATGGCGAGACCCTCGCCGCAAAGCTCGAGGAGTGCGTCCAGGCGCGGCGCGAGGTCGAGACGGAAGTGGCCAACGTCGGTCGGGAGATTGAGGATCTGGCCGCAAAGACATCTCGGCTGGACGAGGCCCTGGAGGTCTTCCGGTTCGAGCTTGAGAGGCTGGCCGAGGAAGAGAGGGCCTTGCGAACAAGAGAGGAAGAGGCGAAAGAGGCCCTCGTGCAAATCGACAGGGAGCGCGCCGAGGTGGAGTCGCGCGTAAAGTCAGCCGCCGGCGTCCTGGCGGAGGGACGCGAGAGCGTGGAAACGGCGGCCGAGGCGGTCGCTTCGCAGCGCGTCGAGTTGGCCGAGGTCCGGGCCCGGGCCGCCAACCGGATGGCCGAGACCAGGCGGCTGGACGAGCGGTGTGGCGAGATGCGTGCGCGGATGGACCGCCTGGCGGCTGATGACGAAGCCGATCGCGCCAAGTGCGAGGAGCTGCAACAGGCGGAACATCAGGGCCGGGAGCGAATCCGGCAGGCCCACCTCCAGCGGGAGGAATGGGGGACGGAAGCGAGAGACCTGGAAGAAGCGATTTCCCAGGACCAGGCTTACCTTCGCCAAACCCAGGATCACGCTCGCAGCCTGAAGGAACGGGTGACCGCCCTCGTGGAGGAGTTGGAGGAGATGTCGGTCGCCCTCTCCGAGCTCAAGGGGGAGCGGGACCTGCTTTGCCAGCGGGCCCAGCTCACGTACGGCATCGACCTCCGGGCCGCCTCCATCCAAAAGGACGAGGCCGAACTGTCCCAGGAGGAGCGGGAATCCCTGCGCGAAGAGACGACCTCCCTGCAAGACCGCCTGAGGCGCATGGGCGATGTGAACATGGGGGCCTTGAGCGAGTTCGAACAGCTCAACGAACGGTATCAGTTCCTCAAGGGGCAGCAGGAGGACCTGGTCCACTCGATCCGGACCCTCCATGAGACCATCGACCGGATCAACCGGACCACCCGCCGTCGTTTCAGGGCTGCCTTCGACTCGGTCAACGAGACCTTCTCGGAGGTCTTTCGCCGGCTGTTCGGGGGCGGCCGAGCTTCTCTCATCCTGACGGACGAAGGCAACCTGTTGGAGACGGGCGTGGACATCATCGTCCAGCCGCCCGGCAAAAAGCTGGGAAACATCCTTCTGCTTTCGGCCGGAGAGAAGGCCCTGACGGCCATCGCTCTTCTGTTCGCCGTCTTCCGCTATCATCCGAGCCCATTCTGTTTGCTGGATGAGGTGGATGCAACGCTGGACGATCACAACGTGGCGCGGTTCATCGACATCCTGCGGGAGCTTTCGCTGAAGACCCAGTTCATCGTCATCACCCACAATAAACGGACCATGTCTTTCGCGGACGTTCTTTACGGCGTCACCATGGAAGAGAAGGGAGTCTCACGGGTGGTGTCGGTGGAACTGAACCGGTTGAGCGGCCGCCTGAACGGAGCGTCCGGAGCAGAGGTTTCCGCAGAGGGGATAACGGTCTCGGGATCTGACGGCGCCGATGCGGTTGAGGCCCCCTCCGACGGGGCTCCGCCGGCGGACATCGCGCCCATCGAGGGCCCTCCGGAGAACGGGAGCGCCGCCCTGGAGGAGGGCTCGCTGCCCGGCGCGGATCCGGATCTGCCCGAAAAGGTCCCGGCCGGCTCGGTTTCTGAATGACAAGAAAATTCCCGCCGGGAACTGGCCTGTGAATCGGCCCCGTTGTCCACTCTTGCGATCCGGCTGATTCTCGCGTCCTAATCGACGGATTCTCTTCTCCAGAGATAGAACTGCGCAATGGGTGTCGAGCGGCCTAAGCGGGGTTTGTTTCAGGCCTTCCGCCGGGGTTTGGCCCGGACCCGACAGGCTCTGCTGGAGCCTCTGGTCCAGTTGACAATCGGCCGAAAGCGCCTCGACGCGGAGCTCCTCGAGAGCCTGGAAGAGGTCCTGATCGGAGCCGACCTGGGCGTAGGTTTGACGACCCGGCTCATCGGCCGCATCGAGGACGCCCGGCGGGCCGGGGAGCTGCGCGAAGCGGAAGAGGTCCGGCCGTTCCTGGAGGGGACCCTTCAGCGGCTTCTCTTCGACAAACAGCCGGCCTCCCCGGTTGAGGCCCAGACCGCAAAGCCCTGGGTCATCCTCGTCGTCGGAGTCAACGGAACGGGGAAAACAACCAGCGTGGGGAAGCTCGCCCACCGCTACCGGCGCGAGGGGAAGCAGGTGCTCCTGGCGGCGGCCGATACCTTCCGGGCGGCTGGGGTGGAGCAGCTCGACATCTGGCGGGAGCGGGCCGGCGTGGAGATCGTGAAGGGATCGGCCGGAGCGGACCCGTCGGCCGTCGTGTTCGACGCGGCCCAGGCAGCCCGGGTCAGGGGTTGCGACATCTTGATGGCGGACACGGCCGGGCGCCTTCACACCCGCCGGAATCTGATGGACGAGCTGAAGAAGGTCGGGCGAACGGTGGGCCGCGTGATCGAAGGCGCGCCCCATGAAGTCCTTCTCGTCCTGGACGCCACGACGGGGCAGAACGCCCTCGCCCAGGCCCGGATGTTCTTGGAAGAGGTGGGGGTGACGGGTGTGATCCTCACCAAGCTGGACGGCACGGCCAAGGGGGGGATCGTTCTGGGCATCCTGGATGAGCTGGGGGTGCCGGTGCGCTACGTGGGGCTGGGGGAAGGGATCGAAGACCTGCAACCCTTCGATCCCGATGCCTTCCTCCAGGCCCTCTTCGAGGAGTAGTCTTCCTCCTGCGAACCGCGTGCAACCTTCTCGGGCAGACCCTATCAGATCCCTTCAACGATTGCCGGAACGGGTGCAGATGGGGATGAAAGCCCGGATTGCCAGATGGGGATGAAAGCCCGTTGCTCTGGCTGGTATAAGACCAGCGGGTCTGCTCTGCTTGGGCTGTTG
>JBHIBA010000060.1:0-18973 GCA_046758845.1 Nitrospinota bacterium
AAAAAGCGCCCCCCACGACCAAGCCGGCATGCAGTGCCCAAAAAGCGCCCCCCGCAGAAAAAAAAAGCCAGTCATTCACAGAACGCTGAGCAAGATGCCAGCCCTACCTGGAGATGGAAGCGCTCAGTGCGAAAGTATCCCTCATGCCTCGTCCCGTCAAAATCGTGGCATTCCCAGTCCTGGATGTCAATTCGGCCCGTGTCATCGAGGAAATCGTGCCTTATATAAACTCTCGCTTCGTGCGTTCAAAAGGATTCTTCCCGTGACTGAATCGGGCTCGCCCGGGACGCTTGAGCTGGAAATTGACTCCCTCGCGTATGAGGGCTGGGGGGTCGGCCGGGCCGGCGGGCGGGTGGTCTTCGTTCCCGGGACCTGTCCGGGGGACCGGGTCGAAATCCAAGTAGAGAAAGACCGCGGGTCGTATCTTTTTGGACGCGTGGCTCGGATTCTCCACGAGGGTCCGGGAAGGAGACCCCCGCTCTGCCCAGTTGCGGATGAGTGCGGCGGCTGCCAGTGGCAACACCTCGAAGAGAAAGTCCAGCGTGAACATAAGCTCGCCGTCTTCTGTGACCTGCTTCGCCGGATCGGGGGGATCGAACCCCCCGCCGTCCAAATCGTTCCCCCGAGGGGGGGAAGCTTCGGCTACCGGACGCGCGTGCGGATCCTCGTCCAGCCGGAGGGTCCGGCCTTCCGGCGCGGGGGAAGCCGCGAGGCCGTTCTGGTCGCGGGGTGTCCGGTCGCGGCCCCGCCTCTGCACGAGCTTCTGAAGTCCTGGGCCGAGAGGCCCCCGGCCTGGTTCGCCTCGGGGGACTTTCGGGAAGCGGAAGTGACCTGGTTGCCCCCGGCGGGCGCGTTTCAGGTCAACTTGCTGACCGGCCGCGGACGAAAGGGGCGCAAATCGATCCCCGACGCGGAACGGGAGGCGGAAAACATCTTCTACTCGGTGAACAACCGCTGGCCGGGGGAGAAACTTCCGCGTGGATTCAGCGATCCCGCCGCCTGGACTTACGTCATTCCCGGGAAGGTTCTGGGAAAGGAGGCGGGTCTTCACATGACGGTCGGCCCCGGCGAGTTTCTTCAGCCGAATGAGGCGGAGAACGCCGCCCTCGTGCGATCGGTGTTGGACCTCAGCCAACCTTGCCCGGGCGGGCGCGCCTTGGACCTGTTCTGCGGCGCGGGAAACTTCACCCTCTCGCTGGCCGTCCGAGGGATGCAGACGCTGGGCGTCGATTCTTCCGCCGGGGCCATCCGCCGGGCTCAGTTCAATGCCAGGCGCAACGCCGTGAGCGGTTGTGAGTTCCGGGCCTCCGGCGTGGAGAAAGCCCTCGGCGAAATTCGTCGAGAGTGGGGGCGGTTTGACCTCATCCTGCTCGATCCCCCCCGGACGGGCTGCAAGATGATCCTGGGGGAGGTGGCCGAGATGCGCCCGGGGAAGATCGTCTACGTGTCCTGCAACCCCGCCACCCTGGCCCGCGATTTGAAGGCCCTGGCTCAGAGAGGATACCGCCTGGCCGAATCCCGTCTCGTGGACCTCTTTCCCCAGACCTACCACATCGAGTCCGTAAACCTTCTCCTTGCCGGGGAAGAATGCGGCCCAGCCATCGGTTAGGTAAAATTGGGACTTGTTGCCCGCAGTGGCCTTCTCTAAACTCTCGGGGGTTCGGTAGCCCGAGATGGGAGCTTTTATGTCCGCGTTGCCTCCTCTGCGAGCGGTCGAAGCGTTTCCGGTCCGCCAGAACGGCGCGACGGGGATCTGCCTGCGAGACCCCCTCCGATACACCGAGGCCGTTCTGTTCATCCCCATGGGCCTGATTCCTTTGCTCCAGTTGATAGACGGCACGCGGGACCTTGGGGACATTCAGGCGGAAGTCACGCGCCGATTCGCGACCCTCCTCCCTTCGGAGGAGATCCAAGGCGTCATCGACACGTTGGACCGGGCTTACTATCTGGACTCAGAGCGTTTTGCCGCTCACAAAGAAAGTGTTGACCGCCGCTTCCTGGATTCTCCGGTTCGCGCCCCTTACTTGGCGGGACAGGCTTATCCGGAATCCCCGGAAGAACTGGTCCGGATGATCGATGGCCTCTTTCTCCACCCGGAAGGTCCAGGCGAGCCCGACCCCGAAGCCCGGCACGAGACGCCCGCGGGAGCGATCATCCCCCATATCGATTTTGCGAGGGGAGGACCGGCGTACGCCCACGCCTATCGCTCACTGGTCGAATCCGAGCCGGCCGACGTCTACGTCGTCCTGGGCACGGCCCACATGGGAGCCGAACGGGTCTTCGCGCTGACGCGCAAGGACTTCGCAACCCCGCTGGGGACGATTCCGGCCGACCGGGAGTTCATCGACGAATTGGTGAAGGAAGCCGGCGAGGATTGTTTCATGGACGAGCTGAGCCACCGGGCGGAACACTCCATCGAATTTCAGGCCGTTTTTCTCCGCCACCTCCTCGGACGCAATCACCCCATCTCCCTGGTTCCCGTCCTGTGCGGCTCCATGCAGGAATTCATCCTGGCAGGGGGCTCCCCAATGGAAGACCCGCGAGTGAGCGGATTCGTTGAGGGGCTGAAGAAGACCCTGGCCAGGGAGAAAAGGAAGGTCTGCGTCATCGCCAGCGTGGACCTGGCGCACGTCGGCCCTCGGTTTGGACACCCGGACCCGGTGGACGCCGCCAGGCTTACCGTCACGCAACAGAAGGACCGTGAGATGCTCGAACGGGTCCAGAACAAAGACCCGGAGGCCTTCTTCGGGTTCGTCCGAGACGAGCAGGATCAACGAAACATCTGCGGCCTTACGCCCATCTACACCCTCCTGCACGCCCTGGATTGTCGGGAAGTGAGTCTTCTCCTGTACGGTATCTCTCCGGACCCTCAGGGCACGGTGACCTTCGCCAGCCTTCTGGTTCGTTGAGGGGGCCCTCCCGTTCGGGTGCAGGCCGGCGCTCGTTCGCCGTTGATGCTTCCAAAAGCACCCTTTCCCATGTTTGCCGTCCCAGAGCCCTTTCCCGGGTGGTTCCGGATTTCTTCTAAGGCAGAGGCCCGTATCGAAGCCCTGAAAGCCGAAGAGGCCATGAAGAGGGGGGAAATCCTGATTTTTAGGGGTTCCCGCCAGGGGAAGAAAGTCGGTGTCCGTGACGTTTTATCCAGTGATGAGATGTGAGCAAGACAGAATTAAAGAATTTCCGAAAGAATTTGGCATATAATGACTGAGTGCGCGGCTTTTGAGCTCCCGCCGGTCTTCTCAAATCACCGGCCACGGCGGAAGCGCTGGCTTTTGGAGAAGCTAAATGACGGGAAAGAGGACACCATCCAGACCTTCGCCCCTCGATAGCATCCGCCTCTTTCTGCGTTCGGCCGAGGTCCGATTGCGCATGTGGGGGTTGCTGGAGATGGCCCTGTGGGTTGCGACCGTGGGCTGTGTGGTCGTGCTCCTGGGGATCGGGGCCCGCGCGATCCGGGAGTTCTGGCCGTTCTCTCCCCCCGTTTATGCGGGATTGGCCGCCGCGCTGGGGATCTGGGCCCTCGCTATGTTGATCTGGAAAGGGGTTCGCAGGATCCCTGCCGACCGGGTGGCCTTCCTCATCGAGCAGCGCCATCCGGAGTTCAAGAACGCCTTGATCAGCTCGGTTCAGCTGACTTCACAGCCTGTGAGGGAAGGTCTCCCCTCTGCCGTCTCGCACTCCTTGCTCGGCGCTCTCCTGAAACGGACGGCGGATGCCATCGGGCCCGTCGACCCCAGCGACGCGATCGATCGTTCCCGTCTATGGTGGCCGCTTCGGGCGGCGGGAGTGAGCGCCGCGCTTACGCTCATCGTCGGGTTGATCGGTCCGGGCGCCCTGGCGGGCTCCTGGGACCTTTTGCTTCACCCCATTGAGCGAATGCCGCTGCGGGCGATCCTCATCCAGACGAAGCCCCTTTCGGGAAAGATTCTCCTGGGCCAGCCGGTCAAACTCCAAGCGGTCACGTCTGGAAGGCGCGTCAAGAAGCTGTGGGTGGAGATCCGGCCCGAGGAGGCCGAGGCGCGGGTGGTGGAATTGACGCCGGAAGGGGAGGGCCCGAAAGGAGAAAAACTCTTCAGCCACGCCACAGGACCGGTGAGGGCCTCTTTCTCTTACCGCGCATTCATGGGGAGCGATTCCTCTGAGACCCAGCGACTCGAGGCCGTCCCTCCGCCCGCCGTTGGGGAGATCGAGATCGGTTACACCTATCCGTACTACGCCGGGCTCAAGCGGGAAGTCCGGAAAGGGAGCGGATACGTCCGGGCCCTGAAAGGGACGGAGGTCGCCCTTTCGTTGCAGACCAATAAACCTTTGGGATCCGGTCGCCTCGCTTTTCAGTCCGGCGTCGAGGTCCCGCTGGATCTCTCTGACCCGCAGAGGCCCCGAGGCCGTTTTATTCTGATGGACAAAGACGCCTACCGGATCCTCCTGCGGGACCGCTGGGGGTTTGAGAACCCGGCTCCGGTGCGATATTCCGTGGACGTTGTGCCGGACCAGCCCCCGGCCGTCGAGCTCCTTCAACCGCAGGGAGAGCTGACGGTCAACGGCGGGGAGACGCTGACCGTCGGTTACCAAGCGCGGGACGATTTTGGTCTGAATGACGTTCGCCTGGTCGCCGAGGTCTCGGGCGCGGGCCGCCGCGAATTCAGGGTCGCCAAGCTCGACGGCGCCAAGCGGTGGGACAGCGGCCGATACGACTGGGACTTGGGGGACCTTCGGCTGCAGCCGGGGGCCGTCGTCCGCGCCCGGCTCGTGGTGCGGGACAACGACGCCATATCGGGTCCGAAAGAGGGCGTCTCCAAGACAATCCGGATCCGCGTCCGAAACCCCGAGGAGGAACACAAGCGGGTCAAGAACTTGCAGAAGGACGTCTCCGACCGTTTGCTGGATCTTCTGGCGGACCAGTTGGATCTGGAGGCCGACGCCTCCGAGAAGGTGGGAGAGTCGCCCGACGGGTTGCCTCTGGAGAAGACAGGGAAAGACGCCCGAGCATCCCGCGAACGCGGTCAGCCGGCCCAGGAGACTCCCCGGTATACCCGTGAGGACGCGGACGCCCTTCGCCAGAGCGCCTTACAGGTGGAGGAGAAGGTCCGCGAGCTCATTTCGCAGATCGACCGGGCGTTGAGCCGCGTCGCCCGAGACCGCAGGAGCGGGTACGACTCCTTCGCCGACCTGAACGCCCTGCGCAGCAACCTCTCCTATTTACAAAGGGAAATGATGCCTCAGGCGAGGCGGCCGCTGGAGAGCTGGCTTGAGGCGCAGGACCAGGAGCCGGGTTCTTCAAACCCGGAATCTCTCCCGGGCGCGCCTCCAAACCCTCGAGGGACTCAGTCGAAGGACTCAGAATTCCGGGCCCATGCCCGTTTCCAAAAGTCCCAGAAGGAGGTCACCCGCGAGCTGGAGAGGATGGCCGTCTTTTCGGACGACATCGGCAAGCGCGGCCAGCTCCGAGACCTGGCCAACCTGGGGCGGCGGCTGGCTAACGCGCAAAACCGCCTGCTCGACGCCTTTGACCGGGCCAAGCAAGGGGACAAGGCGGGCCAGCAGGCGCTCCGGGAGGCCCTGGCAAAGCTCCGGGACCTCCTGAACAAGCTGGCCCAGGGACTTCGAAACCTTCCCGTTCAGCTTCCGGAAGAGTTCCTGAACATGCCCACGAGCCGGATGCTCCAGATGGATGACCTCTCCAAAAAGCTCCAGGAAATTCAGCGGAGGCTTGAGGCCGGAGACCTGGAAGGGGCGAGGAAGCTGACCGAGGAGCTGGTGAAGTCCCTTTCCCAGATGATAGCCGCCCTCTCGGGGGCGTTCCAGCAGGCCATGAACCAGGGCTCGAACCAGTTCGCCAATTCGGCCCAGCGCCAACAAAGTATCCTGCAGCAGCTATTAAACCGGCAACGCGCCCTTCTGGAGGCGACCCGGAAGATCGAAGAACCCATGAAATCCGAGTTCCGAGAACGACAGGCGGAGGCATACCGCAGGGCCGAAGAGATGGGTCGAGACGCGCTCTCCCGCCTGCGGGGACTGGCGCAGGAGTTCCCCAATCCTACGGTGATTCCGCGGCTCCTCGAAGAGGATGCGAATTCCCTTGAGCGCTCTATCGCCCAAAGGAGCGTCCCCCAGGCGGAAAAAGAGGCCGCCGGGCTTCGGGGCCTGTCACGGGAGCTGGCGGAAATCCTCTCCGAGCAGAGCGAAGGGGGAGAGGAAGCTGACAAGGACGCATCGTTGGCTTACGGGAAGCTGGCCGAGGACTTCGCCGGACTCGCCTCCGCCTTGAAGTCTCTGCCCAACGACCCAAGGATCGTCCTGACCCCGGCGCAGCGCAGCCGGCTCGCGGAATTGAAGAAGGAACAGAAAGAGGTGGAAGGAAAGACCGTCGAGGTCCGAAAGCGCGTGGAGCGAATCATGCGGCTGGTGCCTTTCCTCAGCCCTGAGATCGCAAAGAACCTCCGGGAGGCCGGGGATGCGATGGGCCAGGCCACCGGAGAGCTCGGCGAGCAGCGCGCCGACCGGGCGGTTCCTCACCAAAGGGACGCCATCTATTGGCTGAGCCGTGCGGGGAGCAACATGAGAAACGCCATGCAGCAGATGGCGCGGCGCGGACGCTTCGGCGGGGCTTCCGCGCCGAGCGTCGTCCAGCCCGGCGGCGTGCCCTCCCTGGCGCTTCAATGGAGGCCCGACGTGGGAGAAGAGGAGGGCGGCCGGATTGGGGCCAGCACGCGGGACTTCCGCCTCCCCGGCAAGGACGCGTATAAGGTGCCCAAGGTCTACCGCGAAGAAGTCGTCGAAGCCCTCAAGGGAAAATATCCCCCAGAATACCGGGAGCAGATCGAACAATACTTCAAAAACCTCGTCGAGTGATGTCGATGCGATCCTTCCGGCCGTTGCGTGGAGTCGCCCGGGCGTGCGCCATCGTGGCTGCTGCGCTGGTTACTGTCTCGCCGGTCCGGGGGGAGGTCCTTCCCGATTTCGACCGGCCGGATGCGAAGGCAAAGGAGGCCCTTCGGCTCTGGGAGCCCGAGAGGGAGCTTCCCCGGATCGGCGCCTGGCTGACCTCGGGCCGGGCGAACGCCTATCTCTACTCACTCCACGCACAATTGCTTTTCCACGCGGGAAGGTACGAGGAAGCCCTGACGTCCGCCCGCGAGGCGGAACGGCTGGCGCCGAAGGACGAACGGGTGAAGGGCCTCACCGCGTTTGTTGAGGCCACGCTGAAGGCCCGCAAGGGTTTCCGCGCATACCGGAGCCGGCTTTTCGAACTTCATTTGGACCCTGAGCGGGACGATATATTGGCCGAGGCGGCGCTTGAGGCGGCCGAGCGCAGTCATGGGGCTCTGGCGCCGTTTTTCGGAATTCCCAGCAATGGCGGCGGCCGGCGGGTCCGCATCGAGGTCTATCCGACCGCCGAGAGGTTCCAGCTTGCCTCGGGGCTTTCCCGGCGTGACATCGAGCAGACCGGGGCCGTCGGGATCACCGCCTACAACAAGGTGATGATGCTTTCCCCGCGCGCGCTGACGCGCGGATACCGCTGGGCGGACACCCTGAGCCATGAGTACGTTCACTATCTTCTGGAGCGGGCCTCAAAGAACAACGCCCCCATCTGGCTTCACGAGGGTCTTGCGAAATTTCTCGAGACCCGGTGGCGCTCGGCGGAAGACCTGTACCTGGGGCCGGTTTTTCGGACCCTTCTGGCGGAGGCCGTCCGAGATAACGAGTTCGTAAGCTTCCGGGAGATGGAACCCTCCTTGGTCCGGCTGCCGAACTCCCGTCTGGTCCAACTGGCTTACGCCGAAGGGGCTTCGGCCATCGATTTCATCCTCACCCGTTACGGCCGGGAAAAGCTGCTTGACGTCTTTCGCGAACTGGCCTCCTCGCCCCAGCGGACCGTTGCCGAAGCCCTCCGGCGCGTCCTCGGTTTGACGCTGGAGAAGTTCGAGGAAACCTGGAAGGCAGAGCTGCGCGGCAGGAACCTAAAGCCTGTACAGGGCGTATGGATACCGTCGTACAAAGTGAAAGAAGGGGGCGCCCGGGAGGAAGCGGAGGAGTACCGGGCGATCCGTTCGGCCGTCGCCCGCAATCACCTTCGGCTCGGGGATTTGCTCTGGAGGCGGGGGCGCCAAAGACCGGCCGTCATGGAATACGTCCGGGCCGTCCGGGAGAGCCCGGCCACGCCGTATCTGCGAAACCGCCTGGCGGGCAGACTGATGGCCGTGGGCCGGGAGCGGGACGCGCTGGACCAGCTGGGGGCGGCGCGGCGGCTGGCGCCGGATTACGGCCCCACCTACACCCTTCTCGGCCACGTTCACCTAAGGGGCGGACGCTTCGGCCGGGCGAAGGACGCCTATCTGGAATCATTTCTGATCAACCCTTTTGACCCGAGCATCCACCAGGGCCTCGCCCTGGCCTACGGGAAACTGGGGGAGCGGAGCAAAGCGAAGGCGGCCGAGGAAGTTTTTCGCCGGCTCGTTCGAGGGTTTCAACAAAAGTCGGCTCCGCCCAACCCGCCGGATTAGAAAAAATCGGAGTGAAACATGGAATACGGCTCAAGACCCAACGACGTGGATGACGACCTGGCCAGCGTCGAGGCCATCTCGAACGGCAGGGAAGCGATCCTGGGCGAGATCCGCAAGGTCATCGTCGGTCAGGACGATGTCATCGACAAACTTCTGATCGCCCTGTTCGCCCGGGGTCACTGCCTGCTGGTGGGCGTGCCCGGCCTGGCGAAGACCCTGCTCATCAACACGCTGGCCCAGGCCCTGGACCTCCAGTTCGGCCGGATTCAGTTCACCCCGGACCTCATGCCCTCCGACATCACCGGAACGGACATCCTTCAAGAAGACCCGGAGACCAGACGCCGGCATTTCCAGTTTGTGCACGGTCCGATTTTCAACAACATCCTGCTGGCCGACGAGATCAACCGGACCCCGCCGAAGACGCAGGCCGCCCTTCTCCAAGCGATGCAGGAGTATCGGGTCACCGCCAGCGGAAAGACCTATCCCCTCACCCCCCCTTTCTTCGTCCTGGCGACGCAGAACCCCATCGAGCAGGAGGGGACGTATCCCTTGCCCGAGGCCCAGCTGGACCGCTTCATGTTCAACATCCACATCCGGTATCCCTCCTTCGAGGAGGAGACGCAGATTGTTTCTCGGACGACGGGATCGGATAAGCCCTCGGTGGAGCCGGTGGGTGTTTCCCGGGAACTCTTGCATCTCCAGGACGTGGTCCGCCGGGTCCCCGCTGCGGAGTACGTCGTTCGTTATGCGGTCAATCTGGTCCGGCGCTCCCGGCCCGAGGAGGCCGACGCGCCCGACTTCGTCCGGGAGTATGTGAATTGGGGCGCCGGCCCGCGCGCGTCCCAGTATTTGATCCTGGGGGCCAAGTCGCGGGCCATTCTGAACGGGCGGTTCAACGCATCGGAGGAAGACATCCAGGCGCTCGCCAATTCCGTCCTGCGCCACCGCATCTTGACGAATTTCAATGCCGAGGCCGACCGCGTAACGGCCGACGACATCACCGAGCGGCTCCTGGCCACCATCGAGCCGGAGGCAGCGCTGAAGGGGTGAGTCCGCCCCGCATGGCCGGGATCGCTCGCGCCCGGAGAAGGCTCCATCGTGAAGTATCTGACTCCCGATCTCCTGAACCGCATCGCCCGGCGGACGTTTGAATCCCGCTTCGTGATGGCGGGAACCCTCTCGGGCATCCACCGAAGCCCCTTCAAGGGCGTCAGCGTGGAGTTCACCGCGCACCGGGAGTACGCACCGGGAGATGAGCTGCGGCACCTGGACTGGAACGTGTACGCCAAGTCGGACCGCTTCTTCGTCAAAGAGCACGAGGCGGAGTCGAACCTGAAGGCCCTGATTTTCCTCGACGCCAGCGGCTCAATGGGCTACCGGAGGAACGGCGGTCCCAGCAAATTCGAATACGGCTGCTCCCTGGCCTCCGCCGTGACGCACCTCCTGCTCTCCCAGGGGGACCAGGTCGGCCTGGTCGTTTTCGGCGAGGACGTACGGCGCAAGCTCCCGCCGAGCGGAAAGCGGACGCAGCTTCTGGCCATCGCCCAGGCGCTGGAGCGCGAGACCCCCTTGGGACCCACGGGCATCAGCGCTGCGCTGAACAAGGCGGCTTCCGACGTCTGGCGGCGGGGCCTGACCGTGCTCATCTCCGACCTGGTGGAGGAACCGGCGGCCGTGGCGAGAGGGCTGCGGCTGTTTCGCCACCGAAAGCACGAGGTCGTGGTCTTTCACATCCTCCACGGAGACGAGCTGGATTTCCCCTTCGATGGGATGACGCGGTTCGAAGACCTGGAGGGAGAGCGGCGCGTCACGGCGGACCCGGAAGACATCGCAGCCGTCTACCGGCGTCTGGTCGGGGAGTTCGTGCAGGAGTACAAGGGTCTTTGCAGGAAGGACCTCATCGACTACCAGCTTTTCCGCACGGACGTCGCCCTGGAGACGGCCCTGGTCCGGTATCTCGCCTCGCGGAGTTGAGGCGCGGCGATCCGGTTCGTCCTTTGATTCCGGTGGACAGGGGGGCTGGACAGGGGGCAGCCGGGCGAAACCGGGCGGCGATGACGGGCTTGTGAGGGAAACCATTCGAGGATGGGCATTCACTTCCTAAACCCGATCTTTCTCTGGGGGGCGCTGGCCGCAGCGGTTCCCATCATCGTGCATTTCATTCACCGAAGGCGCACGAGGACCGTCCGCTTCGCCCTGATGGACTTTATCCTCCAGTCCCAGAAGCGCAGGGCGAGGCGCTTTCGGTTGAAGGAGTGGTTGCTGCTGGCCATCCGGACGGCGATGGTCCTGGCCCTGGTTGGCCTGGGCGCGCACCCGGTGCTCACGCAGGCGGCGGACCTGGGCGGGCGGGCCTTTCCCTCTCACTTGGTGATCCTGCTGGACACCTCCATGAGCATGCGGTTCGCCGACGAAGAGGGCCTGCGGTTCGACGTGGCCAAGGACTGGCTCAAGACCGTCCTCGCCCCCATGCGGGGGACGAACATCGCGGTTCTCACCACCGAATCCGATGTTTCCGGCCGGCCCGCCGCCGAGGGTTTCACTCCCGGCCCCGAGGCCGCGCTGCGAACCCTCGACGCCCTCCGGCCCACTTCCGGGGAGGCGGACGTGCTTCGGGCTTTCCAGCGCGCCTTCGGGCTGCTGAGGACGGTGCCCGGGGCCGGGGGAACGGGAAAGGAAATCCTCTTCCTGACGGACGGAGCGGCGAACGGCTGGGGAGAGTTTTCTTCGGCGCGGCTGAAGAAGGTGGACCCCGACGTCCAGGTGAGGGTGATCCGGTGGGGCAGGAAGCAGGGCGACGCCAACGTCGCCGTCTTTGACGTCAGTGTGGCGGAGCCCGAGGCCATCCGGGGCGTGCGGGGCGCTCTCCTCGCCCGGGTCCGCAATTACGGGTCGGAGGACCGGGTGGTCCCCGTTGAGCTTTGGAGCGGCGGCCAAAAGGCCCGAAAGATCGAGGAGAGAACGGTTCGCGTGCCGGCCGGCGGGCAGGCGGAGGTCGCTTTCCGGACGGGGTTCGACGAGGCGGGTTATTCTCCGGGAAAAATCCAAGTCCGGTCCGAGGGCCTGACCGCCGATGACGCCTTTCACTTCGCCCTGTTCGTCCGGGAACGGCCGAGGGTGCTTCTGGTCGATGGAGACCCGAAGACCTCCCTTCTGGGGAGCGAGACCTTCTACGTGATGAACGCGCTGTCGCTCGAGCACGGAATCGGGGTTTCCCCTTTCCGGACCCGCTGGATTCCCCCCGACGCCCTGGCGGCGCAAGACCTCGCTCAGACGGACGTCCTGGTGCTTGCGAACGTTAAGGAGCTGTCTGCGAACCTCCGCAACGGGCTCGCTGAATACGTCCGGGAGGGAGGCGGCCTCCTTTGGTTTCTGGGCGACCGCATTTTTCCGGAGAGGTACGATGCGGCGCTTCGCCCGGTGGGCCTGCTTCCGGCCCGGCTGCTGGACGTGCGGCAGGCCCCGGACCCGGGCGATGAGGTGGAGGAGGTCCGCACGCGTCACCCGGCCCTGCGCATTTTCTCCGGCCTGGGGAAGGAGGTCTTTGCGCGCAGCCGGTTCAGAAGATATGTGGGGATGGTGGAAACTCCGGCTTCGGAAGTCCTGATGCGTCTGCGCGGGGGATCTCCCCTCCTGGTGGAGGGCGAGTTGGGAAAAGGGCGCGTGATGGTTTTCGCCTCCACCGCGGACCGGGACTGGAACGATTTCAGCATCCGGGCGAGCTATCTGCCCTTTCTCCACAACCTGCTCCTCTATCTGGGCTGCCGGGCGTGCCCCGGCGGTGAGATGCCCGGGCCCTTGGCGGACCGAGTGACGTTGGGTCAGTCGTGGGCGATCCGCGCAAAAGTCTCCCTGGCGGGAAAGGCGTTGAATCTCAGCGGACCGGGAGATTTTGAACGGGTCCTGAAATTTTCCGTCGGGGAGGGCGAGGAGGCCGGGGTTTCCCTGGCGCGCTTCAAAGCGTTCCGGGAAGTGGGGGTCTATCGCGCAGAGCACGAAGGCGGAACGGCTCTTTTTTCCGTGAACCCTCCCCCCGCCGAGTCCGACCTCTCACCCCTGGCGGAGGAGGAGCTGAGATCTAAATTCGGCAGCCTCAAGTGGGAGGCCCTCTGGCGGGAGGAAATCCCCGGGAACTACAATCCGTGGAAACAGTCCCGTACGGATTTCACGCAGGCGCTCCTTTGGGGCCTGCTGGGACTGGCCGCGGGGGAAGTGCTGGTGGCGGGGCGGCAGTAGAACCCCGCCGCTTCAGGCCGGCGAGATTTCGTGAGAAGGGGATGGATTTGAAGAACCTGGGCCGAAGGAGGTTTTTGCAGGTCGCTGGCGCCGCCCTCGCCTGGCCGGTGCTGGGCAGGCTTGGGATCGTCCCGCCCGCCCGGGCCCAGGAGACCTTCTCCGAACTGCAGGCGGAGGGGGCGAACGAAGACCGCTTCATCTTCGCCCAGCTTCGGTACCGAGGCGGCGATTGGGACCCGAACCCTTTGGCCCACCGAGCCCTGCTGGACGAGGTCATGGGGCGCACCAGCGTGGAGGCCGACCTTGAGAGAAGAGTCCTGACGCCGGGGTCGAAGGAGATCTTCTCCTACCCGTTCCTGTACATGGCCGGAAGGGAGGCCTTCCAGCCGTTTACCGAACAGGAGCGGCAGAACCTCCGCACGTTCCTGGGAAGCGGCGGGAGCCTTCTCGCCGACGACTCCGCCGGCCACGTGGGAACGGACTTCGACGAGGCCTTCCGGGATGAAATGAAGCGGCTTTTCCCGAAGCGGGAGCTCCGGCGCCTGCCCTCCGATCACACCGTCTTTCGTTCCTTTTACCTGATCCGCCAGATCGGTGGACGCCGCATCATACATCCCTACCTGGAGGGGATTTGGATGGGGGATGTGGCCCCCGTCATCTACTGCCAAAACGACCTGGGCGGAGCCTGGGAGAAAGACCCCCTGGGCAACTGGTCCTACCCCTGCGAGCCCGGGGGTGAGGCCCAACGTCGCGAGGCGTTCAAGCTGGGCGTCAACATCGTCCTCTATGCCCTGACGGCCAATTACAAGCAGGACAAGATCCATCTCCCCTTCATCAAACGCAGGGTGGGGTAAGTCAGATGATCGGGTCCTTGGTCCGAGAGACTTTTTACTTCGCGCGACTCCCATCTCTTTGGTGGTTCGTACCCCTTTGTCTGGGCGTCCTTGGGCTCCTGATCCTCTATTGGCGCCGCGCCCACGGACACGTGGGCCTCGGCATGGCCCTTGGGCTGACCACCTTGCGTTTTCTTCTCTTCGGCCTGCTCCTGGTTTACCTGTTTCAACCCACGGTCCTTCGCCAGACCCTCCAATATCTCCCGCCGGAGGTGGCCGTGCTCGTTGACACCTCCGCAAGCATGGAGGCCCGGGAGAGCGGAGGGACGAGAAGCGCGGCGATCCGCCCCCTGTTGGCCGGAGAGGACTCCCCCTTGCGGCGGGCACTGGCGCCGGCGGGTCGGGTGCACTACTTCACCTTTGACCGGGATGTGGGGCCCGCCGACCTCGAATCGCTCCTTCAGGGGATGGACAATCAGGAGTTGGAGCGCAAGGGGACGGGGACGGACATCGGCGGCGCTCTGGCCTCGGTGCGAAATTCCAATCCGGGCAATCCGCCCTCGGCCATTCTCCTGCTGAGCGACGGGGCGGCCAACCTGGGTCCGGCCGACGCCTCCGAAGCCGCCCGCCGTCTGGGCGCGCCGGTGGTGGCGGTGGCCGTCGGCGATCCGGAGAAATTCCGAGACCTTCAGATCCTGGACCTGCGCGCCCCTGACCTGTCCTTCCTGCGCCACGAGACCCGCGTCAGCTTCAGGCTTCGGGCGCTGGGGTTTGCGGGCAAGCGCGTCACCCTGGCGCTGAAGAGCGGAGGGCAGCTGCTGGCTACCCGGACGGTTGAACTGAAGCGGGATCAATTTGACGAACGGCTGGAGTTTATCTTCACGCCCGAGGAGGTGGGCCTGCTCCGCTTGTCGGTGGAGGCGTTCTCCCAATTGGGTGAGCACACCCGTGCGAACAACTCGGTGGATTTCTCCATTCAGGTCCTCCGCGACAAGCATCGCGTGCTCTACGTGAGCGGGCGGCCCTCCTGGAATTACCGGTTCATGCGCCGGGCGCTCAAACTGGACCCGGGCATCGACCTGGTGTCCTTTGTGATCCTGCGCACCATCAACGACGAGGTGGATATTCCGCAAAGCGAGCTGAGCCTCATCTCCTTTCCCACCGAGCGCATCTTCACCCGGGAGCTTAACAATTTCGACCTTTTAATCTTCGATAACTTCTCATTCCGCCCTTACTTCCCTTTCTACTACCTGGAGAATGTGGCCAAGTTCGTGGAGCAAGGAGGCGCCTTCCTTATGCTCGGCGGGGATTCCTCATTTGGTGCGGGGGGATACAACGACTCGCCCCTTGAATCCATCCTTCCCATCGAGATGAATCGAACCCCCCGGAATTACGTCCTGAAGCCCGTCGGGGCGGCGCTCACCGAAGCCGGGAAGACCCATCCCATCACTCGGTTGAGCCCGGACCCGGAGGAGAACCTCAAGATCTGGAAGTCCTTGCCGCAACTCCGCGGATACAACCCTTCGGCCCGGGCGAAGTCGGGGGCCACCACCTTGGCGGTGCGCGGGTCAGGCGACGCCGCGGGCGATGGAGCCCCGCTTCTGGCCGTCATGGAGGCGGGCAAGGGCCGGACGATGGCCATCCTTTCCAGTTCGTTCTGGCGATGGTCCTTCGAGATGGTGGGCCGCGATCAAGGGAACCGGCCCTACTTGAATCTGGTCAAGCGGGCGGTGGACTGGCTCGTGAAGTCCCCGTCGTTGGACCGGGCTAGACTTTCCAGCCTCCGAAGAGAATACAAGGCCGGGGAAGAGACCGAGGTGCGCTTCCGCGTCCTGGACTCCCGATACCAGCCCGCGGCGGGGGCGGAAGTCCGCGGGGCGTTGATCGATCCCTCCGGCAACCGGGTTCCCTTGAAGTTCTCGCCGGCCCGAGAGCCAGGGCTTTATGTCGCCCATCCCCGGCTTCGCACGCCGGGGTCTTACCGGGTTCAGGCCGAGGCCCGCCGGGGGGATCGCGCCCTGGGCGAGTCGGAACTGCTCCTGGACGCCCAGACGTTCAATGTGGAAGAAGAGGATGCAGCCCCCCGCCCGGAGTTCCTGCGCGCGCTGGCCCGGACCTCGGGTGGGCTCTTCTTCGAGGCGGCCGCCTTCGACGCCGAAGCGGCTTCTCGGGTGGCGAAGCTGCTCACATCTCGCACGCGGGTCAACCTGGTGCAGGAGCGGGAGCTCGCCGTGTGGAAAATCGAATACGCCTTCGCCGCACTGGTTCTGCTCCTGGGGGCCGAGTGGCTGCTGAGGAGGAGGAGAGGACTGGCGTGAGGGGAGGGGTTTTTTTCGCCGGTTTGGCGGCCGCTTTGATGACGTTGGCGGTTTTGTGCCCCGGGGCCCCGGCCGCCTGCAAGCCGGATAGCCTCGTTCGCGGTTCCAACAGGCCTCTCGTCCGGTCGGCTTCCTTCTCGGCGTGGGCCGAAATCGGCGCCGGGGAGGCCGACGTGACCGTCGGCTGGTTCGGCCACAGTTTCTTCCTGCTGGCATCGAAGGCCGGGACGCGCATCGTGACCGACCCCCTCGCCCCCGGCATGTACCCGACGCCGAAGGTCTCCGCCCACGCGGTCACCATCGGTCGGGAGCACCGAAACCATAACGCCCTGGGGGTCGTGGCGGGCAGTCCACTCATCCTGCGCGGATTGACGAAGTTTGGGGTGGAGTGGCGTCACGTGATCACCCAGGTGCGGGAAATCAAGGTCCGAAGCATCCCCGTCTACCAGGTCGGCTACAACGGGGAGCAGATGAAGGGGGCCGCTTTCACGTTCGATTTCGGCCGCGTGTGCGTGGCGCATCTGGGGGACCTGGGGGGGCGGCTGACGCCCCGGCAGCTTGAGGAGCTGGGGCTCGTGGATGTTCTGCTCATCCCGATTGGGGGCCGGTTCACGATGGGGCCGGAGATGGCCCGGACGGTCCTTCGCCAGGTCAGGCCCCGCGCCGCCATCCCGATGCATTTTTGGGACCGCGAGGACCTGCTCAGGGCATTCCTGGAAGGACTGCGCTACCGCCGCCACGCCTCCTCCGTCATTTCCTTTACGCGAGAGTCCCTTCCCCGCCAGATGACGGTCATCGTCCTCCGTCCGCCGGCGTGAGGTGCGCCGGATCGATCGGTCGCGCGGTGCGGCGCGCTTGGCGGCTCTTTCCGTTCCCACCTTTCATGGAAAGGCGCCGGGTGGGTAGTGGGTCAGTTCGCTGAATGACCCCTGCCTTCCTCCTTTGTAGCCGCGATTTGAGCACATTCGCTTCGCTCCGTGCAGGCTCCGCGGAAATCGCGGCCGGGCGCGCCCCGATCTCCGCTCGGACCTAGGTCTTCATAGACGGGGCTACACGAAATGATGACAAAGCCGTGGGCAAAGCTGCCTGCGGGGCTTAATCCGTTGCAAACTGACCCATTGCCGGGCGGCGTCCCTTGAAGGCTTCCCACCGATGTGCTAGGAGTATGCGGTGCATCGGTAGAAAGAGCCCAGCACGGGGAAGGCGTGGGCTGCGCCAGGGGATATCTCATCCGCCGGGGGACAGGAGGATTCGATGAAGAGATTGATTTATTCGTGTGTTGTGGTTCTCATGGCTGCGTCGCTCGCGGGGTGCGTGACCTCCGGGCGGGACTTCGACCAGCAGGTCATCACGCAGATTGAAAAAGGCAAGACGACCAAGGCCCAAGTTCAGGATTGGCTCGGCTCCCCCTACGAGAGGGGCCTGGAGGGCCAGATTGAGACCTGGACGTATCGCTTCTGGTCGGGAGCCCTGGGCGGAGAGAAACGGTCCAAAGCGCTCACCGTCTGGTTCGAGAAGAACGGCAGGGTCAAGACCTTCTCTTACACCACAGACTACGCCCCTTGGCAGATTTCCCAGTGACGCTCCTGCTCCCATGAGGAGGCGCGGGTTTCTTCCTCTCGCCGTTCATCCTGACCGTGCGCCGGGGACTGTCCGGTAGCTGTGGAAATCTTCGCCGTTGATTCCGGTCCTTCTGGCCCTCGGGTTCACCCTCAGCTTCTCCTCCGCTTTCGTGCTGGCGCGCCGGGGAATCCTTTATTGCAACATCATCCTGGGCTCGCTCATCGCGACGTGCGTTAACCTGTTCGTCCTGACGGTGTGGGTGGCGGCGACGGCCCCTCTGTCGGCGATTTTGGACGGCCGGATCCTCATCTTCTTCGCCCTGGGGCTCTTCGTCCCCTCCATATCGCGGACGCTGCTTCTGGTTGCCGTCCAGAAGGTCGGGGCTTCCCGCTCGGCGAGTCTGCGGGCGATGTCGCCGTTGCTGGCCTCCCTCATGGCCGTTGCTTTTCTGGGCGAGCGGCCGACGACGCTGAACGTCGTCGGGATGCTGGGCGTCATCACGGGGGGGGTGCTCCTTTCCAGAAGAGGCCGGAAGGAGAAGGAGTGGCGGCGCAGGGATCTCATCTACCCTCTGGCGGGAACCTTCTTGCTGGGGATCCGGGACGTGGTGATTCGGTACGGCGTGGCCGACCATCCCCATCCGGCCGTCGGCGCCTGGGCGGCCGTCTTGGTTTCGGTTTTCGTCGTCGGGGCGTACTGGCTGTGGGTCCGTACCCCCGGAGAAGGAATTCCCCCCCTTGGGGGGTGGGTGTACTTCGGGCTTTTGGGCGTGGTCCTGGGGGTCGGGTTCGTGATGCTTTTCTTGGCCTACCAGACGGGGAGGGTGGTCATCATTTCTCCCATCTCGGGCGCGACCCCCTTGTTCACGCTTCTGTTCAGCGCGATCTTTTTGCGGGACCTCGAACGGCTGAACCTTCCCCTGCTCGCCGGTTGCCTCTGCATTGTGCTGGGCGGCGCCCTGGTTGCCCTGCAACTGTAAATCTCCCGCCTGAAGCGGTGCGTCTCCCCCCTTTTGCTGGGGGGGCTTCTTGGGCACTCGCGTGCCGGCCGAACTGCGGTTGGAAGTTTGTAGCCTTCAGCCGGGCGTCTTGGGCGCTCACCTTCCGAGAGGTGATTCACTAGGCACGCGAGTGCAGAAACCTGACGCTGTGCGTCCCGCCCCCCTGGGACCCCCCGGAAAACTTTTGACGGCCCGTCACCGCGTGGCCGGGCCTGCTTGGGTGGGTGTGTGGGGCCTTGCGATGGCTGCTGTCTTTGCCCGAATGCGCGCCTTGCTGCGCAAGGCTCCCGCATTCGGACAAGGGGCCAGTTTCTTGCGGAAGAGGATAGCACCGCCAGGCGCTACCCTCTTCCGCGAATAGAAAGTTTTGCTGGGGGGTGCGGGGGGGTGCCTTTCAAAGCTTGTCCCGAGCGCAACCGAGGGAAGCGCCCCCCGCAACCGCAGTCCGGCCGCCACGCCAGTGCCCAAAAAAGCCCCCCCGCAGAAAACAAAACCGGGTCTTCCATAGAAGAATGACAT
>JBHIBA010000061.1:0-18938 GCA_046758845.1 Nitrospinota bacterium
GGAAGAGAAATGAGCGGATTTCCTAGCGGACTTTTCCTGCGGGGGGCGCTTTTTGAAAGGCGCCCCCCCACGCCCCCCCTCAAAACTTTTGTTTCGCGAAAGAGGGCGGCCTGGAAGGGCCGCCCTCTTTCGCAAGAAAAATGAGGCTCCGCGCAGGATGCCTGGCCGGTCAGCCGTCTCACCGGTGCCGCGAGCAGGCCGAGCGCAAGCTCGGCCGTCAAAAGTTTTCCGGGGGGTCCAGGGGGGGCGGGACGCACTGCGTCAGTTTCTTGCACTGGCGAGCCTGCTTGATCGCTCTTCGGAAGGTGTGCGCCAAAGACACCCGGCTTATATGCACGTACCTCCAACCGCAGCTCGGCCGGCACGCTAGTGCCCAAAAAAGCCCCCCTGGAAGGGGGTTTTCTCTAAGATTGTCCCAATCCTGTTGTGATAGAGTCGCTATCCTGTGATTTCTGGGTAGCCCATGCAATGGCGTCGAGGTCACGCCTGGAGAAGGGGATGATGGGTTTAAGCCATGCTGAACCATTTTCCCTCTCGCGCCGATCGATGTTGAAACTGCTTTTCGGGGCGGGGGCCTGGGCGGTGTGGGGTGACGTGGCCGCCGGGGGGAAGACGATGTCGATCCTGAAAAGGGCGATCCCGCGAAGCGGGGAGAGGCTGCCGGCCGTAGGGCTCGGCACGGCGCGCACGTTCGACGTGGGTCCTGACCCCAATGTACGCGCGCCCCTCAAGGAGGTGTTGAAGCTGTTCGTCGAGCGGGGGGGGAGCGTGGTGGATTCCTCACCCATGTACGGCAAGGCCGAGACGGTCGTCGGGGATCTTGCGGCGGAACTCGGCGTCCACAAGTCCCTGTTTCTCGCCACGAAGGTGGTGACGCACGGCCGCAAGGGAGGCGTGCGGCAGATGGAAACCTCCATGCGGCGGATGCACTCCCCGCGCATTGACCTCATCCAGGTTCACAACCTGGTGGACTGGCGGACCCAGTTGGACAACCTCCGCGCCTGGAAAGAGGCCGGACGGATTCGCTACCTGGGCGTGACCCACTGGCGACTGGGCGCTTTCGGCCGCATTGAGCAGATCGTCAAAACGGAGAAACTGGATTTCATAGAGATCCCCTACTCCATCGTGACCCGAAAGGCGGAGGAGCGCCTGTTGCCGGCGGCGGTCGAGCACGGGACGGCGATGATCGCCCACACCCCGTTCGAAGTGGGCGATTTGTTCAGGGGGGTGCGCGGCAAAAGCCTGCCGTCCTGGGCGGCAGAATTCGATTGCCAGAGCTGGGCGCAGTTCTTTTTGAAATTCATTCTCTCGCATCCGGCGGTGACGTGCGTCATCCCGGCCACCACCAAAGCGAAGCACCTCGTGGACAACATGCAGGCGGGGTACGGCCGTCTTCCCGACGCTCGGACGCGGCGCCGGATGGCCGAGTACATTGGACGGCTATAGATCGGGGTCGAAAGCCTGGATCCCCAGGGGGGCACTTGCGTGCCTGATCAATCACCTTCGGAGGGGGTGCGCCAAAAACGCTGTTAAGAGAGGAACAATCTTCAACCGCAGTCTAGCCGGCACGCCAGAGCCCAAGAAGGCCCCCCAGACAAAAAGTCAATGCGCATTGTTCCCAAAAAGCGAGTCCACGACCGATTTGCCCTGGCTGGGACCGGCGGATAAGATTCCCCCGACTCTCTCTCGGGGAAAAGAAGCGTGGAGTTTCAGAGACTCATCGAAGCCCTCTCTCGAAGCGAAGCGTACCCTCATCCGGTCGACGGCGTCTCGGTCCTCCAGACCCACATCTCGGGCCTGTTTCTTGCGGGCCCGTATGCCTACAAGGTGAAGAAGCCCTTGAACCTGAGCTTTCTGGATTTCAGCACGCTGGAGCGCCGCCGGCAATTCTGCCGCGAGGAGGTCCGCCTCAACCGGCGCCTGGCTCCCGGTGTTTATCTGGACGTCCTTCCCGTCACCCTCCGCGAGGGGAGAGTGCGCATGGGGGGTGAAGGGGAGATCGTGGATTACGCCGTTCAGATGAAGCGTCTTCCCGAAGAGAGGACCTTGTTGAGGATCCTGCAACGAGGGCGACTCGAAGCCGCCACGCTGCAAGAGCTCGCAAGGCGCATCGCGGCGTTCCATGAATCGGCCGAGTCCAGCGGGGAAATTTCCCGTTGGGGCCGGTGGGAGGTTGTGGCCGGAAACAGCCGGGAGAATTTTGAGCAGGTCAAACCTTCCGTCGGCCTGTCGCTGAGCCGCAGGGTTTTCGAGAAGATTCGCGCTCTGACCGAGCGGGAACTCGAGCGGCGTCGCCCCTGCATCGAGAGTCGGGCGGAGCGCGGCGTTCCCCGGGATACGCACGGCGACCTCCACCTCGACCACGTTTACTTTTTTCCTGATGAGAGACCGCCGGGGGACCTCGTCATCCTGGACTGCATAGAGTTCAACGAGCGGTTCCGCTACGCCGATCCGGCGGCCGATTCGGCCTTCCTTGCCATGGACCTGGAATTTCGGGGGCGGAGGGATCTTTCCCGGCTTTTCACCGACGCCTACTTCGCGGCCTCGGGCGATGAGGGGGGAAGGGAAGTTCTCCCCTTCTACAAGGCCTATCGGGCCGTCGTGCGCGGGAAGGTAGAGGGGATAAAGGCCCGCGAGGCGGAAGTCCCCGCCCTGGAAAGAGACCGCGCCCTTCAGGGCGCAAAGTCCCATTTCCTTCTGGCCCTTGAGATCCTCGCAAGCCCCGCCGAGCGGCCCTGCCTGGTCCTGGTCGGCGGACTTCCCGGAACGGGCAAGACTCTCCTGGCCGGGCGGCTGGAAAGGCTCTCGGGGTTCGCCCGGATCGCGTCGGACGTCGTTCGGAAAGAACTGGCCGGCGTGAGAGAAAGAGAAGAGACGGCAGCCCCTTTCGGGGAGGGGATTTACACCGACGAATGGAACGACCGGACCTACACGGCGTGTCTAGAAAGGGCTGAGGCCCACCTTTTCGAGGGGAAGCGCGTCCTGGTGGACGCCAGCTTTCGGGAGGAGAGACGGCGGCGGGCTTTCCTCGAGGCGGCGCACCGCTGGGGCGTTCCCGTCCTGTTCCTTCAATGCGAAGCGGATGCGGAGTTGGTGAAGGCCCGGCTGGAGCGGCGCGGCAGAGATTTCTCCGACGCGGATTGGAAGATCTATCGAGAGTCGGCGGCCGGCTGGGAGCCGCTGGGGAATGAAACCGCGCGCGTCGCGCGGCCGGTCCCCAACACGGGAAAGCCCGAAGAAGCCGTAAAGACGGCCCTTGGCATCCTGTCCGCAGAGGGGCTGGTTTGATGATGGCGGCGTCGCGCACTCGGGCGGGGGTCATGCGGGATGGTTGGGGCGCCTCGGGCGGACGACCCTGGAGACGGGTTATCCTCAGTTCTCTGCTTGCCGTTATACTTGGCCTTCCGTTAGAAGTTGCCGGGGAAAACCCGCAAAGGGCAAAAGGAAAGATGCCGAAAACGGCCTTTGTCTATCACCCGGATTACCTCCTCCATGACGCGGGGCGGACGCATCCCGAGCGGCCCGAGCGCCTGCGGGCAATCGTCGGCCACCTGGAAAAGACGGACCTCTTGGAAAATCTTCTCCGGATCACGCCGGAGCCCGCTGACGAGAAGTGGATCACCCGCATTCATCCCGCCGATTACGTCCGGCTCATCGAGAAGGCCTCAGAGCGGGCCCCCGCCGCCCTTGACCCGGACACGCGGGTTTCCAAAGACAGCTTCCGCGTGGCTGTGCTCGCCGTGGGCGGGGCGCTCGCCGCCGTGGACGCCGTCATGGAGGGCCGGGCGAAGAACGCCTTCGCGGCCGTCCGGCCTCCGGGCCATCACGCCCTGGCCGCACGGGCCATGGGCTTTTGTCTTTTCAACAACGTCGCCATCGCCGCGCGTTACGTCCAGGAGAAGTACGGCCTCAAGCGCATTCTGATCGTCGATTGGGACGTCCACCATGGGAACGGGACGCAGGCCCTCTTCTACACGGACCCGACCGTCCTCTTCTTCAGCACGCATCAGTATCCGTTTTATCCGGGGACGGGAGCAGAGTCCGAGGGCGGTGAAGGCCCGGGAAAAGGGACGACGATCAACGCGCCCATGCCCGCCGGGGCGGGGGACGCAGAGGTCATTCGCGCCTTTCGCGAAAAGCTCCTTCCCGCCGCTGAAAAGTTCCAGCCCGAGTTTGTCCTCATCTCGGCCGGTTTTGACGGCCACCGGCGCGACCCATTGGCCCAGCTTCAGCTCACGGAACAGGGCTTCGCGGAGCTAACGCGGATCGTCACGGACATCGCCGGGAGATTCGCCGGGGGGCGGATCGTCTCTCTCCTCGAGGGCGGATACGACCTGGAAGGCCTCTCCCGTTCCGTCGAGGCCCACCTGAGGGCCCTTTCGGGGCAGTAAGAAATGGTCTCAAGCGGAGCCATCCGCGCGTCCGCTGCAACGGGTGTTAGACGCCGCGTTGCTGTGAATAGAGCGGAACGGGTTTAAGCTGACTGGAATGCATGGGGACTTATTCGCCCCACTCAAGCCCCCACGGCGTATCGATCACGAAAAGCCAATTCCCATCTGGCTGCCGACGGGCCACTTCCACGCTGTGGCCGGCCATCTTCATTGGGTTGCCGTCCGGCCCTGTACCTGAGAGTTCCCAATTGGCGGTAGAGAGTGCGATGTCACCTGTCTGGGCGAGGGTCTTGTTTTCCAAAGTGATCCTGGGGTTGCCGGCTAAGAAAGCGCTTAATGCCTCCCCAATAGCCTGGGTCCCGGTGACGACCTGTCCCGGTTCCGGAGTTAAGGTGGCTTGCGGTTCGTAAAGAGCCAAGAGAGCATCCAGATTGCCGGAATTCAAGGCCTCTGAGAACAGGCGATCCAACTCTTCAGGGTTACGTGCAGGCATATAACCACCCCCCCTTTGCTGAGATTAACCGGTGATACTCGCAACAACGCCCCTTGGCAGTCGCGAGGGCTGGTGAAACAAGCCGGAACTTCCCATTTCAAATCCGGCCAGGGCTGTACCGACCACTCGTTGCTGTTTAGCCCGATTAGACCCGTCTCTACCGGACCTGTCAACGCCATTTCGGGCGACTGAAACCGTGTTGACGGCACGAGAGCCGCGCCCCTCCAGATACTCGTAAACGTTTGGCCTGGCGCCTCCCATCTCCAGGATGACTCGCGGGCGCTGCGTACGGGCCATGGCGACCCCTATCGGCTGAGCGGTGTGAAGATTTCGGCCTTGCGGAGGACGTCGCGGTCACCGGCGCCGCCGACCACCAGCACCCGTCCGTCGGAGAGGACCGTCGCCGTAAAAAGCCGCCGGGCGTGACGCAGCCGACCCGGCGCTTCGCTGAACCTGCCCGTCCGGGGGTCGAACACTTCAGCGCTCCGCAGCGTTTCTTCTGTCCCCCGCCCTCCGATCAGAAGAACCGTCCCATCGGGAAGGCGGACTGCGGCGTGCTGCTGCCGGGCATGCAGGAGAGGGCCGGCCGTGGCAAGAAACGACCCGGTCCTGGGGTCGAACACTTCTGCGGAACCGAGGGCCTTTTCGTCCCAGCCCCCTGCGATGAGGACGCGGCCATCGTCGAGGAGCGTGGCAGTGTGGCGCCGCCGAGGCCCCGTCATGCGCCCACGCGTCGGGCGGAAACGGCCGTCCCTGGGATCGTAGAGCTCCCCGTACTTGGCCTTGGGGTTTCCCCCTACGATGAGGACCCGCCCGTCGGGCAGCAGGGAGGCGGTGTGTTGCTGCCTGGCGAAGAGCATGCGGCGCGCGGGTAGGAAACGGTCTTCCCCGGGCAGATAGCGTTCGGTGAAGGATACGGCCTCCTTCCCGTTGTTTCCCCCGGCGATGAGGGCGCTGCCGTCCGAGAGTGCGGTCGCCGTGTGGTCGTAACGGGGGGTGGCGAGCTTGCCTCGCGTCGGAACGAAGACGCCCTTGTCGGGGAGGAAAAGGGCGCCATCGGCAAGGACGGTGTGCACGTCCAACCATCCGCCGACGTAGAGCGCCCGCCCGTCGGGGAGCATCGCGGCCGCGGCCCATCCCGAAGGGCGCGGGAGACGGGATTTGACCGGGCGGAAGGACCCATCGATGGGATTAAACCTTTCCGCTGACGGAAGCGGATGCCTTTTTGTCAGACCCCCCATCACGAGGACGGAACCGTCTCGTAGCAGCACAGCCGCATGGCCGTGCCGCTCAACCTCCAGGTCTCCCGAACTCGAAAAAGAGCCCTCTCGACCGCAGCCCGCAATGCCGTACGCCAAAAAGAGAATGATCAAGAGGATGATCGAAGCCCATCGGGCCGCGTCCGTTTCACGGACCTTCTGGCGCGCCTCTCTTTGGACACTGCGCCTTCTTTCCATCGCGGCATCCTTCGTTCTAAAATCTCCCGGCCGGGCCCGCAGGGCCTTCGGCAACCTGCACCTCGAGTCAAGGGATGATATACAATAGAAATGTTTGCTTGTAGAGGGAGGATCCAATGAAGAAATGGTTGGTCTTAGGGGTGTTCATCGGCTGGGTCCTGACTCCGTATGCCCTCCCAGCCCAAGGGAAGTGGACGCGTGAGCCCCAGCCGCCTACCCGAAGGGAGGAAGCCAGCGTCGCCGCGCTGGACGATCAGATTTATGTGATCGGCGGGCTCACCCGCCGGGGGATCACGGATCTTGTCGAGGCTTACAATCCCCGGACACGGACGTGGCGAAGGCGGGCTTCTCTGCCGCGTCCGCTCCATCACATAGGGGTGGGCGTTATCGGAGGGCGACTTTATGTGGCCGGCGGGTTCGGCGGTGGCTCCTTCTGGGGCGCGGTGAACAGCCTGTACGAGTTTGACCCCAAGGCGGACCGGTGGAGGGAACTTTCTTCCATGCCCAGCGCCCGGGGGGCCTTGGGCGTGGCCGTCATCAAAGGGAGGCTTTACGCTGTGGGCGGTTGGGGAAAGGGCGGCGACGTCCGAGCCAACGAGGCATACGACCCCGCATCCGACACCTGGAAACGACTCGCCCCTATGCCAACGGCGCGAGACCACCTGGCGGTGGCATCGTTCCGGGGGAAGATTTTTGCCATCGGTGGCCGGTTGGGGACGCCCACCCGAAACATCGGGACCAACGAGGTCTTCGATCCACAGGCCAACAAGTGGGAAACCCGACGACCTCTGCCAACCCCTCGGAGCGGCATTGCCGCGGCGGTTTTGAACGGGCGCATATTCGTCTTCGGCGGAGAGTCGGGGGAAGGGACCTTCGCCGAGAACGAGGCTTATGATCCCGAACGGGATGCATGGAAGGGATATGCGCCGATGCCGACGGCGCGACATGGCCTGGGCGCAGCCGCCTGGGGCGGCCGGATTTTCGTCTTAAGCGGAGGCCCGACGCCTGGGGGGTCTTACAGCGCAGCCAACGAAGTCTTCACCCCGTGAAGGGGCGCGCGCCCTTGACTTGCGGCTCTCGCCGCTTCGAAGGGGGAATATTTCCCGTAGTGGACCGGTTCAAGTAATGGGTAACACGTTCGAGCGGACGGCATGATGATCAGCCAGCCATAGCCTGGATGTGAAGGGGGAGCACAACTCGATGCAAAAGCACCGCAATCGTGTTCTGGCGCTGGGGGTTCCGGCGATCCTGGTTTGCGCTGGGGTGGTTTGGGCGGTGCTTGCGGCTGCGCCCGGCTTGGGGGCGGACGACAAGCATTTTGTGGCCCTCAGGATGGTTCGCTTTTCCAAGCCTGTCGCCCCCCCGGATTTCACGCTGAAGGATCTGAAAGGCAACGCGACCTCCCTTTCGCACTTCAAAGGAAAGGTTGTGGTTCTGAACTTCTGGACCACATCGTGACCGTACTGCCTACGGGAGCGGCCGGCTCTCGAAGCGCTTTACCAGAAGTATAAGGACAGGGGTCTGGAAGTTTTGGGGGTCGCGATGGACCCGCAGGGGGCCAAGGTTGTGGCGCCCTATCTCGAGAGAAACCTGGCGAGCTACACCAATCTTCTCGACCCGAGGATGCACGTTGCCCGGATGTTCACGGTTCGGGGCACGCCTACGAACTACCTATTGAATCGGAAGGGAGAGGTCATCGGAGGTTCTATCGGCTATCGCGATTGGACCAGCGAACTGGCCCAGGTGCTGATCGAGAGCCTGCTGTAAGGCGTTCGTGTTGAAGACAGGGACAGGGCTAATTTCGACTCGGCGGATGAGCAGGCGGAGGGTTCATCTCCGGAAAAGCCCCGCGGCCGGTTTGAGGACGGAGACGCATTTACGTGATGGCGAAGGGTTTCCCCCGTGTGGGCAACTCATCGGTGATGGGTTTGAGCGTTGCCCTTCCTCCTGGGTGGGAATATCTTCAAGGAAGATGGGTTAGAGAAGGCGGGCGCCTCGCAGGCGCCACGTAAGAAATTCTCGGCGGGCGGCGTCCGGCGCTCCATCGGTCGTCCGAGCCCGGGGACGCTCAAGCGAAAGGATTTTGCAAGACGATGGAATCGGGAGTGAGCATCTCATTTCTGGTCGCATTCGCGGGGGGGCTCATCTCCTTCCTCTCGCCCTGCATCCTGCCGCTGATCCCCTCTTACCTGTCTGTAATATCGGGTGTGTCCTACGAAGATTTGACGACCGCGGGAACGGGAGATTGGCGGCTGCGAAGAAAGGTATTGCTCAGCTCCATTTTCTTTGGCGCCGGGTTCACGTTGGTGTTCGTTCTCTTGGGGGCATCTATCTCCGTCTTGACGGAGGGCCTCATGAGCATGCGTCGGGAATTCACCTGGGTCGGCGGGGTCCTGATCATCTTCTTCGGCCTCGTCCTCACCGGTCTTCTGAAAATCGGTTTCCTGCAAAGATACCTTCAGCCCTTGGAGGGGAAGCTGAACAAACGGAGAGTGGGTTACGTCGGAGCCTTTTTGATTGGCATCTCCTTCGGAATCGCCTGGACACCCTGTGTAGGCCCGACCCTCGGGGCCATTCTCACCCTGGCCGCCGTTGAAAGCGGAAAAGGCGCTTGGCTCTTGTTTATATACTCGGCCGGCTTGGGGGTGCCCTTCCTCGTGGCGGCCATCGCATTTAACGGTTTCCTCGGGTTCTTCCATCGATTCAAGCGGTTTCTTCCCGCCGTCCAGAAAGTCGGGGGGGTCGTCCTCATCCTCATGGGCGTTCTGCTTCTGACGGGGCAGCTCACCGTCCTCAACACCTACGCCCTCAGCCTCACTCCCGAATGGCTCGTGAAGTGGCTCTGAGGCCGGTAGCTCAGCGACTTTCTCTCACCTGATCGTTCTTTGCCGGGTTTCTTTCCGTTCAGGTCTCCCTCCTTAACGAATCCTTCATCCCGTTCGAGAGGTCGGAGTGTAAGCCGCGTTCGATTTCAGGCCTGCGCCGTCGGTTTGGACAGATTCGGGCGGGAAAAAACCTTGACAGATATTGTCATTCAGATTATATATGCTTAATGTACTTATATCAAACTTGAGGGCGCCCATGGGAAATGAATCGAGGGAAAGTTACATCGATGTTCTCACGGAGCAGTCTTGCGATTGTCCCGGAAGCATCAGTGACAACTTCTTGCAACCCTGCACCCTGCTTTTGCTCCATCGGGAGCCCCGTCACGGCTATGCCCTGATCGATGCGCTCAAGTGTTACGGCGTAGCACCGGACGCAAGCGTTCTTTACCGGGCGTTACGGAGGATGGAAAAGGAGGGTTTGGTCGAGTCCGATTGGGACACTGGCGGGGCGGGAGCCGCGAGGCGAATTTACCGCCTGAGCTCAGGAGGGGAGGAATATCTTCACATCTGGGCCGCAACCGTGGAGCAAAACAAGGCACAGCTCGAGGACTTCCTTCGGGAGTACCGAGAGGCTTTCCAGGGGCCGCCGGCGAAGGCTTCTTCCAAGGAGTCAGGGCCGGCGAGTTAGTCAAGGACGTGCCAAGGACGGGCTGCCCGCGTTCGCGCCGGGATCGCGGCTCTGGGGCGAACTTTGCAGGAGGCGGCAAGTTCAATTGCAGGGAGCGAAAGAGGGACAGTTTGTTTGCAACTCGACATGATGCCTGAGCCCTCACGCAAGAGGAAGTCCAACACCATAGGCAGAAAAGGAGGAAGCGATGTGTGAGTTCTGCGGGTGTGAAGACGGCTTTAAAAGCGTTCAGGTAATTCTTCCTTTCGCTGAGGATGCCAAGCCGGACAGTCAAGAGGTTCTCGCCTCCGAAGACCCCGAAAAGAGCGAGGACTAAGAAATCCCGGTTTGAGTGAGGCCGGGAGATTCAGCCTTCCCGGCAGTTTCCGACGAAACACCCTGCTTGAGGATTCACGCGTTCGCAGGTGGAGCCCAACTCCCACGAACTCGATTCGAGGGGGGCCTCGATGCTTCGTACTAAGAACGAGTCAATCGGGCCTGAGTTCACCCGGGAACCTGCCAGAAAGTCTCTCCGCAACTACCTCCGATTGGGTCTCGCACTCCTCGCCATTGCCGCAGTCGCATTTACAGGATTCTACCTTTGGATCCCGGTAGTTTTGGGGGGATTAGGTGAAACCCCCAAGTGGGCTCCGGGCTGGCTTTACGGCTACGGATTTTTTGCGGGCTTATTTACATTTGCGGCCCCTTGCGCCATCGGCATTTTGCCGGCGTACCTCACCTTCTACCTCCAGACGGCGGGGACCCTTGAGGCCGGAGGGTTGTTCAACCGACCCTGGGCGCGAGGTCTAGCCTGGGGAGCACGCGCAGGCCTCGGGGTTGCGGTGGTCTATGTCGCTGTGATCGCCTTTCTTTACTCCATCCCACGATTGGCCATGAATCCAGTTTTCGGCTTTACGACGACAGCCAGCTATCTGGTAATTAGCGCATGGACGAAACCGATCATCTTGCTTCTTCTACTCGTATTTGGGATTGCCCTGGTGACCGGCTCGAGCCTCGGTTTGGATCGGGCGGCCGTCTTCTTACAGAGGAAGGCCGGGATCCGTTTCAGTCCGGGACGTTCGGCTTTCGGCTTCGGCGTCCTCTATGGGGCGGGCTCACTCGGCTGTGGGTTACTGGTCGTTGTTCCGCTGGCGGCGGTGAATTTGCTCGCGGGAAAAGTCATCCTCGCCCTCCTCTCGTTCTTCTCTTACCTGCTGGGCTTCTTCGCCATGATGGTCCTGGTCACCACAGCCGTTAGCCTTCAGGACCAGCCCTCTCTTCAGATCTTGATCCGCCATGCGCCGAAGGTGAGGCGGGCGGCCGGCGTCGTCGTGATTCTCTCGACCGCCTGGCTGGTGAACTTCTACTTGAAGACGGGAGGGATGTAAGGGACCCGAGCGGGCCTTCTGCCAGGAAGTGAGAGGGCCGATGCACATCGGAGGCAAGAAACCCCCGCTAGAGAGGAGGCAGGCATGCCGAGGTCTCTGAGCCACGCGGGCTTGGCCGCGATCTTATTCGTAAGTTCATCGAGCCCCAGTCTCGCCTCTTATCACCAAGAGACTCCTCCTCTCAGAATGCCCGGGATGCGCTTTGAGCGCAAGGTTACGGGGGACAACTTCGACCTCGTGGCTCTCCTGCCAGAGGTCCTGCCGAAAGCCGGAGAGGAGCTCAAGGTTACTTTTCAAATCAGGTCAAAGACGGCCCCCCATACGAGGCTCACGCTGGCGTTCTTCGTCGATGGCCAGGAGATTTCATCCCTGAAAGGGGTGGTCCCTCCCTATCAAACCGCTTCGGCCGATTTCACCTGGCGGGCAAAGGCTGGCCGCCACCGCCTCGGCGCAAAGCTCTCCTCCGCCTTGAAGGTTGTCATAGAAACCTGGGAAGCCAAAATCGAGATTCCGCCGAAAGGCTGAAATCGGTCTGGAAGGCCAAGGGCCCTCCGGCCGGGAGTCCGGTGCCTTGAAGGTTGCAGTCGCTTTCTTCCTTTCCCTTCTGATGATTTCTTCGGCTTCACAGGCGGTCAGCGACTCTCCCGCCGCCTATGTTCCCCCCATTTTGGAAAAGAGAAGTCTCTCGATTGAGGCGGGAAGGGTCTACCGGTTTCCCTGGCTGAGCGAGCCGGAAACCTGTGCCGCCAAGCTCCCTGGCTGCTTTCACGTGCTGAGTCTCGGAGATGCAATGGCCCGGATTCGTTTCGCCGGTTTCATCGTTAATAGAGGTCGAGTTCAGCGAAAGGGCTTCATCCGGGAGGTGTTCCTCACCTCCGGGGCCACGCCGGATGAACTCTTCTCCATCAGGGACAGACCGGGCCCACGAGAAAACTGGGTGCATGGTTATTACCAGTCGAGCGAGCAGCAGCTCGTCTTCTTCTCGCGCCCTGCTTTCGTCACGAGAAGAGCGAAAATCCACCGTCAAATCGTGATGGACCTCCGCACCAAGACCATGGTGGAGACCACTTCCGTGGAGGCCCAAGCGCCTCTGACCCTCATTGCCTCGGGTTCCCTTGAAGCGGCGATGCCCGGAGCGGAGCGAACGGAGATCACCGTCAACGGCCAGCGCGCCGTTTTCCCCTTTCCAAATCTCCTTGCCCTGAACCTCCCGGCCGGCCGGAGCCAGGTGCGAACGGCTTTCCGCTGGCGGCGGCTTCCGGAGGAGGTCTGCCCATGGTCCCTCTACGAAGGAAAAAAAATGTCCTTGCCGACAGGGACGAACCTGCGACTTGTCGGCGTGAAGAAACGACGGCGGTACGAGGTTCGATTGCGCATGTTCGGGATTTCCGATTCGATCTGGCGTGATTTCCACCCCATCCTGGAAGTGACCCCAGCGCCTGTGCGCCGCGTTCGCGGAGACCTCTCGGAGGTTTTGCTTTTCACGAATGCGGAGGAGATCGCGATTGCTTTGAAGCCGATTTATTTTCATCGAACCGGGAGAGGAGGTGCAACCTTCCCGGTTCTCATCTGCGTCCGGGGGCTTCGGTAGGGAGGGGGCGCTCATGGCGAGGACAGGAAATTGATTCTCTTTGAAGAGGCCAGGCAGGCCCTGGAAGAGATCAGCCAGGAGGCGGATTTCTTTGAGAAGGCCAAGAAGAAAAGAAGGCAGATTGTCCGGGGCGACTACGCCTTTGCCGGGTACTGATGAGCCAAGCTGATTTTTCGCCTGAGGCCCACCTTCGAGTGGACCCGCGAAAAATGGGCGGCCCTGGAAGGGCTCGCGAAGGAATTCGGTCTCAGCATCGACGTTGAGAACGCCATCCACCTGCAAGAAGGACCCGAGAGAAAGGAGATCGCCTCAATCCACGAGATCGGCGTGGAAAACGACGTCCGCATCATCCCGGGTTATGAGCGCGGGAACGAACTTCTCCAAGCCATCGGCTCCCGCATCTTCGGCGGACGGATGGGTCCCTGACGGCGAGCTTGCGTATCGCCGCGCGATATCCCTCGTTCGGGGCAATGCGCAGATGGGGTGCGCCGTTTCTGAAGCCAAGGAATTCCGGAGGGACATCCCCATGCAATGGGAAGCACCATTGAAACTCGTTCGAAGGCATCGGCTGGGACTTTCAACGGGGATTCTCGTCTTGGCACTTTTTCCCCTGTTAGGGGGAAAGGCCGCCTGGCCTCAGGGCGAGCCGATTGTCGAGGTGCGCGCCGCTGAACCGGGAGGGCTTTTGGCGGAGGGATACGCCGACCGGATTCGTTCCATCGAGGGCGTGAAGGGGGTTGAAAAATACATTCTCCAGAAGGCGGACCCTCACGCTGTTATCGGTGTGGAGCCGGGCGCTCCCCTGCGGGTGCTGGAAGGCGGAAGGCTTCTTCCTCCGGAAAAAGGAGCCGGTCGATGGTTCCGTCCCGGGGACCGCTATGTGGCGATCGTGGGGAACGTCTACGTAGAGGATTATCCCGGATTCCGGCTGGGACATGCCATGCCGATGATGCGCCACCGCTTTGAGATTGACTCTTCGTTCACCCTTCCGAAGGGGGACCGAAGTGTGCAGGTGGTGGGAAAATTTGCCGTCGAGCCCCCCGAGGCGGCAAAGAAACTCGTTCTTCCGCTTTCCACCATCCAAGAGTTCTTCCGGCTCAGAGGCCGAGTCACCCACTTCTTCGTCACAGTGCGATCCCCTGAACTCGCCCAAAAAGTAAGCGACGGGATACGCTCTTTGCTGGGGGAAGAGGTGAGCCTTCGCGTCCACGAGATGTAGACGCCAAATCATAGAATCCAAACGAAACCCTCCAAATCCCCCACGGAGAGGAAGAGGGATCGACTCCCTCCACGAAACTGCGGCCGGAAACGATATCTGCATCGTCCCCGATTACGAGCGGGGCGGCGAGCTTCTGGAGGCCATCGGCTCCCGGATATTCGGGGCGTCCCCGGGCCCGTGAACGCGGTTTTCCAGCATGATTGAACCAGGCCTTCTTCCCTGCCCTGAGGAACACGGCTGTCCCGATCTCAAGCACTCCTTTTGTTGCAGGTCTTTCGCTGGCTCTTGCCCGTAGGAGAAATGCTTTTGCCGCGCATCCTGCGCCGGGCGCTCCGGAACCTTTTCAGGAAGCCTTTCCGAACCGGACTTGTCGTCCTCTTCGTGAGTCTCGCGGTTGGCCTCTTCGCCATAATGGCCACGGTGAACCGGCTGGCGGCCCTCCGTTTCGCCGAGCTGGAGGGAAACCTGGAGAGCCGCTTCGAGATCCGCCCCAAGGGCTCCCTCGGCCTGGGGGGTAGACGCTCGCGGCCGCTTCCCTTTGACGTGGTCGAACAAATTCAAGCCATTGCGCCGGATGTCCAGATCGCGCCCTACTTGATTCGGCGGAAGTTTCAGGACGCGAGCACCCTTTTCTTCGTGGGGCACAGGCCGGGAACACCCATGCTGGCCGTCGGCGAACCCGAGCCCATGGACTCCCGCCTCATCTCGGGGAGGACGTTCCGGCCCGATGAGGGCAATGGGCAGATAACGGTCCTCGGCTTAGAGCTGGCAAAGCGCCTTGGGCTCGACCCTCGCTCCTCCGAGGAATTGGGCCTTGTGCCCCTTCTCGGGGCCGAATGGAAGGTGGTGGGAATTTTCGACTCCGGCAACGGATTCTCCAACCTGCAAGCGTTCTTCCCCTTGAACGCAATGGCGAAGACTGTTCGCGCTGGAGGCTACGCCAAACTCGTCGTGCGTGCGCCGAACGCCGCCCGGGCGTGGGATGTGGCGGAAAAACTGCGGGGAAAACTTGGTGAGCAGGCGGATGTGGTCACGAACCGTGATGCTGTCCGCTTTGTTCAGGCGATGCTGGGCGGGGTGGCCGCGGCCTCCCAGACGGGGGCCGTCCTCTTTTTCGCAGCGGCCGTCCTCGTCGTCTTTGGCGCGATGGTGCTTCACTTCCGCGACCAGGTGCGGGAGGTCGGGATTGAGAAGGCCCTCGGGGCCTCCAACCCCATGATCGCCGGTCGGCTTGTCCTGGAATCTCTCATACTTTCCCTCGCGGCGGGAGCGGGAGGCCTCCTCTTAAGCACCGTCGGCCTTTCTATCTACCGGCGGAGTTGGACCAGCATCAAATTCCACCTTGTAGAATCGCCGCTTTCCTTGCTTTCGGTCGGCATCATCATCGGAGCGTGTCTTCTCCTCGGCGCACTGGGGGGCCTGTATCCAATCGTCCGATGTCGGCGTCTGAACCCCGTGGAAATCCTCCGCGATGAATGAACCGTTTCGTGTGAGGGGCCGATCGCAGCCGGCAAGGCGTGGAGCCGCTCTTCCCGCCCTTCCGGGGGACGCGCAATGATCCCGGTCGTTTTCCGCTACAGCGTGCGGAACCTCTGGCGAGGAAAGGGAAGGAACCTGCTCGTCCTCGCCCTCACCGCGCCGGTGTTTCTGTCGTTGCTGCTAATGCTTGCCAACTCCCGCGCTTTGGAAATCCAGGTGGAGCGTCTAAGCAGCGGTACCGCCACGCTCATCCAAGTTCGCGCCCGGAGGAGCTTCGGACACATCAACCAGGCAGGCGGTCTCAACAAGGTGATGCCCGCTGGGGTGGAGGGACAGATCGCGAAGATGGAGCACCTGGTTAAGGTGGAACCGTATCTCGTGGCCATCGAGCCCATCGCTGGCTACTACATGACCCTGCACACCGGGGTTCGACCGGGCGATGCGCGCCGACTCGCTACCCATGGCGAAGTGGGCAAGGTGAGAATCATTGCTGGTCGCGACCTGACAGCGGACGACGAAGGCAAGGATCTCGCTCTCTTGGGGCTCGCCTACGCCCGGAAGATGGGCATATCGCTGGAGAACTTTCGCCCCGGGGAGAGCGTGTTCGTAAAAGACATCTTGCGCGACGGAGAGCCCGGAGTCGTCAAGAAGGGCACGCGGACAATCGGCGGCCGGCCGTTTCGCGTGGTCGGCCTGTTCACCAGCGGCTACGGCTTTGGTGATAACCAGATGTTCCTGCCTTACAAGACCTTCCAGCGCCATTACAGCGTCGAAGATGTGATTTCCAAGCTATTTGTGCGGGTGGACAGAGTGGAGAATGTGTTGGCGGTGGCCGAGGCCATTCGGGCCAAGTTTCCTGAACTTGACGTGGCCACTCGAGAAGATGGCGCCCGTTTCATGTCCGCCGCCCTCGCCACCATGCGTCGCATCGGGCGGATCTGGGTGGGGCTTTCGGTTGGCCTCGCCGCCTCGGTCCTGCTCTTCGCCATGCTCCTGGCCACCGACGAGCGCATCCGCGAGTTGGGGGTCTTGAAGGCCCTGGGGGCCTCAACGGGAAACCTCGCGGGTGTCGCGCTCGGGGAATCCGCAATGCTTGCCGCATTGTCGGCCGGACTGGGTGCGCTGATTTTCGCTTCGGCGGGGTACGCTGTGGGCAGGGCCTTTTTCAAGGCAACACTGGGAATCTATCTGCCCGGCCAGTACGGAGACAGCTTACTTGAAAACATGACCGTTGCTTACATCTTGTCGTTTTCCATGGTCTTTTTCCTGGTTCTGGCGGCGGTTTTGACCGGCCTGATCGGAAGCCTGTATTCACTCTGGCGGGCCTACCGCTTGAGCCCTATTGAGGCGTTGCGGAAATGAACGCTCCCCTCGAAAATAAGCTGTTGATCCAACTCGAAGGCGTGAAAAAGATCTATAGGCTTGGCGGCTCGGACGTGGCCGCACTTTCCGGTGTGGACCTGGAAATTCGGACCGGAGAGGTAGTCGCCATCGTGGGGCCAAGCGGCAGCGGAAAGTCCACCCTGCTTCACATCTTAGGCGGGATGGACAAGGCCGACGCGGGGAAAACTCATGTGGCAGAAAAAGACCTTCGCTCCATGACCCCCGCGCAGATGACGGACTTCCGACGCCACCACGTTGGGTTTGTCTTTCAGGCGTTTCATCTGATCCCGAATTTGACCGCCCTTGAAAACGTCCTCTTGCCGATGGAGTTTGTCTCCGGCGGCTTCCGGGCCGATGCGGGGAAGGCGCGGACGCTGCTCGACTTGGTAGGTTTGGGAAATCGGTTGGACCACAGGCCGGGCCAGCTTTCCGGCGGGGAGCAGCAAAGGGTGGCGATCGCCCGTGCCCTGGCGAACGGCCCTGAAATTGTACTTGCCGATGAGCCTACCGGAAACCTCGACTCGGCGAGCGGAGAACAGGTAGTGAACCTACTTTGCTCCCTGGGAGGACGTCACACCGTCGTTATCGTCACTCACAATGAGCGGCTTGCGCAAAAAGCTGATCGTATCCTCAGGCTTGTGAACGGCAGAATGGTCTCTTGTGAGGATTGAATTGAAGAGAGTGGATTTTAAGGAATTGGCGGTTCAAAGCCTCCTGTCCAGTCAATTTGGAAACCGGTACCGACTGTATTCGGCCGCCTCTCCCTTTCCGCTCGGTTCATCCGCCCCGGGACATCGAAACCAGCAGGACTCCCAGGAAGACGGCAACAGCCCCTGCGGCCAGGCGCCAGGTGACCTGCTCGAGCTTCTGCAGGAGCAGACGAGAGATCAGGATAGCGAACAGCGGGGAGGTATAGACCAGGGGCATCACAAAGCTGACGGTGCCGATGGTGAGGGCCTTATAGAACGTGATGAACGCCGACCCGAGGCAAATCCCCGCCAAGAGAAAGATCCAGATCGCCCGCCGGTCCGCCGCCCACCGGGACTTCCGCGGGAGCAAGAACTGTCCCGCCAACAGCGCCAGGATCGCCGCCAGGAAGGACACGGACGTCCCGAGAATCGGGTCAGGGAGAGATTGCATGCCAAGCCGCATGAAGATGGGAATCAAGCTGAAGAAGAACGTCGGTGTGATCCCGTACAGCGCGATGGTGAGAGGAATTCGGCTTGCTTGCCGGTCCGTAACCAGGCCGATGATTCCCCCGACGATGAACACGGTCCCGAGGAGGATGAGCCAAGTTGGGCGTTCTCCCAAGAACCCAACGGCCATCAGGATGCCGATGAACGGCGTGAGGGAGTTCAACACCGACGCCCTGGAGACGCCGATCCGCTGGACGCTCATGTAGTACAGGAGCCTTCCCGGCGCCAGACCCGCCGCCCCCGCGAGGGCGAACCATCCGACCGCGGGCCAGAGGTTCGCTGAACCGACTCCCCGGGCCAGGACAAAAATCCCCAGGGACACGGACATGGCGATCGAGTTGGTGAACGCCCCGGTGTACGGAGTGGCGGTGCGGACGCCCAGCCGCGTAATGATGTCCCCAAGGCCGAAGAGAAACCCGCAAAGCACTGCCCACAGAAGCGTCATCTATCGTTCAAGAACGCGGGTCGGATCAAAATCCGAGCTCCCCTCGCCGGCGCGTTGACGGTGACGGAAAGCGGTCCGTCACCCCGTTTATGGCCCCTCTCACGATGAGCAAGTCCCCCGCGACGAGAAGCCGCGAAGGGCGCTCGCCCGCCGCATGGGGGAGTTCCCGCATCCGAAGGCGAATGCGCGCAGAATCGGCCGGAAGATCGCCATGCTCGTAGGACGGCCCCAATTACGGTCCTGAATGAAGCGGGTCTGGAAGGTCAGCGCCGGTTCAGAACGCAATCAAACCCCGGAGGCTTCCCCCCGGCGGCCCATTATGCCATCGTGGAGCGGAAATGGGCAGTTCCTGTACTGGTTCAAGACATATGAGACACGGACGGTGAGCCCGCCCACTGGCGCGA
>JBHIBA010000062.1:0-18919 GCA_046758845.1 Nitrospinota bacterium
CGGAACGATTCACTTTCATCCTGCAGCGGGTAAGACGGTTACGCCGGACGCCTGGCTGAATGGTCTCGGTGTTGGAGGCAGCGGAGGACCCGCGGGCTACAACGTCCGGAAACGGCGCGCCATTGCACGAGTCCACTTTGTATCCTGCTTGACGTCGAACAGGATATCTATGTCCGCCGGCGCCGTGAACCAATCCCCCCGTCGCATCTCGCCCTCGAGTTGCCCGGGTCCCCAACCGGCGTAGCCGACAGCGAAAATCGTCCGGCGGGGCCCTTTGCCAAGGGCGATGGCCCGCAGGACGGCAACATGCGAACTGAGGGCGATATCGTCGTTCACCTTGTGCGCATTTGGGAGTTGGAGCTCCGTCGAGTGCAAAACGAAGCCCCGCTGCGGTTCGACCGGGCCGCCATAATGCACCACGATCTCACCCGCATCGTCCGGTGTCTTGAGGCCGAGCCGCTCAAGAAGCAGGGCAACCTTCACCGTTCTGAGAACGCGATTGACCACGAGCCCGAATGCGCCCGACCGGTCGTGCCGAACAAGGAGGATCACAGCCTTCCGAAACCGCGGGTCTCGCATCCTCGGCGCCGCCACGAGTAGCTCGCCAGCGTGAAAAGTCCAGTTCCGTTGCTCGCGGTGGTGGTTCGTGTCGGGTCGAACCACCGCGTTCGGCGGCCCGCCGCTCGGGAAAAACACGGCCCCCGCAGCCAGACTTGCCCCGATGAGGCGACTGAGGCTCATGGTCTTACATCCCCGGCGCGCTGTTTTCGGAAGGGATGCGTATCGCACCAACCTGAAAGAGCAACCAATGGGTTCGGCCCGCCTGAAGATGTCTCTGGAGAAGGGGGGCGCGGCCCGTTCGATGTTTGTTGAAGTCCCCCAAGATATAGAGCGTTCCAACCCATCGAACCCCTCGCCGGGTCTACGTAGACAGCTTGCGATGACCAGGCAAGGGCAAAATTCAGCGCCCCCTCTGCGTTAATATGTAACTTCTCCTTTCCATTCGTAATTGGATCCCATTGGCGTTACTTTTCCCTTGTAGGTTCCTGTTCCTTTTACGTTCTTAAACTTTCCGGTTCCGCCGGTGAATTGCCATTTTCCCTCATTAAGGACTTCCCAGGCTCCACCTTCCTTGACAATGAACTCATGGGTCCCTTGGCTTCTTATGTAGGTTTTCTCCCCATTTTTGTGGAAATGAACCCGATACGCCACATCGGTTCCATTTCCTGCAATTGTATCCGAATGACTATATACAAGCACCTGAACTCGATTAAAGTCAGGGTCCGAGCTGGTGATAAAATCCTGATTTATCTGCTGAAGCATTTGATGGCGAGGAAGGTCGCGTGGATACATCACCGTGCGGGAAATGCTAAACAGGGATTTCCCGCTCCCCGAAACTTGTTTTTTCTCAGCGGCTTGTGCTGAAAGGCTCAAGGAAATTGCCGTGATCGTTACAACTACGGCAATTGCCCTTATTTTTGACAAGATTCGTTCCTTCGTGACCTCCGCCGGACCAGACGGTGATTGATTCAAGCCGCAATTTACTGCTCTTCTGCAGTCTGCTGCCATCTCGTGCTCTCCCCTAGAGCGTTTGTACATCCTTCGTGTGACTGTCCTATGCTTGCTTCGTACTATATATAATACCCGTCCCCTGGACACTTAGGCAATAGTCATAAAGATAGGTTGACCTCACTCCGGGCCCGGCTTGGTGAGGGGGCCCAATGGGACAGTAAATCGAGATTTGGCAACCCTCTCTCGAATGTCCGCGCTAACCATCTGAGCGGGCAGGATTCGAACGCGTCCATATTTTCTCAAAGCTCCAACAGGCGTATCCCAGAACCGGAATCATGGAGCATCGGGAATCTTTGTCAACTCCGGCACATCAGGCTCCCATTCAATCCCCCCCCTCTTTCGATCACAAGATCGATCACAAAAACAAAAAGGGCCGGCCCCTCACCGGAGCCAACCCTTTGATTTTTCTGGTCGGGGCGAGAGGATTTGAACCTCCGACCACCTGAACCCCATTCAGGTGCGCTACCAGACTGCGCTACGCCCCGAAGCCTTTACTTTTAAGTGATTAACCCTCTTGTGCTAATTCTCCACTTTGACAAATTCCACACCGACGGGACTCGACGAGACCTACGGAAAATGTTCAGTCGCAGGCCTCTGCCACGTTGAGCGCGGCGTCGATCGAGCGGAAACTATCACCCTTCGGTTCTTTGAATGCGTTATTCGTCCGTATCTTTAATCCCTTTCAGGATCACTGTCAAGCGGCTGTCGAGGAAGATCAGCCGCGTGTTCCGGCTCAGTTTTCCTCAGCACGAACCGTGATGATTCCTCTCTGCAAAAAGGCATGCTCGATTTTAGGTGTTACTTTAGGAATTAATCAGTAATCTATTGGAAATACTAGTTTTTATCTCGCGTCAGAATAGAAAACCCCTGGCCAATTCCCCCAACGCGAACCCGGGGGGAAAGTTCGCCCCTCGCTCGTTGGGCCCAAGCCCTCTCCCGAATCATAGAAGTCCCGGCCGGGAACGTGGTGGACGCGCGACTTCTGCGTGCTGATAACAGGACTTTCTGCGGCAGCCGGTTCGCTCTCGGTCCACTAACCCGGCAACACCCCGCGTGCCCGTCTTCTCAGTATATGTGCAGGAGGACCCGCTCCGGCACTCATCCGCCGGCTCCCGAACCATCGGCCTGCACGCACATCGCTAATCGATCAGCTTGTCCGCCAAGTAAGGGACCTTGGTCTTTCCGCTCCTGATTTCTTTCTCCACCGCCCGGACCTCCGCCGCCACCTCCGGGGAGACCTTCGCGTTAAACGGGGCCAACTTCGCCCCGCCGTCCGGCACACCGACGAGGTAAAGCTTCTTGGCCTTCCCCTTCTTCATGTCCAGGACGATTTGCCTCATTGCGGCGTGCCAAACGAAGACCGAACTACTGATGACCGTATTGGGAGCCATCCGGTTCAGGTCCATGTAGGTCCCGATTGCATAGACCCCCTTCTCCTCCGCTCCCTTGATTCCCCCGAATCCCATGGGGCTGGCAGTCACCTGGACCACGTCCACGCCCTGGTCGATCATGGCGATGGCGGCCTCCTTGGCCTTGGAGGCGTCGAACCAGTCGTTGATGAAGACGTCCACCACTTTGACGTTTGGGTTCACGGAACGGGCGCCCAGTTTGTAGCCGTTGTGCTCGGCAATCTGCTGGGGGATAGGAAACCCGCCGATTATCCCGATCTTCTTGGTCTTGCTCATCAGGGTAGCCAGAATGCCCCCCAGGTATCCCGTTTCGTGGGACCGGACCAGGTAGGTCACCACGTTGGGTAGTCCTCCGGTCTTGAAGAATCCCGCCACCGCGAAGATGGTGTTGGGGAAGTCGCGGGCTACCTTCAGAGAAGGCTCGCCCCACTCGTAGCCGTGCCCAAAGATGAGGTTATAGCCGGCGAGCGCCCACCGGCGCAGGGTTCGCTCCAAGTCGGCGATGTTCACCCGCTCCTGGGAGGTCACCTCGTCCACGCCGGGGTCTTCCTTGAGCTTCATCGCCGCCCGGTATCCCCCCTCGTACCAGCCCATGTCGTTCACTGGGCCTTCGTTCCCAATGGCGACGCGAATCTTTTTCTCACCCGCCGCGGACCCGACCATGAACCCGGTCGCCAGCGCCGCAGCCAACACACACACCCCGATCATCTCCGAGACTAGTCGCCTGCTCATCGTCCCCTCCTTTTCTCCGAGCCGATTTCTCGAACGAAGCGCACCGGATCTCTCCCCGGCCGTCGCGCCGGTCGGCTATCTTTCCCCCCGCACGTATGGCACACAAAGCGCCGCCGGAAGCTGGGCGCGTCTAGAAACCCCCATGAGCGCAACGATGGTGAGGACATAGGGTAGCATGGACAAGATCTGGAAAGGAAGCGCAACGCCGGCCGCCTGGAAGCGGAGCTGCAGCGCGTCAGCGGCCCCGAAGAGCAGGGCGCCGGCCAGCGCTCGATAGGGGCTCCAGCGGCCAAAAACCACGCAGGCGATGGCGATCCAGCCTCTGCCTGCGGTCATGCCTTCCACGAAGAGGTTGATGTGACCCAGCGTCAGGAAGGCCCCCCCGACGCAGGCCATCACCCCTCCGAAGACGATGCAAACGTATCGCACCCCAGGGACGCTGACGCCCACGTTGTCCGGGGCCTCAGGGTTTTCCCCAGCGGCTCGCACCTTGAGGCCGAATTGGGTTTTGTACAATAAGAACCCCGCCACCGGGACCAGAAGGAGGGCGCCGTAGACCATGACGTTTTGATGGAACAGCACCTCGCCCAACAACGGGATGGAACCCAGGTAGGGGATGGGGGCGGCGGCGAAACCCCTGACCTTCAGCGTGAAGGGAAGACGCCCGTAAATCAGGCGGAACAGGAAGGCCGACAGTCCGATGAAGGCGATGTTGGCCGCGAGACCGGCCACAATCTGATCGAGGCGAAGGCTCACGTACAGGACGCCCAGCACCAGACCCAGCAAAATCCCGGCCCCCACGGCCGCCGCCAAACCGAGCCAGGCGCTCTTGGTCTGGTCTGCCGCCAAGTACGCCATGAAGGCGCCCATCATCATCAGCCCCTCGACGGCCAGGTTCAACACCCCGGAACTCTCCGAAAAGACCTCACCGAGAGCTGCCAGAATGAGCGGCGCCGCCATGCGGATGACCGCGGCGAGGAAGGTGACGATGAGGGCGGTTTCAAGCCACACGCGCGAACCTCCGCCGCAGGAAAGCCCGGACGACCGGGTAGTACCCGCTGACCAGGATGGACAGAACTGACAGGCCCACCAGGATGTCCGCCAGCGTCGCAGGCACCCGCGCGACCCGCTGCATATTGTCCACCCCTACCAGGAGCGCCCCTACGAAAACGGCCGCCGCCACGATACCGCCCGGGTGAAGTTTTCCCATCAGTGCCACCATGATGGCCGTGTACCCATAACCCGGCGAGATCTTCTCGATGAGACGGTAATGCACGCCGGCCGCTTCCCCCAGGCCCGCCATACCGGCCAGACCGCCGCTGATGAAGAGGGAGAGGATAACGTAGCGGGTAATGGAAATGCCTCCAAGCCGCGCGGCCTCCACGTTGTCCCCAACTGCCCGGATGCGATACCCCAGGACTGTCCGAAAGATCACGAAGTACAAGACAACCGCGGCCAGGAGGCCCAGGAGGATTCCGGCGTGCAGGCGGCTTCCGGGAAGGATGACCGGGAGCCGACCGGACTCGGGAATGAACCCCGATTCCGGGTAGAACTGCTTGGGTCCCTTCATCGGGCCGTGGAGAAGGTAGCTCACACCGAAGAAGGCCACGTAGTTCATCATCAGCGTCGAGATGATTTCGTTGACCCCGAACTTCTCCTTGATCACGCCCGCAAGCGCCGCCCACAACCCCCCGCCGAGGAAGCTCACCACGATGGTCAGGGGCAGCAGCACAACCGCGGGTATGGGCCCCAGGGCCAGCGCCGTTGCCGTAGAGGCCAGCCCGCCCAGGTAGAGTTGGCCCTCGGCGCCGATGTTCCACACCCTGGCGCGAAAGGCCACCGCCACCCCCAATGCAGCCAGGAGCAGAGGGGCAGATTTCAGCAGCGTCTCCCCGATGCTGTTCAGGTCGCCGAAGGCCCCGTCGAAGAACGCAGCCCCGGCCTTAACGGGCGACACCCCGATGGCCAGGACGAGCAGGGCCCCGAGCCCCAGGACCAGCACGATGGCGCCAACCTGGGGCAAAACCCCGGAGAGCAACTGCCGCCGATCGCTCATCCCTGCGCCCCACTCTCGGACTGCCTTATCGCGGAACCCGGTCCTGAGCCTCCCATGAGCATGCCGACTTCGTTGGGGTCCGCCCCCTCCCCATCGAGAACGCCCCGGACTTCTCCTTCGAACATTATGGCGATCCTATCGCTGAGACGGAGGATCTCCTCCAGCTCGGTGGAGATGAGGAGGACGGCCCGGCCCCTCCTTCGCTCTTCGATCAGCCGTCGGTGCACCGCCTCCATGGCCGCCACGTCCAGACCCTTCGTCGGTTGGGCCGCCACGATCACCGAGGCGTCTTGAGAGAGCTCCCGGGACAAAAGCAATCTCTGCTGATTGCCCCCCGATAGAAGTTTGACGGGCGCGCGGGGACCCGGACAACGCACGTCGAACTCGCGTATGAGCTGTTCCGTACGCGATTGGATGACCCGAGAGTTCAGGCAGAAGGCCCGCGAGTAAGGGGAGGACGCGTGGGATTTCAGGATGACGCTCTCGGCCAGACTGAGGTTCGGAAACAGGCCCTGCCGGGCGGCCTGCTCCGGGATGTAGGCAATCCGCTTGCGCGCGTTCCGACCTATGGGGAGATTCGTTACGTCCTGCCCTGCAATCCAGACCCGCCCCCCGGTCACCGGCCTCGCGCCGACAATCACATCGGCCAGCTCCGACTGGCCGTTGCCGGCCACTCCAGCAACCCCTACGACCTCCCCGGCGTGGACAGTGAGGGAGACACCCTTGAGGGCGGGCAGGTCGTTTTCTCCGAGGGCGGAAACTCCCTCCACCTCCAAGAGAGTCCGGCCCGCCACGGAGGCCGGTTTCTCAAAGTCGAAGGAGAACTCCCGCCCCAGCATCATCCGCACCAACTCGTCTTTGGAGGTCCGGTTCGTGGGAACCGTGCCGACCACACGCCCCGCCCGAAGGACCGTGACTCGGTCGGAGGAAGCCATGACCTCCTCCAGCTTGTGGGTAATGAAAATGATTGTGAGGCCCTTGACCGTCATGGCCCTCAAGATGCCAAACAGCTCCCGGCTCTCCTGCGGGGTGAGGACGGAGGTGGGCTCGTCGAGGATCAGGATGTCCGCCTTCCTGTACAGGGCCTTCAGGATCTCCACGCGCTGCTGCTCACCGATGGAGAGTTGCCAGACGTAGGCGTTGGGGTCCGTCCAGAGGCGAAAGCGCTCAGCCAGCCGACGGATGTCCTCCGCCACCGCGTCCAACCCCAGAAGACCCCAGCGACCCGAACGGAGACCCAGGGCGACGTTTTCCACCACCTTGAGAGTGGGAACCAGGACAAAGTGTTGGTGGACGAAGCCGATTCCCAGCGCCAGCGCGTCGCGGGGAGAGCGGATGGCCACCTCCCGGCCCTTGAGGAAGATGCGTCCCTCCTCAGGCCGCAGAAGGCCGTAGAGGACGTTCATCAGGGTGGTCTTGCCGGCGCCGTTCTCGCCCAAGAGGGCGTGTATCTCTCCCTGCGCCACTTCGAAGTCGATGCGGTCGTTTGCCAGAACCCCGGGAAACCGTTTCGTGATCCCCATCAGCCTGAGGAGAGGAGCCGCACTCATGGCTTGTCCCTTGGGAGGATGAGCAAACCGGCCGAAGGCGCGTACAGAACAAGCGGGAGATGCGGCGGCAGCCCGGGGCGATTTCGCACCCCCGCGAGATTCTACTTCTCTAACGCCTCCAGGATTCCATCGCTGCTGAGGACGAGTGCGCAGCCCCGGCGAAGGGTTTTCAGTTTTGAATCGTGGATTTCAGGATCATCCGTGGTGTTCGCTATTCCCGCGCCGCAGGCGTGGCCGACTTGAACCGGGCGATGACGCCGGCCGCGTCGGTCACTTCGCCGAAGTGCGTCTCGATGTCAAAGAGAGAGGAGTCTTGCTCCCGCTGACCGGTTGCCTCGACACAGTCCCGGGGCACAATGACCTCGTAACCCCGGAAGAACGCATCGTGAACGGTGGATCGGACGCAGATGTTCGTCACACATCCCGTCACGACCAACTTTTGCACGCCCAGCTCTCTCAACAGGGTGTCCATGTCGGTGTCGTAAAAACCGCTGTAGCGGCGCTTGGCCACGATGTGATCGCCCGGCTCCGGCGCCAGCTCATCTATGACTTGTGCCCCCCACGAGCCCGCGATGCAGTGAACTCCCCGCTTATTGAACTCGACGTCGTCATATCCCGGCCGGTGGGATTCGTTCACGTAGATGACCGGGATCCCCTGCTCCCGGCACATTGAGATCACCTTCTGAAGCGTCGGGACAATGGCTCGGCCCCGCGGGAAGGGCATCACGCCCCCTTCACTCAGGAACTCATTCAACATATCAATGATCAAGAGCGCCACGCCATCTGGTTTCACGATTGCCTCCCGCCGGATCTCGATGCGTCCGGGATCATGACCGGCTCCAAACGGGTATCGGCCGGAACTCCCCCCGCGGACGGCGCTGGGGACCGCGGAGTCTCCCTTCCGGACCGAGACAGCGCACACCGGCTTTCCGGAAACAGGGCTGAGCGAAGCTTATAAGCTTAATGATAGCGCGAATTGGGCGCCTCTTGCAGCAGGAAAAAAGCGGCCGCCCTTCCCTCTTTGCCTTCTGTGTGTTCGAGGCGGCCGGTGTCATTGGGCCACCCACTCAGCGTGCCATTCTTGCACCCTCCCGTTTTTGTCGCCCGGCGATCATCCACCCGGAGATCGAATTTCAGCGGGGTTCGGTGAGATCGGCATAGGTCTCAGGCCGGCGGTCACGGAAGAACTGCCACAGGTTGCGCACCTCGCGGACCATGTCGAGGTCGATCTCCACGGCCAAGAGCTCGTCCTCGTCTTCACCCGCCTGGGCGAGAACTTCGCCGCGCGGGTTGACGACATAGCTCCTGCCGTAGAATTTGCCGATGTTCCACGGCGCCTCGGTCCCCACACGGTTGATCGCGCCGATATACACGCCGTTGGCGACGGCGGCAGCCGGCTGTTCAAGTTCCCACAGGTATCGGCTCAATCCGGCCACGGTGGCGGAGGGGTTGACGATGTACTCGGCGCCGTTCAGCGCCAGAGCCCTCCAGCCCTCGGGAAAATGGCGGTCGTAACAGATGTAGACGCCCAGCTTGAGATAAGCCGTTTCGAAGACGGGATAGCCGCTGTTGCCGGGCTTGAAGAAGAACTTCTCATAGAATCCGGCGACCTGCGGGATATGCGTCTTGCGGTACTTGCCGAGATACGTTCCGTCGGCGTCGATCACCGCTGCGGTGTTGTAATAGACCCCGGTCATGTCCTCCTCGAAGACCGGGGCAATCAAGACCAGGCTGTGCCTCTTGGCATACTCCTGTACCATCCGGGTGGTCGGGCCATCGGGGATCTTTTCGGCCGCGCCGTACCACTTGGCGTCTTGGCTGGGGGGAAAATAGGGCTGGGTGAAGACCTCTTGCAGACAAAGGACCTGCACGCCCTTCCGGGCGGCCTCTTCGATGAAGGGGATGTGCGCCGCGACCATGATTTCGCGGATCTGCGCGGGGGGCCTATCGGTGCTGGCCTTGAGTCCCATCTGAATCAAACCGACTTTGACCTTGCTCATCCTTGTTCCCTCGATACGAAAGAAGCCTCCTTCGGTTATTTGTGCGGGGGCCGAGAAACCCAACTTGTCCATCAAGAACAGCGTATCAATATTCGGGCGGCGCGCAAGCCTGATCGTGGGAACGGTCGCAGGTTATGTGTGGCGCAGGTCGAGTACGTCCGCCGCCGCTCACTCGCCGCGCGTGCCTGGAGGCCTTCTATATCGATAAGTACCCGGTGACGAACGCACGGTCTCGGAGTTTTGGAAGGCCGGGGGAGGATGACGGGCCGCCGTTCAACGGCGACCGTCCGCCGGTGGTGGGAGTGGGTGCAGGACTGGTACGGGGAAGACTACTACCGGAACGCCCCTGAGCGGAACCCAAAGGCCCCGCGTCGGGCGAGACCCGCGTGATGCGCGGCGGCTCGTCGTTGTACCGGATTTCGATGTACTCCCTCGCCGCCTACCGGGACGGTTACCTACCCAGGGCGCAGAGCGAGAACCTGTCGTTCCGTTGCGCGAAGACTCCCGGGTAAGCGTTACCCTTCAAGCCAGAGCAATGACATCCAACTCAACGAGGGAACCGGGAAGCGGGAGATCGGGAACCCCTAGGATCATCGTCGCTGGCGGATTTTCCGGGAAGAATTTCTTTGCCACTTTTTCCACAGCGGGAAGCTGCCTCATGTCTTTGAGGAGGACAGTCGTCTTCACCACATTGTCCATCGACGACCCCTGGGCCTCCAGGACCCTCCTGGCCTTCTCGTAGACAGTCCACGCCTGGGCCACGATAGGCGCTTCCCAGTGATCGGACACAAGGCTTCCCGTGGCCAATTTCCTTCCTTCGGCCTCCAGATCATCGTAGCCCCGAACCATCTTGTGGGGGCCGGGGACATCGGCCATCAGGCCTGACAGGAAGATAAAATCGCCGCCGCTGGTCGCGAGGGCGTGGCGTCCCCATGGCTCGATGCCGTTCGCAGAAGGAATGGACTGGGGCCGAGCCGAGGCGGCGGGGTCCCCGGGCACCAAGGCGAACGCCTCGATCTCTATGAGGTACGTCGGCACCGCAAGCTGTTTGATCTGAAGAATCGTGGTGGCCGGCGCCGAATCGCCAAAGAAATGGCGAGCCACATCTTCCACGATGGGGATATCGCTCACGTCTCGGAGGTAGACAACCTGCTTGACGATATGCTCCATGGTGCAACCATGTTCGGCAAGGATCTTTTGATACTGGTCGTAGATGGCCCAGGCCTGAACAGCCACCGGCTCCCGTCGCCTCTGCGCCACAGGGCTCCCGAAATCGATAGGGCATTCGACTCCCGCTTCCTCAAAGCTGTGGAAGACGATGCGTCTCTCCATGTCGACGCCGATCATCCCGGCGAAGAAGGCAAGGTCTCCCGCCCGGGTCGCCATCACGTAGTTACCGACCACAAGCTGGTCGAACTTCGGTGAGCCCAGGATCTCCCTGCGGACCGGCCACTCTCCGTCCACGGGGACCACGCCGATCGCTCCGATGTGATTGACCGCCTCTCGGATAGGAAATCCGGAAATCTCGAAGGCCGTGGCCGCCGGCGCCGTCCCGGTAAAAAAATTATTTCGGACACGGGTCTGAGCCGGCAGGTCCCGCATGTTCAGCCAGCTGTACCAAAGCCAGAGGGTCTCGTCGATGTTGGAGCCCTGTTCCTCCATGAGCGTCTTCAGTTGCTGAAAAATCCGCCAACTTTGCACCACGCCAGGCGCTTCCCGGCTGTCGGGGGCTATCTGGTTAAAGGCGTAGGGGATGTGCTCGTCCGGCAAGTCGGTGTAAGAGCTGACGATGGAGGGCCGATCGGGATGAAAAGCCATCAGGCCCGAAAGGAAGAGATAAGGCCCCGCCTTGACGCCTATGGGATTAGACCCGTAGGGATTTCTCACCTTCTTGGACGTGATGGCCTCTTTCTTCAGTCTGGCCATGAACTTTCTCTCCTCAGGGCGGATGGGTGCGGTGGGAAAAATGCGAATTATTCCCTCAACTGGGTCCAGTGTTATGAGACGAAGATTATGCTTTTATGCTTTCGGTTCGTACACCTCAAACAACCGGATGCTCGGCTGCCCTTTGACGATGCCGTCCACGGCCTCCTGAACCTTCGGGTTTATGGCTGCGGCGGCGGCTTCGGCGTCCTCCTTCGTTTCCCAAAGGCTGAAGCCTCCATATTCGCCAACAGCATCATCAGCGACAAACGTTATGGATTTGAACCCCTTCTGGGCCTTGAAGATAGGAGCTAACTCATCGGCCACTTTCTCCATTCTCGAACGCATCCCCGGTCCGACGATGAACGTGGTCAAGCGTGCATACATGGCTCCATCCTCCTTTCGTTGACTTACAACTGTGCGTCCTCTCTCGGTTCGGTCCCGACGACTCGGACCGTGACCTCCCACCTCAAAGATTCCAGCTTTTTGCCTTCCCTTCGGGCTGTTTCCGGGATCAAGACGGAGACACCTCCTTTTGTTCCGTGACGGGACGCCAACGGAGCAGATGCCCCTCGATGGCGTTCAGGACGATGTTCAGGAAGATGACGGTCGCCATCAGGATCAGGATGATCAGGATCACGCCCGTGGTGTTGTAAAGGTTCATGTAGAGCTGGAGGAGATAGCCCAGCCCGGAGCTGGCGGCGATGAACTCTCCCACAATGGCCCCCACCAAAGAGAAAGGCAGACTGACCTTGAGACCGTTGATGATCCACGGGGCTGCAGATGGCAGGATCACCTTTCGCAGGATCCCCAGCTTCCTTCCGCCCATGATCCGCGCCACGTTCACCAGGTCCACGCTCACCCCCCGGATGCCGGCGAAGGTGTTGGTGAACGTCAAGAAGAACACAATCGTCGCCACCAGGATCACCTTCGATTCCCGCTCGATGCCGAACCACACGATGAAAAGCGGCGCATATGCGATGCGGGGCACCCCATTAAAGGCCATGATGTACGGCTCGAGTACACTGGCCACGGTCTGATACTCGGCCAGAAGGAACCCGATGCAGATCCCCACGATGGCGCCCAGCACGTACCCCCAGAAGGTGTTGATCATGGTATCGAAGAAGTGCACGAAGATCTCTTTTGAGACCACCATCTCCATCAGTTGATCGAAGACGCGGGTCGGTTTGCTCACCCAATAGGAGTCGACGATGCGGTCCGAGGCGAACTGCCACAGGAAGAGGATGACCAGACCGAAGGCCAACCTGTAAGCCAGCAGGCGAAAGAAACCGCCCTTGGCCCCATCGTCGCCCACCTCCTCTACGCTTTCCGTCGCCTCAGCCCTCGCGAAAATCTCGTCAGACATCACTCCTGTCCACCTCGGTCCGAAGCTCTTCCCACAGCCGGTCATAGAGATCCCGAAACATCTGGGAGCGGTGAATGTGATAGACGTCCCGGGGACGGGACATCTCGACCCGGTGCTCCGTCTTGATCCTGCCCGGCCGGGCCGTCATGACCACGACCCGGTCCGCCATGGCGATGGCCTCCACCAGGTCGTGCGTGATGAAGACGATGGTCTTGCGGTTCTGCTCCCAGAGTTCCAGCAGCTGGGTCTGCAAGCGAAGACGGGTCTGGGCGTCCAGCGGGCCGAAGGGCTCGTCCATGAGGATTACGTCGGGATTGTAGATCAGGGTGCGGACAATGTTGGCCCGCTGACGCATCCCCCCGGAGAGCTCATGCGGGTAATGGTTCTCGAACCCCGCGAGGCCCACCTGCCGGATCAACGCATTGGCCCGGGCATCAGAGTCCCCGGTGTCCACGTTTCGAAGCTCGAGGGGGAACCGGACGTTGGCCCGCAACGTCCGCCAGGGCAGAAGATTATCCGCCTGCGTAACATAGCCAACCTGCGTGTTGATCCCCAGGGTCGGCCTGCCCCGAAACCGCACCTCCCCGGAGGTCGGCGGAAAGAGGCCGACAAGCAGATTCAGGAGAGTGGACTTGCCGCATCCGCTGGGGCCGACGATGGCCAAAAACTCCCCTTCCCGCACGTCCAGGTCCACGGAATCCATGGCGTGAACGCGGCGCCCCCGAGAATAGAAAGACTTGCCAACCCCTCGGGTGGAGAGGATGACCTCCGACACCCGTCTTCTCCCCAGTGGATTTCCCCTTCGCGAAAGACTTCCCTATCACCCCCGCGCCCACAAAAGGGCCTTGGGGACGCGCGCCTATTTCAGGAAGCGGCCCGTGAAGACGTCCGCCCGGGAGAAGGGCTTTTTGATCTTTCCGGCCCTCACCATGATGTCCATGGTGGTCCGAACGGCCTTCTCGCTCAGGTTTCCATCCTCCGATACGGCCGCCTTCACCGTTCGGACCGACTCCAGCAAGGCGGCCGCCTTGACCTTCTTCCCGAAGAAGGGACTCACCGCCCGGTAGGAGTCTTCAACCGAGTGGCTGAGGATGTAGCCGACCGACCGCTTCATCGCCCGCACCATCTTCCGGACCATCTGGGAATTCTGGTCCGCATATTGGGGCGTCACCATCAGGATACTCATCATGAACTCATCCATGCCCGGGTCTTCCCCCGCGGCGTTGTTGATGAACCACATGCCGTACCCCTCGCTGATGGCCCGCTCTGGATGAGGCGTGGAGATGAAAATGACGTCCACCTTGCGGTTGCGCAGGGCCGGCACGATGGTCGCCCCGCCCCCCACGCCCAGGATGCGGACGTCACGGCGGGGGTCCAGCCCGGCCTTGCCGGCCAGGTATTCCGCCAGGATGAACGTCAAGGCGCCCGGACGGGTGATGCCAAGGGTCAGTCCCCGTATCTTCTTGAGCTTCTCTTTGAAGGGGGTCTTTTCCGTCACGCCGAGCCGGGCCGCCACGTCTTTGTGAATCACCACCCCGATGATGTTTCGCTTGAGGATGTTGTACACGCCAATGACCTTCTTGCCCTGCTTCATGGCGTTGATCTGGTAGGTCCCGGGGCTGGCCGTGAACTGGGCCTGACCCGCGATGACCGCCTGCAGGTGCGGGCCGCCCCCCGCCGTGGAGATGACCTTCAGGTCGATCCCCTCCTTCTTGAAGTATCCCAGGTGTCGCCCGACATAGATGGGGAAGAACGTCAGACTGTCCACAGGCTGCGTGAGCTTGATCTTCGCCCCCCCCGCTGCCGGTCCAGCGCCCCAGCCGAACACAAGGGCCAGAGCCCCAATGAGCACCCATCCGAGTTTGCGTCTCTTCATCCTCTCTCCCTCCCCTCAAGCGCCCTCCGGGCAACCCCTCATCCGGTGTGGAAGGAGGCCAGAAGAGCGCGCTGTTCTCTCCTCCAATGCACACGACCTTTCCTTGACCCGCCCCGATCGTCGCGCCACCCTCTTCGCTCTCTTCTGTCAGTGCAGGCGCCGCCGCCCGCTGGTGGAGCGAAGCGCGCGGGCGAAGAGTGCAGTCGCAATCCTGAGACATCTGCCACGGTTACTTGCCGGACACCTCCTTTCTGCGGTGGGAGCTGACCCCATGATACCTCCCCGGAGGGGCGGGGGAAAGGTAAAAGGCGCGGAGCCCACAAGGCGAAGGACCGCGGGCCTTGCAGGCAACCTCTTCTAAGAGAATAATCCTGGAAGCTTAGCACACGTTTTTCCGAAATAGAGGGCTGTTGCGCCTGAGAAAGGAGCTCGTCGAGAATGTCAATGATGGCGGACGATCCGCAACCCATGAAACCCGGCCCGGATGTTCCGCGCTACTTAATGGATGATACAGACGAAGAATGGGAGCGGGTCCGGCGGCAGGCCCAGATGTGGTCCCGACCGACAAAGGAGGCTTTGGACCAGCTGAAGATCGGAAAAGGGTGGCGTTGCCTGGAACTGGGTTGCGGGGCGGGCGTGGCGCTGGAACAGATCGCACGGCGGGTCGGACCCTCAGGGGAAGTCCTGGGCGTCGATATGAATCCGCGCGTCATCGAGAAGACCGGCGAAGCCTTACATCGTTCAGGTGTTCATAATGCGGGTCTCATGGTCCACGACGTGGAATCGCTTGGGCTGGAGTCTGGGAGCTTTGACCTCGTCTACGCCCGGATTTTTCTCTATCACATGCGGAATGCGGAGGCCATTTTCCAGAAGATGGTCGGTTGGGTCCGCCCCGGGGGTCTCGTCCTGGTTCAGGACTATGACTGCTCGGTCCTCCGACACATTCCCCCCCTGCCGTGCTTCGACAGGTATGAGGACTGGTTTCGCCGGGCTGTGAGCCTTTGCGGAGCCCACTACACCATCGGCAGGGACCTGGTGAAGATGTTTACGGATGCCGGAGTGGAGGGAATCGAAGCCCGCGGGGACGTTCACGTCTCAGTGAGCGGAGATCCCTATTACGACATCCCGGCGGAAATCTTGAACAACATGCGCTCCGTTGTCCTGGGACAGGGCATCTGCCAGGAGAAGGAATTCGACCACACCGTCGCCGAGCTCCGGGCCGCCTCCGAGACTGCGGGCCATTGCCTTCTGCAACCCCTTTTGATCAGCGTTTGGGGAAGACGCCCGAACTCCTCCTGAAACGTCAGGGCCGGGCCAGCGGCGCTTATCTTCCGTACACCAGGCGGGGGAACCAAAGGATAATCTCAGGAAAGAGCACACAGATGGCAAGTCCTATCGCCTGAAGGAATAGGAAGGGAAGCGCCGAACGGAAAATGATCGCCATGGTGATCTGAGGCGGGGCCACGCTCTTGAGGTAGAACAGGGCGTAGCCGAACGGCGGGCTCAGGAACGACATCTGCATGTTCACCATGTAGACGATACCGAACCAGAGCGGAACGTCTTTGGGATCCACGCCGGGAAGGCCGAACACTCCGTCCCAGGGAAGCGTTCTCATCAGAGGCACAAAGATGGGCACCGCCAGGAACAGGATCCCCACCCAATCCACGAACATCCCCAGGACGACCAGGATGACCATCATGATCATGAGGATGCCGTATGGCCCGAACCCGGTGCCGACCAGGGAGTTGATAACGAACTGCTGACCCCCTTTGACGATGTAAAAGCCCACGAAGATGCTGGCGCCGAAGATGATCCACAGCACCATCGCCGAGGCCTTGAGGGTCACGATGGCGGCTTGTTGGATCGTGACCCAACTGAGCCGCCGGTGGAAAGCGGAAACCACGAGGGCGCCGAAGGTGCCGATGCCCGCCGCCTCCACGGGCGTCGCCACGCCGGTGAAGATGACCCCGAGCACCAGGGCGATCAGGGCGATCGGCGCGACGATCCCCTGGAGGAGGCGGATCTTCTCGCGCAAGCTCACCCGTTCCTCCGGCGCCAGGGCCGGCCCCATGGCCGGGTTCATGTAGCTTCGGATCGTCACATAGAGGATATAGAGGCCGGAGAGCAACAGGCCCGGGAAGACGGCGCCGATGAAGAGCTCTCCCACCGATTGCTGGGCCACCACGGCGAAGATGATGGCCAGGATGGACGGCGGGATGAGAATGCCCAACGTCCCCCCGGCCAGGATCGAGCCGCAAGCGAGCTCGGGGTTGTACCGGCGTTTCAGCATGGCGGGCAGGGCGATGATGCCCATGGTCACCTCGGCCGCCCCGATCACCCCCACCATGGCTGCCAGGATGGTGGAGGCGACGATCGTAGAAGAGGCAAGGCCTCCGCGAAGCCCGCCGAGAATCTTGTAGACCAGGTCGAACAGCTCTTCGATCACCCCCGCCCGCTCCAGCATCGCGGCCATGAAGATGAACAGCGGGATGGCCGAGAGTTGATAGTCCGTCATGAAGGGAAAGATGCGCGAGGGCAGGATGTTGAGCATCGCCGCGTCGCCGAAGAGGTAGAAGAAGACGACGCCGAGCCCGCCCGTCACGAACGCCAGCGGAAGGCCCGCCATGAGGAGGACCACAAGGGAGCCGAACAGGAAGACGGTGAGCCACCCGATGCTCAATTCCAACCCCACGGCCTAGGCATCCTTACCCATCAGGGAGGTGACGTCCTTGATCAACTTCGAAAGCCCTTGCAACAGGATGAGGAGAGCGCCGAGGGCCAGGGTGCTTTTCACCGGCCAGTACTGGATCGCCCATTCGGTGAAGGAGACCTCCCAAACGTTGATGGCGTCCATCATGAACCTCCAGCCGGTCCACAGCAGCGCCCCGCTGAACATGAAGAAGAAGGCCGACGTGATAATGTCAACCACCTCCCTGACCCGCTTTGAAAGGTGCAGGTGAATGACGTCAACCCGCACGTGTGCGTCCTCGCGGTAAGTGAAGGCGCCGGCGATCAGGTACTGCATCCCGAACATCAGGAACATGCTCTCGTGGGCCCAGTTGGTGGGCGAGTTGAACACGTAACGGGCGAGGACCTCGTAGTAGTAAACAAACACTGCGATGACCGACCAATAGCAGACGAAATGCCCGATCCAGCCGTTGAGGGCGTCCACGCAACGGGCCATCCGCAAAGGGACGCTCGCTGTCGCCCCTGCGGCGACGCCGGCCTCCTGGAACACCGGCCGGAAAACGGCGGGCTCCGTCCGCGTCGCGGAAGCTTCGCGCTGGGCACAGCGTCGCGTGAGCCTGGGCAGGAGGAAGGCGTCAATCAACAGCAGGATCGCGATCGCAAGGGCGAAACCGCCGGAGAAGGTCTGCCAGAAATCGAAGTCCGCCATGGCGGCGGCGAGCCGGGCGTTTCCGGCCGCGAGCGCCCGCTGCGCCTCGGCAAGTTTCTCGGCCGCGCCCGTCGCCCCCTCGGTTACAGCGGTCTGCGCCCGCTCAACGTCGAACTTGGCGCTGACCAGGACGTTTCGCATCTGGGAAACGGCGTCCCGCGCTTGCCTGCCCTGCACGTTGCCATAGAGGATCACAATGAAGAGGGGGATGTAGACGATCCCGAGGCGGCTGCGCAGATAAAAACGGTGCAGGCCCACGAACCCCCCTGTCAGCCAAAGCATATAGGCGATTGCCGTGGAAATGCCGCTGGCGGGCGTTCCGGACCTCTCGCGCCGCCGGACGAAGTAGATCGCCATCAGCGGCACGAAGATCAATCCAGACCAGTAGAGCCAATGGGGCAGGATGAAGGGCAGGCCGGGCATGGGACGTGCGTGTCCCTCGATTCGGAAAATCAGATCACAGGGAAAAGGGGTCACCTTCGCGGCGACCCCTTTTCCCTATTGCGCCTGAGTCAAGGCGACAAGCAAGACTGTTCCAGGATCAGCCCCACTTGAGCTTCTGGCCCTTGATCATGTCCGGCGTCACGTAGCCCAGGCTTCCCGACATCATGTAGTCGAGCTGGATCTTGAAGACCCGCGCGGCGTCTTTGTCCTTGTTGGCCCATTCGTACCATAGCGGAACGGCCAGCCGGGTGAACTTCTGCACGTCCCCCGCCGCGAGGCGCGTCACCACGCTCCCGGCCTCTTCGAACTTCTTCCAGGCCTCCTGGTCGGCCTTCTGGATGTTGGCGTGGTGCCAATTGGAGTAGACCTGCACCTCGTCCTCGACGAATTGCTTCATCTTCGGCGAAAGGGCGTTCCAGGACTTCATGCCGACGGTGAGGTCCATCAGGTCGACCGGCTGGTAGATGGACATGAAGCCCGGCGGACCCATGGAGATGTATTTGGTGACCTGGTGGAAGCCCAGGGCATAATTGATCGCAGGGCCCACGTAGTCGGCCACGTCGATGGTGCCCTTCTCCAGGGCGGGAAAGATCT
>JBHIBA010000063.1:0-18641 GCA_046758845.1 Nitrospinota bacterium
CGGGCCGTCAAAAGTTTTCCGGGGGGTCCAGGGGGGCTGGTTTTCAAAAAAGCCCCCCTGGTAAATCCGGGCGGTTTTCAAAGCCTGTCCCGGGCGAAGCCGAGGGAAGGGCCCCCTGGGAATCTAGGCTTTCATCCCCTTCTACTGGCTGCCATTCCTCCTCAGCCCGGCGCAGCAGGCGGAGGCCCCCGCGAGGATCACCGCTGTGAGGAAAAACGCCGGGTCATACCGCCCCCACCGGTCGAACACCGCGCCAGCGACGTACGGCCCCAAAAGGGCCCCCATCGAGTGGCCGAAAAGCAGGTAGCCGTAAAGGGTCGCCAGCGGGCCGCGTCCGTACAACGCCGCCGTCATCCCGGGCGTCAAGGGAGTTGAGGCCAGATGAAAGAGTCCGTAAATCGCAATGGCGGCGAATAACATCCCCCCGCCCCCCGCCAAACCCAGGAGCAGAATTCCCAGGGACCGCATGGCATAGATAAAGATGAGGGGGAGGCGGAAACCGATCCGGTCCGCAAGGCTGCCCATGCCGATAACGCCGATGATGCTCAGCCCCCCGACCATCCCGACGACGTTGGCGGCCATCTGCTCGCTTGCGCCGATACCGGTGGCGAAGACGGGGAGATGGACGTAGACGATGAAGTCGGTGAACCCGCAGGCGAAGTAGCTGGCGAACAGGAGCCAGAAGGAGCGTTCTTTCAGAGCCTGACGGGCCGGCCCTTTCGGGATCCATTCGACTCTTGTGATGAGGGGGGCTTCGACCTCTGCTTCGGCGTCCCGGGCGCCGTCGGGATGGAGGCCCATCTCTTCCGGGGAGTCCCGGAGGGTCATCCAAAGGGCGGGGCCCAGGAGAAGCCAGAGCATCCCCGCCCAGATGACGTATGCCCAACGCCAGCCGAAAGCGCCGATCAGGACCTGGGAGAAGGGAATGAGCAGGAACTGGCCGGCGTTGAAACCCGCAACCGTCAGGCCAAGAGCGGTGCCCCGCGACCGGACGAACCACCGGGAGACCAGGACCGAGACGCTGTTCATGGTCGCGAGTCCGGCCCCCGCACCGACCAGCAGACTGAACGTCCCGATCAGGCCGGCCGTAGAGCCCACCGCCGAGGACAGAATAGACCCCAGACCCATCAGGCCGACGCCGAAAACGATCAGCCGCCTCGCGCCGAAGCGGTTCAGCAACGTCCCGGCCAAGAGCTGACCGAGAGACCAGAAAACCATTCCGATGGAGATGACCAGCGAAAGCCCCCGCCTGGAAGCTCCGAACTCATCCAACAGCGGCCTGAAGAAGACCCCGAACCCCGTCCAGATGCCCGCCCCGAAGGCCAGGCAGACGAATCCGGCGCCGACGATGTACCATCCGTAGAAACGCCTGGGTCGGTTGGGCTCAGGAGGCATAAGGGGAATTTGGAAACGGAGGACGGTGGTCCGCGTCGCAGGATGATGTCGCGTCGGTGCGACGCGGCGGCCTTCCCGCTACGGTCGATTTTCCCGTGGCGGTTTGGAATTCCTCAGGGGGAAGGGACGGCGGAGGCGGCCCCGGACGGGACGGCGAAGGTTGTCGCCCACGAACCGGACGATGGCCTTATTCCCGACGATGAGGGCGCCCCTCCACTCCCTCAAATCTTCCAAAGAGCTCGGGGGTGAGACGTAATCCCGGCCGAAACGTTCCAGGGGCCGCCACATCATCCCTTTGGACCTGCGCACCAGCGCTTCGCCGCCCGCCTCTTTCACCAGGAGAACGCCGGCCGCCACGTCCCAGATCTTGGGGCCTGCGAAGACGGCATAGTGAAAGGTTCCATCCGCGGTGCGGGCCATGTCGTTGGCGATGCTGCCGGTTCCCCGGACTTCGCCGGGCTGCCTTCTCAGCTTGCTCTGCATCTGAAAAAGATTCCAGTGGCTTCCCGGAAGACAGACCAGATGCGTCGGGGCCGGGCGATTTTCCGTTGCGACGGAAATCCGCTCACCTCCCTGATAAGTGCCGCCTCCGGCCCGGGCGTGGAAGACGCGGCCTTGGCCCCCCGGCCCCCCGGCCAGAAAGATCGCGCCCGCCACCGGCCGACCATGGTGTAGCACCCCGATGGAGACCCCGTAGATTTCAAGGCCGCGCATGAAGTTTGTGGTTCCGTCCAGCGGGTCCAAGACCCAAACCCAACCGGGCTGCTCCCCGTCCCGACTCAGCTTTTCCTCCCCCAGGATGGCGTGACCCGGGAAATGGGTCTCGATCTCCTTCTGGAGAAACTCTTGACTCAGCCGGTCCGCCTCCGTCACGGGGTCGCGCCTTTTCTGCCTGTCCTTGAATTCCGTTCGCACCCCGCGTCTGAAGCGCTCGGCCAGAAGCGCCCCTGCACCGCGGGCCATCACGATGACCCTCTCCTCTATCTCCCTCAGGGCTTTCGCACTGGGGGTCTCCATTGCGGTCCGTTCACCTCCGTGCGGTTGTCCCGCCAACGCCTTCCCCGGTTTCCGCGGGCCCGTGCCGCCCCTGCCTTCAGCAACACCCATTTCTCGCAACCCAGGGGCCCGGCAAGCTCCCCAATCAGGCGGGGCCCCCCCTTCTCAGAACCGCCCGGCCCTTCGGTCTTCCATCGGGCAGCCGCAAGATCGCCCTCCGGCGCGCCCCAGCCGGCTACGACGAAGATCGCAGAGGGGAAGTTTCCCTTACAAAATGCGTTGCAGCTCTTCCAGCTTGACGGTCGCGGTTCCCATCCTTTGAATGACCGCTTCCGCCGCGCGAATGGCTAGGTGAGCCGCCTGGTCCATGTCCGCGCCCGCGACGAAGCCCAGCGCCAGGGCGCCGGTGATCGTGTCCTTAACCCCTGTAGGGTCCAGCATCTTTCTCTGGTCCACGGAACAGACCGTGTAACGCTCAACGTCGTTTTCGCGCTCGTGTATCCAAAGTTCCCGGTCCTCACACAGGATGGCGAGAACACCGCACCCGAGCATCTCCCGGACCCGCTTCCCCATGAGCTCGGGTTCCATCGGGACCGAGCCCATCTCCTGCATGAAGTAAGTTTCCGCCTGGCCGTCGCTGAGGATCACAAGCCGGGCGCCCTGGCACGCCTCGTAGAGGTGCGCCTTGGACTCCACGACCGTGAATTTCTCCAATTCGCGAGCCTTGTCGAGAATCTGTCGGGCAAACTCTGCGTGCCCGAAGACTCCCTTATCGTAGTCCGACAGAACGATGGCATCTACCATGGGGAGGCAGTGCTCAATGTAGGTCTGCATGGAGGCCATCTCCGCCTCGGTGGGCGGGCCCGTCACCTCGTAGTCAATCCGGAACAGGGGCGCGGAGTCGTCCCCGGACATCACGCGGGCTTTCAATGTGGTCGGCCGGTCGTTGACGGGGAAGATCCCGCTGGTCTCGATCCCCGCCTCGTTGCACCCGCGGCGGAACCAGTGGGCGGCGTCGTCGTAACCGACCAGACCGCAAAGATAGACTGCGGCACCGAAGTCGTTCAGGTTATGCGCCACGTTCGCGGCGCCGCCCAGGGCGTAATCCTCCCGGGTGGATTTCAAAATGGGGGGGCTCGACGCCGTCGTCGGGAGTGGCTCCGTCCAGATGTACTTGTCGGCCATGAGGTCTCCGACGACCAGGACGCGGCTATTGGGAAACCTCTCGAGTAGGCGAAGGAGTTCCTCCACAGCTGTCCTCCGGCGAGAATACCGGACCCCTCAGGGGAGACCCAGGAAGGCAAAGATCATAACTCATATCGCCGGGGCGGCCAAAACCGGCACGGTGACGGGGACATGTAACGGGCTTCCATGGAAGAAGGCTCAGGAGGGTGTCTCTGCCACCGGGCGCCGTTTGCTCTTGCCTGAAAACGGCGCATTCGCGATACTTCCCGAGTCAGTTCTCCCCGTTGTGGTTGGCCAGGACCCAGGCGCTGTCGTAGATGGCTATGACCCGGGTCCGCTCCGGATAGTGGAAGATGAGCTGACGGGCGGTCGCCCCCCACCGGGTAATGAAGACGGCGGGTCCTCCCCTGGCCCACAGCTTCTCGAATTCATAAGGCTCGATGTGAGGGTGGTAGGCGGCATCCCAGCGAATTCTCCATTCGTTCTTCCCCAATCCCGTCCGCATCACGGTGGCTTTCCGGCCTGAATAGAATTCAAGACCCTCATACAGGCTCCGCCCCGAGTAGGCATCCATCCCCTCGTGAATTTCGTAATATCCGTCCACGATCACCCTTTCCTGGATTCCGTCACGGGCCAGCAAAACCCCGGAAACCTGGCGCATGGAGAGGAATGGGTCTAGACGGGCCACCGCCTGCTGTGCGCCGAGGACGGCGAACATCGTACCCCAGACCACGCCGAAGGCGGCCGCCAGGGGCCGCCCCCGCATCAGCGCCCTCATAGCGAACACCCCTCCGAGGGTCAAGACGGAGCCGATCCAGGGGAGCAGGGAGAGGACGCCCTTTCCCTGGGGAATGAACTCCGGGGCCCGCGGCCAAAGAGGGACCCACGCCAGGCCCAGCCCCGTCACGACAATTGCCGCGGCGGCGGCGATCCGGGCCCTGGAGGCGCCAGAGGATGCATCTTCTCCGGCAAACTGGGAAAGGCGTCCGCCCACCCACAGAGCAAAGCCCGGGAAGGCCGGCAGGAAATATCTCTCCAGCCGGGCCTCCGAAACCGAGACGAAAATCAAGACCGAGCCGATCCAGAGCAAAGAGAACAAGTCTGCGTCAGAGAGGGCCTTCTCCCGCCGCACGGACCTCCACGTTTCGGCGATCACCGCCGGCAAAAAGAAGGTCCACGGAAGGAGCCCAGCCAGGGAGGCCAGCCAGAACTTCCAGAGCGAGAGGGAGATCGTCCCCGGGGGTGGGTACTTGCCCAGGAAACGGGCCAAGTGATTCTCGATAAAGTAGTGGTGCAGAAACCCGGGAATTCTCATCTCCACCGCCGCGTGCCACGGAACCGTCAGCGCAGCGAACAGAAGGGCCGCCCAGAGCCAGCCCGCCGGGTCGCGGGGCTTCCACTGACGGCGGATCAACGAGAAAGCGACGATGAGGATAACGGGGAAGACCAAGGCCAAAAGCCCTCGCGTCAGAACGCCAGCCGCCAACGCACCCGAAAAAGCGAGGAGGTATCTGCGGGCGCCGGTTTCCCTCGCCCTCCAGTACGCCCACAGGGCGGTGGTCAGGAATGCGATGGCCGGGATGTCCGTGGTGAGGAACCGTCCGTAGACAGACCAGGTCAGGCCCGTCAGCAGGATGAAGAACGCCAGCCAGCCGGCTTTCTCCCCGTAGAGCCGTCCGCCCAGGAGGAACAAGATGAAGGCGGCCAGCAGGCTACACAACGCAGGGACGAGCCGGGCGCTGGCCTCGCTAACCCCGAAAACGGAGAAGGACGCGGCCGCCAGCCAATACAAGAGGGGGGGTTTTTCCAGATGAACCTGGCCGTTGACGCGAGGCACGACCCAGTCTCCCGTCAAGAGCATGGCCTGCGCGCCTTCGGCGTAGCGGCCCTCGCCGGGGGCCAGAAATCCCGGCTGGCCGAGTCTTGTCAGGTAAATGAAAGCCAGCAGGAGCGCAAGAATGATGGCAGTGCTGCGTTGAAGAGGGGTCATGCGGCTCTAACTCACTCGAGGTCGATGGGCTTCCTGGTGGGCGCCTCGCCCCGTGCAGCCCGAACCTTTCTCGGAGGCCGACCCGCACAGGGGGATTTCAACGAGCGGGAAATCGAACCTTCCCGCGGGGGACCACTTTCCATGTGTCTGCGCGGCAGCCCGAAGCCATATTCGGAGCTCGGGGGACCTCCCACCGGGGGTCTAAAAGGGGTAATCCACGCCCACGCGGATGTTGATTCCTTCGTCGGCCGCCCCGACGTCTATCTTCCCCACCACGTTGGGCCGAACCACGGCGCGGAAGCCCAAGCCGACAGACACCTGAATCCGCCGGAGCTCGATGTCCCCCACCGTGTTGAAGACCTGGCCGAATTCCACGAAGGGAGCCGTCTCCAGATCGAATGGAAACCGGAGGAGTTCCAGCCGACCCACCCGGATCCGCTCCTCCAGGTTGACGATGAAAATTCCCCGGTCCACAAACCGCCTGCTGGGAAAGCCGCGGAAGTCCTTGCCCCCCAGGAGGCTCTGTTCGAAGTGGACGAGATTGCGGTTGTCCACAAAGCTGCTGGTGATCCGCGCCACGCTGATCCACTGCGTGCTCGGCCAAGGGACATACGCCTTCACCTCCCCGAACACTCGGGTGAAAGAGGTCTCGCTGCCCAGGGCCGTCTGGGAAAACTCGACGCCGAACAGTCCGAAATATCCCCGCGTGGGAGTAACCCCGGAGTCGCGGTCGTCGTACTGGAGACTGAGCCCTCTCGCGGAGATGGTCGTCCAGGTCCCGACCCCCGCCGCGCCGGGAAAGGCGTCGCCGATGAAGGTATCGAGAACCCGTCCTCCCCCTTCGATCAGCACGTAGCGAAACCTCTCGTTGTAGCTGAATCGAAAGTGGCCCAGAAAATTAATCCCCAGGCTCAGGAAGGTCACCACTTGCCGCTGGGTGAAGCCCGCCTCGCCTTCGGTCCCACTGTCCGGCCCCAAACCGAAGAAGGTTTTCGTCGGGTCTCGTTCAAAGCGGAAGCTTGCTGAGGCCGCCCAGCGTCCGGTTTCGCCCAATCGGGGGATCTCAAACTCTGCAATATAATCTGAATCCACATCCAGGGCTTGAATGGCGATGAGGGTGTATTTTGCGCCGTTGGGGAGAAACCCCAGCCAGCGGAACGCCCCCTTCAGCCCGGTTTCGGTGTTGTAGATCGCTGAGGGGGCGAGGATGTTTCGAATCTCGCCCTTTTTGTCGAAGAACAAAACGACGGGAAGGAGGCCGAAATCGTCTCCCTTCCTCGGCGAAGAGCCGAAGGCCGGAAGCGGCAGCAACATAGGCTTGGTCCGAACCGCATCCGCCAGCTCCGGACGTCTGCGCAGCTCCGGCGGCCGGAACTGAGCGAGAAACGGCAGTGGCCTCTGCTGAGCCATTGACCCTTTCTGAAGGCCCTGCGGACGCAGGGCCAGCAGCTTTCCCGCCTCGAAGGTCTCCGCCCCAGGAGCCGGACCCAACCAGCCGAACCCCAACCAGAAGACCAATCCCCAAGCGAACAAGCGCCACATGGTTGGCCGTGCCTTGAACGTCACTCGTTCCCCCTGCTGGTTCAGCGACGTATCTGCCGCCCATGCCCGTCAGCCCGGGGCGGGGGCCAGCTTGTCTATCACGTTCCGGTCGTCTCCGGGCGGGGAAAGCCTGCTGAACCGCAGAGTATACTCGGAGGCGAAAAGCCCTGCAAGGCTCTTGTGAGGGACCCCCCGTCAGGCATGCAACCGGAAGCGGCGGCTGATCTCCTGACACCCGCGTTGACAAACAGTTTCAGGGGCCACTAAACTCAACCGATTTTTGACCGAGTTTGGATTCCGAGCCCTCCCCAGGGGGGAAGAAATTGGAAGGGATGGTTCGCCAGAGGAAGGCTGCCGGGCGATTGAGGGTTTGGGCGGTCGTATTGGCCGGTGTGTTACTCGCGGCCGCGCCCTCCGGCGCCTCCGCCGGCGCCGGGGTCATGGACCCCCGGGAAATCCTGGGGCCGTTGCCCCTTCGCAACCTTCAGCCCATCCACCTCCTCTTTTTCGAGTTCACCCCCGAAAGGGCCTACGCCCTCCGGAAAGGAAACCTCCTGGTCCGCCTGGACATCACCGAAACGAACACTCTCCTGGTCGACCTGGGCAAAGAGCCCTCCTTCAAAGCCGACATGGAGATGAGCCGGTTCGCCTGGCGGTTCCTATACGGCGTGACCGAACGGCTGACCCTGGGCCTGAACCTGCCTCTTGTCTTTACACATGGCCCGTTTCTCGATCAGACCATCGAAGCCACTGAGCGCGGCTTCGGCAAACTGCGGGGCGACCGGGGGGCAGAGATTTCGGACCAGGTCAGCGTTACGCTGGTCAGCGCAGGAATCACGGAAATCGGCATCTCCGAGGGAAGTTTCGGCATCGGGGACGTTTCCCTGGAGGGGAAATACCAGTTCCTCCGTGAAACCTTCTGGGTCCCCGCCGCCTCGCTTCGAGTGGCCGTGAAGTTTCCCACCGGCGACTTTGACAAGCTCCACGGGAGCGGGAAATTTGACGGCGCCTTCGGCCTCGCTATCCAGAAGATCTGGGGCCTTTGGAGCGCATCCCTCGGCGGGGGAGTGACGATCCCCGGAAACCCCTTCACGAGCTCTGACCTGGACCCGGACCCTTTCTTGTACGCGCACCTCTCCCTGGAGCGGCTGATCACAGCCCACTGGTCGGCGGTCGCACAAATCAAATGGGTGGGAGGACTGATGGACATAGAAGTCAGTCCGGCTGTGATCGTGCCCGACCCGGAGGACGTCCGGCCGCTGACGGACCGGATCGTCGAGGTCCACTTGGGCGCCAAGTGGGCGTTCGCCAGAAACTGGCTGGCGCAATTCGCCGTTGTCGAGGACATCGCCGACTCCGCGGCGGTGGGTGCGGACTTCAGCTTTCTCGTCTCCCTGGGCGCCAGATTCGCCGTAAAATAAGCGTTTTTCCGCCTCCTTTCGGCATTTCGATTGACAATGCGCCAGAGCGTCTCTAGCATGGAAACTGTGTAAACTTTGTATGTAGGTTTTTCCCGGCTTTGCCAACCGGGATGGATTGTTCCCAGAGGGACCTCGACGGAAGAGCGGGCGCTGGGCTCGCAGGCCGTCGCGGTCCTCAGCCCGGTGGAATGAATCAAGCAGGGAGAGGGAATCGAGCGTGGCCGTTCCTCTCATCCAGCAGCTTCGCGTCGGCGCCTACGTCCTGAAACATCGCATCCGTGGGAACAGGCGATACCCCCTGGTCCTGATGCTCGAGCCCCTGTTCCGCTGCAACCTGGCGTGCGCCGGCTGCGGCAAGATCGACTACCCGGATGACATCCTCAATTTGCGATTAAGCGTCGAGGAGTGTTTCAAGGCCGTCGACGAATGCGGGGCGCCCATCGTCTCGATCCCCGGCGGCGAGCCGCTCATTCACAAGGAGATCGGCGAAATCGTCGCCGGCATCGTGGCGCGAAAGAAGTTCGTCTACCTGTGCACAAACGCCCTGTTGCTCGAAAAGAAGCTCCACCTGTTCAAGCCGAGCCCCTACCTCACCTTCTCCATCCACCTGGACGGCGACCGGGAGCACCACGACGCTTCCGTCTGCCAGGAAGGCGTATTCGACAAGGTGGTGAAGGTCATCGAGACGGTCCGCAAGAAGGGCTTCCGCGCCAACATCAACTGCACCCTGTTCGATGGGACCGACGCGAAGGACGTGGCCGAGTTTTTCGACTCGGCGATGGACATGGGCATCGAGGGGGTCACCGTCTCACCGGGTTTCGCCTACGAGCGGGCCCCCGACCAGGAGCACTTCCTCAGCCGGAGGAAGACCAAGGAGTTGTTCCGGGACATCTTCCGCTACGGAAAGGGCCGGAAATGGCGGTTCAGCCATTCGTCCTTGTACCTTGACTTCCTGGCGGGAAACCAGCAATACCGCTGCACCCCCTGGGGCAACCCGACGTACAACATCTTCGGCTGGCAGCGGCCTTGCTACCTCCTCGGTGAGGGTTTCGCCTCCTCCTTCAGGGAACTCATGGAGGAAACCCCGTGGGAGGAGTACGGCACCGGAAACTACGAGAAATGCGCCAACTGCATGGCCCACTGCGGCTACGAGGCCACCGCCGTCGCTGATACGCTGTCACGTCCGTGGAAGGCCCTGAAGGTGTCCGTCCGGGGAATGCGGACTGAGGGTCCCATGGCCCCGGAAATCCCGCTGGATCAGGCGCGGCTCGCCGAGTACCTCTATGAAGAACAGGTCAAGCTGCTCAGCATCGAGCTGAAACGCAAAGAGGTGAGCCAGCGGGAACCCGCCAGCGTAGCTTGAAGGTCTCTACCCTCAACGTTCTCCCAGCCGCCCCAACGCCGGTCATTCCAAATTGAAGGTCTTCGTCACGGGGGGTTCCGGTTTCGTCGGGGCCAACCTGATCCGCCTTTTGGTGTCGCAAGGCCAGAGCGTCCGCGCGCTTGTCCGTCCGGGAAGCCTCCGCGCGCACCTGGCCGATCTGCCACAGGACCGTCTGGAGTGGGTGGAGGGAGACCTGACCTCCACCGATTCGCTTCGCCGGGCCATTGGGGGCTGTCGCCGGCTTTACCACCTGGCCGCCGATTACCGGCTCTGGGTGCCCGACCCGGAGCGGATGTACGCCGTCAACGTGCGGGGCGCGCGGGCCGTTTTAGAAGCGGCGAAAGAACTGGGGGTGGAAAAGGCCGTTCATTGCAGCTCAGTCGCGGTGCTCGGGACCTCGGCTGATGGAACGCCCCTGGATGAGACCTCGGACCCCGGCGTCCACGCCCTAGAGGGACACTACCGGAAGTCGAAATACCTGGGGGAAAAGGAGGCCCTGGCGGTCCATTCCGAGGGATTTCCGGTCGTCGTCGTGAACCCCAGCGCCCCCGTGGGCCCCTGGGACGTGAAGCCGACGCCGACCGGCCGGGTCGTCCTGGACTTTCAGCGGGGAAGGATGCCAGCGTACCTGGACACGGGCCTCAACCTGGTGGACGTCCGCGACGTTGCCCGCGGGCACCTGCTGGCGATGGAGAGGGGAAAACCCGGCGAGCGCTATCTTCTGGGCAACGTGAACCTGACGCTGAGAGAGATCTTAGAAATCCTGGCCGGGATCACCGGGCGGCCCGCGCCGAAGATCCGCCTCCCGCACGGCCTGGCGCTCGTCATGGCCCATGTGAACGAAGCCATCTCCCGCGTGACCCGCCGCCAGCCCCTCATTCCTCTTTCGGCCGTCCGCCACGCAGCGCATTACATGTTTTACAAATCGGACAAGGCTGTCCGGGAACTCGGATACATGCCGACCCCCATTGAGATCGCGCTTCGCGACGCCATCCGGTGGTTCCAGGAGAACGGCTACGCGGCCGGAAGACCGAGGTTCGGATAGACCTTCACCCCTTGCCGCATCTCATCTCTTTGGGGAAGAGGCGCCGGCACTATTTCAGTGCGAAGCCTTTTGTGGACACGCCTGAAGAGGTAGCGCAGGAATGGGATCAACGGAGACAACAGAAGGAGGCTAGCGCTTGGTCGCGATAATTCGCGTCACGTCGCAGCCCCGATCTGAGCGAGGGGTCGCAGACCCCGCGGGCGCAGCCCGTAGCGGAGATCGGGGTGGGTGCATACGCCGGGCGGTAGAGAGAAATCGTCCGCCCGGAAACAACCGAAAAGTGTTACCCGGACGTAAGCAGCCGAGCGCCAGCCGAGTCCAGGGCAGGAGAGAGGCCAAACCGTCTCACAAACATCTGCCTCAACGCTTGAGCTGTCCCTCGTAGCCGCTTACCGTGACGTCTGCCCGTAGGGGAAGTGGACGGCCACGCCGCCCACAATGTGAGTGGCGCTGACGTCGGCCTCGACCTTGCCTGTGACGCCCTGGAAGGTGTGTCCCCCATGCGTATACTTGTACTCGCCGAACAGGGCGAGGTACCGGGTGAGGAAGAACTTCAGGCCTGCGAGCACTTGCAGCACCTCGGTCGTGTCACTATCGTCTCCTGGCCCCGCAGGGTCTGCGTCCAAGATTTCGAACCCGCCCCCTATCCCTACATAGGGGTGCCACCTTCCATGGGGTAGCCCAGGGCTCACGCCAAGGGGCCAGCGGGCCAACAGGTTGACGGCGATAATTGTTGCGCTCAGGTCGATTCTATTCGTCACTACACCGATGATAGGGATACCGAGAAATGTGCCGCTCGCGCTCGTCCCCTGTGAGTTGATATCCGGGCCGAAATGCGTGATGTCCAACTCGGCGCCGAAATCGAGGCCGGTGCTCGGGCGCAGACCTGTCCACCAAGCCCCAATCTTTCCCCCGATCGAAGCCGAAGTGTCCAGCTCCACGTCCGTCGCCGTGAAGTTCGTCGAGGTGGGTGGGTCGGTCACCTTGAGATCCGTATCCAAGGGAATCGCCGCCCCGACGAAGACGGCCATGAAGAAGTCCCATTCGGCGACGCTGGAGTCCGCCAGTCCCCTCCGGCCCTGACGGCCGACTGCTCCGTCTCCGACCTGGGCCTTCTGGGTCAGGGGCGATAAGACCTTCGGGAGTTTCGGCTTGAAGGGCACGCGGACCTGCGCCGGGGCGAGTGGGGGGAAAAGTAAGACAACGGCAAAGAGCACCACACCCATGGGTAACAGCCAGAGCCTCTTCATCGCCCTCGCCCCTTTTTGAGAAGGCAGGCAATTTGCCGTACGGCGTGTACCTTCGTCGCTCAATATCCAGTTTGCTTTAAAACTAATTATAACCCCAATTAGAGTCAATTGACAAGCAATTCTTGAACCTCTTTCCTGTTCCAACCCCGCTGATTGAGCGCTGCTGCCCACGGTGACTTCCCTCAGGCGGCGGGCGGTTCCGGCCAGCTCCAGAGAAAAAAGTGGATCATCAAACCGGCGTCGCTTTACGGGTTCACCCGATTCGCGAGAAAATTACCTCTGGCAGGAGCCCGGCTTGGCGCCCCGAGACCGGCGGGACTCCATCGAGATATTGCCTCGTAGGCCCAAAGCCTGCGATCGACAATTCGTTCTTGGATCAGAGGAGGGAGGTGGAATGCCCCTGTACTGCATACTGTCCGAGACGGCCCCGGGCGTGAGCCGGGAAGAGGTGCGCAGACACCTGCCGGACCACTTGAAGTTCCAGTTCGAATCCGAGCGGGCGGGAAGGCTCTTCGCCGCGGGTCCCCTCGGAGAGATCGAGAAGAGCAACCTGGGGATGTACATCCTGATCACGAAGACCGAAGAAGAGGCCCGGGAGATCGCCGAGAAGGATCCCTTTCACGTCCGCGGCATCCGGAAATACGACCTGAGGCTGTGGAACTTCCACGAAAGCTCGATCCTGGGCGTGGGGGTTCGGGCGTGGCTCAATGGCACCGACACCTCTTACCGGGGGTATTGGCCCCCGCAGGGATAGAAGGACTCACAACGTGAGGGCGAATATGAATGCACCCGGATGGGGGGACGGCCCATACCCCAAGTTCTCGCAAGCGGAGGTCCGGCGCCGCTTCCACCGGGTCCGGGACATGATGCGTCGAGAAGGGGTCGAGGCCCTCATCGTCCACGGCGCGCCTGGAGTCGGAGGGGCAATCCACTATCTCAGCCACTACATTCCCTCCCGGCCAGCCTGGCTGGTCTTCCCCCTGGAGGGACCCTCTACATTGTTTTTGCACTTCTACAACCACATCCCCTGCACCCAGCATCTTTCCATCGTCGAGGACGTCCGGTGCTACCACCCGAGCCCCGGAAAAGCGGTCGCCGAGAACCTGAAGGAGCGGGGCATGGGCTCGGCGTCGATAGGAATCGTCGGACTCGGCACATCCATCCCTTACGGCCAGTTCCAGACACTGAAAGGCGAGGCGCCGGACGCCGTTTTCCTCGACCTTGCCAAGTCGCTCAACGCCATCCGGGTCTTCCGGAGCGAGGAGGAAATTTCGTGGTTCCGGGAAAGCGCCCGGCTGACCGACCTCACCTGCGAGTCCCTGGAGCGCGAGATCCGTACCGGCTCATCGGAGTACGACCTGAGCGCCCTAATCCACGACGCCTTCCTGCCCGAATCCGGTCACATGGGGATCCACTTCATTTCGTCCACGCCCATGGAGAATCCCGAAAGGCCCGTGCCCTGGCAGTACCTGACGCCCCGCAAACTTCAGAGGGGCGACGTTGTGATCACCGAGATCACGATCACGTATTGGGGATACGCAACGCAGATCCATCGGCCCTTTGCGGTAGCGGCCGAGCCGGCGCCCGTTTACCGGAAATTGTTCGACCTGGCCTATGAGTGCTACGAAAAAGTCCGCGCCATCACGCGACCCGGGACGACCAGCGAGGAAATCGTCGAAACCGCTTCCCTCGTCGAGGACCGGGGGTATCTCATCCTCGACAGCCTGTTTCACGGCGAAGGCGGCCGCAACCCGGAACTCGGGACGCGGAAATCCAACCACGCTTTCGAGCCTTATACACTGGAGGAGAACATGGTCGTCGTCATCCAGCCCAACCCCATGACGCCCGACGGGAAGGCGGGCCTGCAGCTGGGCGCCGCCGTCGTCGTCAAGCCCGGGGGCGGCGAGTGCCTGCATCGGTATCCCTTCCATTTTCCCGTGTGCGGCTGAGGGGATGAAGCTGCCCGCAGGAGAACGTACGGTCATAGAGCCGGGCAAGATCCGGGATTACCTTCTTTCCACTTCGCACCCGGTCGGACGCTTCAAGGCCGCCTTTTTTGCTACCCTCGGTTACACGAACGCTAACTGGCAGCGACTCGGTGAAGATCTCCGGGACCTAGCGGTGTCGGGCGACGCGGAACCTGGGCAGGAGAGCCCGTATGGCCGAAAGTACGAGATTCGTGGTACCTTAAAGGGTCCTTCAGGGAGGTCGGCGGAAGTGGTGACTGTCTGGATCGTTCCTTTTGGTGGGGACGTGCCACAATTCGTGACGGCGTTCCCAGGGGAAATGACATGATGTACAAGGTTCTGGATACCGTGGTGCTCGACCGGGACCTTCCGGGGCATGGTCTTCGCAAGGGAGACCTGGGGGCCATCGTGCAGGTACACGAGCCCGATGGCTTGGAAGTCGAGTTCGTGACTGCGTCCGGCAAAACTCAGGCGCTTGTCGCGCTGAAGGTCCAAGACGTGCGGCCCGTTCAAGACAGCGACCTCATCGCAGTCAGGTCCGTCGCGTGAACCGACGAGGGCGGGAAATCCTTCCACCGCTACCCCTTCCACTTCCCCGTGTGCGGCTGAGAATTTGGAAAGAATAGAGCCTAAAAGGGGCGAGAGAAAAATGAGATTTTCAGCTTGACTTTCGCATTGCTTTTCCTGGCTTTAGGAGCGAGCAGTCATAAGGGGGTTCATGCCGATCCGTATAAGACACCCGGCTAAAAACGGCGCATTGAAGCAACGGCCTGAAATCTCATCGGTTATGCCGGAAGCGATGCTTTTTTCACGGTTTTTTATACGGCAATCGACGGAGCATTTGGGGGGTCATGCATGTCGATATACAATGCTATGTCGTAGGAGTAACCACATGAGCATGATGATCAGCCCGCGCTATCCAGACACGAAATTCGACAAACCTTCAATCGACGACCTCATTGACGTGTTTGAAGATCGGGTCCGCCTCTGGGTGCTCCGCCCTGCTAAAAGCCTCATGGATACTCAACACGGACAAATCGCAGGCTTTTGTCTGGTCCTCACCTATTTCGAGGGAATTTGGAGCTACATCGAGGGGCGCGGAAGCAAGGGCTGCTCGAAGGAATTTTTCGAGCGGGGCTTTGTCGATGTTTTCCGGACCACTAATTTGAAAGAGAAGCTGCTCCGACGTGTTGCGGGAATCCTATACGCAGACGCACGCTGTGGCTTCTTCCATGACGGTATGTTCCGGGAACGAATCTGCTTTACTAGCTTGCCGCAAGGCGAAATGCTAGTCACCCTTCCCAAGAAGCAGGGACAAGTGGACGAGGACGGGCAGATTCAGTCGCTACTGATAGATCCGAGGCGCTTCTACTCCGCGATAAAAGAGCATTTTGACCGGCTCATTTCTTCTCTCCGGGATTCAAGAAATGTTGAGGAACGTACAAAGTTTCAAACCGCGTTTAAGGAACAATGCGACTGGGAGACACCTGGACCGGTTATTGGAATCCCGGACCCGACAAGTGCTACAACATAACCTGCTGCTGGATCCGACGCGCAAGAAGCCGCGCGCGGCTAATGCTTGAGCCATTAGAAGTACGACTTGGCGTTTGCTCACGGACATGAGCAGGACCGGTCCACAAGGAGGTTCCCATGAGACCAGATGTCTATACGAGGGCACTACTGACATTCATTGCTATCTGCCTTGCGGTACTGACCCTCCGGGCTGCCTCGCTGTTCCCGGAGGCCAAGGCGGGGACATCTCTCAAATGCACTGGTGAACTGACAGCGAACGCGTGGGGTGGGACGGAGGCATCAATCGGCGGCTACAGAGTAGAGATCACTTGCAGGTAGCAGGGCAGAAAAGAGGTCGGGAGTTTTTTCTTGACACCGTGTAGTATGATCTGCAGGGTGGTTCGAGGAGGCGACACCTCTAAATGCCGCGAATCAGGGGGATCCCCGGGCCGTATCGGCTCTTTTTCACGAGCTTTGACTGCAATGAGCCACCGCACGTTCACGTGGAACGCGAGGACAGAACCTGCAAATTTTGGCTTGAGCCCCTTGGGCTTGTTCGTAATCACGGCTTTACTGCCCGAGAGTTGAATGTGATTCGGCGAATCATCCAAAGGCATCGTACGGCCATTCTGGAGGCATGGCATGAACACTGCGGCTAGCAGCGATCCCCGCGTTCAAGAAGTGCGTGTCACCGAGGACGAGATTATCGCCCATTTGGCGGACGGTCGAGTGATCAGTGTGCCGCTTGCCTGGTCATGGCGGCTGTCGGAAGCGACCCCTGCACAGCGCGCAAACTTCCGTCTCATTGGCACGGGCCAAGGAGTGCACTGGCCTGAGGTCGATGAGGACATTAGCATTGAGGGGATGCTTCACGGAGTCCCAGCGCCCCGGCCGAAAGCACGACGGCAAGCGGCCCCACGCCGCAAAAAGCGCCGCGCTCCAGCGCGCGGCTGACGTGCCCCGTTAGGGGGCGGAAAAGGGGTCGGGAGTCTTTTCTTGACGGCTGGTGCCGTGTGAGGAAGAAAGGGCGGCAGGCTGCGACTACTTCATGAAGAAAGACTCTCGGCTCCCTTCTATCCTTTTTATCTCCCTCGCCCTCACGGTCTCCTGCGGGAGTGTGGACTTCTCTCTCGAGGCGCTCCTACCTTCTTCTCCACCTCCGGCCTCTGAACGAGAAGGTCCCCGACTTCTTCAGGGGCCGATGATCGGGTTCGTCTCGGACCGGGAGGCGAGAATCTGGGTTCGCCTGAGCGGCCCACACCAAGTCCAGGTGCGTTACGCACCCGCAGCCGCCGGGAGAACCTCACGGGAGAGAATTTCGCGGCCGGTCCGGGCGCTTGCGCGGCGCGATCATACGGCGGTCATCCCGCTGATGCGCCTGGAGCCCGATACGGCCTACCGTTACACGGTCCTCATCGATGGTAAAAAAGCGCCGGGGGAGGCGAAACAGGAAAATGGACCGGTCTTCCGGACACTGCCGCCTGCCAATCAGCCTGGAAAGTTCCGCGTGGCCTTCGGCTCCTGCGCTTCCGTGGACTTCGACCCCGTTCAGCCCATCTGGAAGGCGGTCGCTCGGACCCGGCCGCAGGCATTTCTCTGGATCGGGGACAACGTCTACGCCGATACACAGGACTCGGAGGTCTTCCGAAAAAAATACCGCCGCCAGCGGATGGTGAAGAACCTCCTCCCGTTTCAGGCTTCCGTCCCTCAGCTTGCCGTCTGGGACGACCACGACTACGGCCTCAACGACGGAGACCGGACGTTTCCGGCGAAGAAGAGGTCGCTGGCGGTCTTCCGCGAGTACTGGGCGAACCCTCAATACGGACTCCCGGGCAGGCCCGGCGTTCAGCAGACGCCGGGTGTCTTCTTCCGCTGGTCTATCGGTAACGTGGACTTGTTCCTCCTGGACGCCCGGACCTTTCGAGACCCGGACTCCCTCCCCGACGGGCCGCGAAAGACTCACCTGGGGATTCGGCAGAAGGATTGGCTGAAAGCCAGCTTGAAGAGGAGCCGGGCGGTCTTCAAGGTTCTGGTCGCCCCCGGCGCCTGGACGGAAAGTAAAGGGCCCGGCGGGGATTCGTGGGCCTCTTTCCTTGACGAGCGAAACGAGATCTTCGATTTCATCCAGAAGGAAGGGGTGACGGGGGTATTCCTCCTGGCGGGAGACAGCCACCGGCCTCAGGTGAACGTTATCCCCTGGTCAGAACACGGGGGCTACGACCTCTATGAGGTGATCAGCTCACCCCTGGCCCAGAAGGTTAAACGGAAGCCTCTGGGGAACGGAAACTTCCGGCATCTTCGTCCCCCGAACGCCTACACGCTGAACTTCGGTTTTTTGGAGTTCGACACCCAGGCCGAGCCGGCCCGCGTCAAGATCCGCTTGATGGATGCGGAAGGGAAAGACCTGTGGACGCCTTTGTCCCTGACGGCCGATGATTTGAAGCCGGGCGTGAAAAGCTGGAACCGTATCTTGAGGGAGTGATCGCGCTAAGGGAAATGTGTTGCGGGGGGCGCTTTTTGGGCACTTGCGTGCCGGCCGAACTGCGGTTGAAGCGACATCTGCTCAGGCCGAGCGTCTTTGGCGCACACCTTCCGAGAGGTGATTCACCAGGCACGCCAGTGCGGAAAGCCGACGCCGCGCGTCCCGCCCCCCTGGGAACCCCCCGGAAAACTTTTATTTCGCGAAAGAGGGCGGCCCTCGCGGGCCGCCCTCTTTCGCACAAACCTGGCTCATTGGCCGAATGCGGGAGCCTTGCGTAGCAAGGCGCGCATTCGGCCAAGTAAGCAAGCCACCAGCTCGCGACAGACCACAGGCCCAGCCAACCCCACACCCAACCCTAGCAGGCCCGGCCATGTAATGCCGGGCCGTCAAAAGTTTTGCTGGGGGGTGCGGGGGGGCGGCGTTCACAAAGCGCCCCCCCCCCCGTCAGCCGGCCCGCCCCTGGCCCAAAACC
>JBHIBA010000064.1:0-18501 GCA_046758845.1 Nitrospinota bacterium
ACTAGCTGCTGAGTTTGCCGAATCGACTGCGGCGTCATTCCCGAAAGCATTGGAGCTAGCAAAGGCGACGGACGGATTTCAGAGCTGCCAGAAGAATAAGAAGACTTGGTATTTGGCCACTTATCCATCTGGGGACCTAAAAGAGTCGATGCCTTTGGTTGAGTCACTAAGCGGAATCCGCAATCGCCGCGTATATATTGATGGACAGGAGAAACCCTGGGATGAGGTTTTCGGCTTTGCTTGGTGCGCTGCACAGCGTGCCACAGCATATCGACCAGTGGAATACTGCTTCGGCAAAGATGAAAATCGACTAAACCCGTGGGGTTGCAAACAGGCTCGTATGGACTGGACCGAATGGGCAGACTGGTTTTGTTACGGTCAGTGGGAAAAGGCTGGCATCTTTGGTGGGAAGGCCCTGTGGCGGTTTGATAAGGAGAGAATCCGTCATGAACTCGCTACGAATCTGTTTCGCTATCGTTTCTGCCCCCACCTTCGGACGGAACTTTCTGAGACTATTCTAAAGCACTTGCCGGATGCGGTTAGTCCCGACTCTGATCCTAATTGGGGATATCACCGGCAATATGAACAGGTCCCTGGGGCGATTAAGGTTGTGGAGAAAGAGACCTCACGCGGCTTTACTTATAAGAACGAGTTCTGGGCAGATGGTGTGCAACCGAAGGGACTTCGAGCGCTCGCAGATGTTCTTGCTAAAGCCTTCCAAGAGCTAGGTGGCAGCTCCATCTCGGTGAACAACTTACTCAAATAAGGTCGAACTATTCGGTCCAGCCGACGCGTAAGAGCGCGGCTAAGCTTGACCGTTAGGCAGCTTTTCAAGCAGGAGGGGTCCTAATGGCAACTCGCTTCCCTGATATTGCCAACCTCTTTATCAGGGGCAAATCTGGGGGCCTTTCCTGAATAGGCGTCGGTGGTCTATCTTTCTTCTCGAACGTCCCAAGCGGAAAAGCCGGGACGGTCCGGCGACGCTGCGCGAAACGTGAGCGCCTAGTGCCTGGTTGCGAAAATTCGTGTCACGTCGTAGCCCCGATCTGAGCGAGGGGTCGCAGACCCCACGGGCGCAGCCCGTAGCGGAGATCGGGGCGGGCGCATAGGCCGCGATTTCCGCTGCGCTCAAATCGCGGCTACGCCGGGGGGTAGAGAGAAATCGTCCTCTCGGAAACAACCGAAAAGTGTTGCCCGGACTTAAGCAACCAAGCACTGGCCCGGAGAATGGGACAGGGTTAAACAGACAATGGCCTGGACGTTTCCCCCTGAAGAGCTGAACCGCCTGATCCGGCCGCAGCGGTACCGGAACTGCCCCCCCTTCAAGACGCTGCGCCGGATGGGGCTGCGCAAGGGGATGGCGGTGGTGGACATCGGCTGCGGGCCGGGGTTCTGGACCTTGCCGGCAGCGCGCATCGCCGGCCGGGAGTCCCGCGTCCTGGCCTGCGACATCTCCCCGAAGATGCTGGCGGCGGCCAGGTACAGGGCCTCGACCGATGGGGTCTCCAACATCACTTTCCGAAAATCTACGACGTACGGGGTGCCGTTCGACTCCGGGTGCGCCGATTTTTGCCTGATGAACTACGTCCTCCACGAGGTCGACGAGCCCGCGCGCCTTCTGGCCGAAGGGGTGAGAATGCTACGGCCGGGGGCGTTCCTGGCGGTCTATGAGTGGGCGAAGAGAAGAACCGAGATTGGCCCGCCGCTCGAGGCCCGGATCGCCCGGTCGAGGATGGAATCTCTGTTCCGCTCGGTTGGGTTGCGGCGCGAGGGCGGGTGGAGACCCGATACGAGCAATTACGTCCTGCTCGGGGTCCGGCGATGATGGGGGCCCCGCCCTCCTTTCGACTGCTAAGACCCGAAAAGCGATAAGAGAACAGAAAAAAAGAGGGAAGACAATTTGTCTTCCCTCTTGGGTTTGTGCCCGCCTCAGGTCCGAAGCAGGCGCAGTATTTCGGAAGCTCCGTTATTCGGCCTTCACGGCGACCTTCTGGGCCACGGCCTTGGGGGCCTTGGGCAGGCGAACTTTGAGAACGCCGTTCTTCATCTTCGCGCTCACCTTTTCGGTCTCGACGGTGTCGGGCAAGGTGAAGGACCGCTGGAACTTGCCGAAGGACCGCTCGACGCGGTGAAAGTTCTCTTCCTTGACCTCGGTTTCCTTCTTGCGCTCGCCGCTGAGGGTGAGGAGGTTGTCCTTGACCTCGACGGAGATGTCCTTCTCGGTCGCGCCGGGGATCTCGGCCTCTACGACGATCTCCTTCTCGGTCTCGTAGACGTCGACCGATGGGGACCACCCGTTGTAAAGCCACTCGTCGGGTCTCCTGAGGTAGCGGTCTCCGAAGAAGCGGTCCATTGTCCTGTGAATGTCGGTCAGTTCCCTGAAGGGGTCCCATTTCACGATAGCCATTTTTCCTTCCTCCTTAACGTTCAATAGCCCCGTTTCCACGGGTTCCTAGCCATCTGTCTGTTGCGTTAACAAATATATAACCTGAGCGTTATAAAGTCAAGTTATATGAGCAAGTATTCTGATAGGAGATATTGCCGTATAAAAGACGAAATAAGTACAAAACTAAGGCGTAATCTATGCCGATCAACCCGTACCAAACCCCCTTTAGCCCGCATTTCTTACAAAGAGAATGGGGAGAGCCGCCGTCGATCGGGTGAACTCGTTGTTTTTCAATAAATTGTTCCATGGCACGGACTTCACCTGGCCCAGACAGTTCGTATTTCCGGGAAGTTCAAAATCCAAAAGATGCAATTACATCGCGAGAGCTCCAATTGAAAACAGGGTGGGATATGCAACGGGCCGGTACGGGGACCGGCCCCTACATTTGAAAGCGTTCCTCGCGCGTAGGGGCGGGTCTCTGTACCCGCCCGAAAAAAAGTGTCGGTGCGCTGATCGGCCAAAATCAACGGGAACGAGTCACTGTTGGTGAGAAATCCCGGTTAGCCTCTCAACAGCCAACGCCCCGGCAACGCAGAGAAACGCTGAAATCCACCCCAGCCGAATCCGCCCGGAGAAATTCTGCTCCTCCTTTTTTCCATCTAATTCCCGACCCTCCCCTTCCTATGAACGCGATCATGATGGACAATAATTCGTAATGGGGTTGGGAAAAGCGGCAAAACCCTTGGGGCGGGGCGATCCCCGCGGTCCCCCGGGGGCAGCAAACGCAACCGGAGGCTGAGCGGCCGATGGATGAAGCCCTTCAGAAAGTCTTGAATCGCTTGACGGACGCGGCCCTCAACCGTTCCATCCTTCCCGTCGAAGGTCTCACCGGCCCGGTCTGCCGGATCCGGGGGCGGGAGTGCATCGTCCTTTGCAGCAACGACTATCTGGGCCTGGCCTCCGACCCCCGGCTCGGCGAAGCGGCGAGAAAAGCCATCGACCGGGAAGGATTCGGCGCCGGTGCGGCGAGGCTCGTCAGCGGGTCGAAACGGGCCCATCACGAGCTGGAGGACGCCCTCGCCCGCTTCAAGGGGACCGAAGCCTGCCTGATCTTCAACTCCGGTTACATGGCCAACGTCGGGGTCCTGCCCGCCCTCGCCGGACCCGGATGCGCCATCTTCAGCGATGCCCTCAACCACGCCTCCATCATTGACGGGGCTCGACTCAGCAAAGCCGAAATTCAGGTCTTCCGCCACAGCGACCCGGAACATCTGGAAGGGCTGCTTTCCGAACACACGAAGGGTTCCCGTCCTCAGAAGGGCGAAGACGCAAGGCCCGTCCGGCGCCTGGTCGTCACGGAAGGGGTCTTCAGCATGGACGGCGACGTTTCCCCCTTGGACCGAATCGCCCCGCTGGCCCGGCGCTCGGGGGCGTCCCTCATGGTGGACGACGCCCACGGGACCGGCGTCCTTGGGGAAGGCGGAAGGGGGACCGCCGCACATCTCGGCGTGGACCACCTGATAGACGTCAAAATGGGCACGCTGGGAAAGGCCCTCGGGGCCTTCGGGGCCTACGTGTGCGGGTCCAGAACGCTCATCGATTACCTCATCAACACTTGCCGGTCGTTCATCTACACGACGGGACTGCCCCCATCGGTGGCCGCCGCCGCCCGGGAGGCGCTCAGGCTCTTGGAGACTGAACCCGAAAGGAGAGAGCGCCTGCACCGCAACGTTTCCTTCCTGCGCGAAAACCTCCGGGCGCTCGGCTTCAACGTCCGCCGGGACCCCACCCCTATCGTTCCCGTCATCGTGGGAGACGCCCGCAACACGATGAAGCTCGCCGAAGATCTGCTGGCGCGCGGGGTTCTGGCGCGCGGCATCCGCCCGCCGACCGTCCCGGAGGGCACCGCGCGCATCCGCGTGGCCGTCTCCGCCGCCCACGAAACCCCGCACCTGGAGCGGGCCCTCGAAGCCTTCGAGAGCGCCGGGCGATCCCTCGGGCTCCTCGGCGGGATCGTCCCTTCCCCCGCGACTTCCGGCTCCCCCCATGGATAACCGAAACCCTCAAGGAGCGGCGCGCCCCGGCCACTCTCGGCAGGCCGTCCGATCCGAGGCCGCCGACCTGGACCGCCGCCACCTGTGGCATCCCTTCACGCAGATGCTCGAATGGGAGAAGGAGGACTTCCCCGTCATCGTCCGCGGCGAGGGGGTCTATCTCATCGACGAGGCGGGAACGCGCTACCTGGACGGGGTCTCCTCCCTGTGGTGTAACGTCCACGGCCACGGGCAGGCGAGGATCGTCGAGGCCATTTCCAAACAGGCCGCCGAGCTAGACCACTCGACCCTGTTGGGCCTGGCCCACCCGGTCGCCGCCCGCCTGGCCGAGAGGCTGATCGCCGCCGCGCCCCGGGGACTGACCCGCGTCTTTTACTCCGACAACGGGGCCACGGCCGTCGAGATCGCCCTCAAGATCGCCTTCCAGTATCAGCTTCAGCGCACCCCGCCCCGCCCCGAGAAGCGGAAGTTCATGGCCCTCACGGAGGCTTATCACGGAGACACCCTCGGGGCGATGAGCGTGGGCGGGATCGACCTGTTCCACGAAACCTATCGTCCTCTTCTCTTTGAGACTCATTACGCCGAAGCGCCTTACTGCTACCGGTGTCCGTTCGGTAAGACCTATCCGGAATGCAGCGTCTATTGCGCGGGCGAGATGGAAGGGGCGATCCGCAGGCACGCCGCCGAGCTGGCCGCCTTCATCGTTGAGCCCGTGATGCAGGGCGCTGGCGGGATGATCGCCGCCCCGGAAGGTTTCCTCCGCCGCATCCGCAAGGTCTGCGACGAGTGCGACGTCCTCCTGATTGCGGACGAGGTGGCCACGGGCTTCGGTCGGACGGGGAGGATGTGGGCCTGCGACCACGAGGAGGTCTCCCCGGACCTGATGGCCCTCGCCAAGGGATTGACCGGGGGGACGCTTCCGCTCGCCGCCACCCTGACGACAGAAAGAATCTATGACGCCTTTCTGGGGGATTACGGGTCGAAGCGGACCTTCTACCACGGGCATACGTACACCGGAAATCCCATCGCCTGCGCCGCTGCCTTGGCCAGCCTGGAAATTTTCGAAGAAGAGAGGACGCTGGAGAGGCTGCCGGGGAAGATCGCCCTCCTTTCCGAGGAGCTGGAGAGATTCAAGGCCCTTCCTCACGTCGGAGACGTCCGCCAGCGCGGGCTGATGGTCGGGATCGAGCTGGTCCTCGACGAAGAGACGAAAGAGCCCTATCCCTTCGAACGGCGAATCGGGCACCGGGTGACGCTGGAGGCGCGAAGGCGCGGCCTCATCACGCGCCCCCTGGGGAACGTCGTGGTCCTGATGCCGCCCCTCTCGACGCCGGATGACCTTTTGCGGGAGATGGCCCGCATCACGTACGAGAGCATCCGAGCCGCGAGGGAGGGATCATGAGAAAATCGCAGGGGGGCTTTTTTGAAAAACCGCCCCCCTACAACCCCCTGAAAAACTTTTGTTTCGCGATAGAGTGCGGCCCTGCAGGGCCGCACTCTATCGCCCTAAACCGGCTCGTTGGCCGAATGCGGGAGCCTTGCGCAGCAAGGCGCGCATTCGGCCAAAGAAGTACGCCACCGAAAGGTCGCAGACAACCGACGCAGCCAAACGCACTGCCACCCCAAGCAGGCCCGGCCATGCAATGCCGGGCCGTCAGAAGTTTTCCGGGGGGTCCAGGGGGGCCGGTTTTCAAAAAGGCCCCCCTTGGAGATCCAGTCGGCTTTCAAATAAGCCCCCCGGACTTCTCCTTTTAAGGAGGTTTTCATGACTTACAAAGGATTTGCCGAGCCGAGGCACCTCATCACACCGGCCGGGCTGAAGGAGCGGTTGCGCGAGGTCGCCCTCATCGACGTCCGGCCGGGGGAGGATTACGCCAACGGGCACATCGAGGGCGCGCTTCCCTTTGACCTCTACGGCGTGAGCCTCAACGACACCTCTGAGGCTCCGCTCAACGCCTTCCTCTGGATGATCGAAAACCTCCTGGGCTTCCGCGGGGTGAGCAACGAGAGGACCGTCGTCTTCTACGACCACGAGTCGGGGGAGCGGGCCGCGCGCGGCGTATGGCTGCTTGACGCTTTCGACCACCCAGACGCCAAACTCCTGGACGGCGGCCTTCAGGCGTGGCAGGAGGCGGGCTTTGAACTCACAACGAAGACCGCCCCGGTCGTGCGCGTCGGCTACTCGGGCGGCAGGAGAACGGACCGCCTGGCCACCCGGTTCGATGTTCACGCGGCCATCGACGACCCGGAAATCATCCTGCTGGACACAAGGAGGGAGACCGAATACCGGGGAACAGAAAAGAGGGCCCGGCGGGTCGGCACTATCCCCGGAGCCGTGCACGTCTTCTGGCGGGAACACCTGGATGAGAAAGGGGCTTTCCGGCCGGCCGAGGAGATCCGAAGGCTCTACGAATCGAAGGGGATCACGCCCGATAAAGCCGTCATCCCCTACTGCCAGGGAGGCTACCGATCCGCCAACACGTATCTGGCCCTCAAGATGCTGGGCTATTCGAACGTGAAGAACTACCTGGGGTCCTGGTGGGAGTGGGGGAACCGGGACGACTCGGTCATTGTCCTGCCGGAAAAGAGCTGAAGGGTCCGCTGTTTCGCGCCAAACTGGCTCGTTGGCCGGATGCGCGAGCCTTGCGCAGCAAGGCGCGCATTCGGACAAGGAATAAAGCTACCGGAGGGGCACAGACTGCCGGATCAGCTAAGCACACACCCAACCCAAGCAGGCCCGGCCATGCAATGCCGGGCCGTCAAAAGTTTTCCGGGGGGTCTGGGGGGCCGGACGCACCGCGTCAGGTTTCCGCACTGGCGTGCCTGGTGAATCACCTCTCGGAAGGTGTGCGCCAAAGACGGCCGGCTTAAGCGCACGCACCTCCAACCGCAGTTCGGCCGGCACGCAAGTGCCCAAAAAGGCCCCCAGGATATTTCCTGATGAGAAAGCCATTTGGCAGGTCGCTGTTGATCACCGGAACCGACACGGGCGTCGGGAAGACCCTCCTCGCCGGGGGGCTGGCTGGAGCGCTGCGTCGCCGCGGCCACCGGGTGGGGAACATGAAGCCGGCGGAGAGCGGGTGCCCGGAGACGGGCGGGGAGATCGTTCCCCGAGACGCCCTCTTCGTCAAAAGGATGGCCGGCTGTGAGAGTCCGCTTGAGGCCGTTTGCCCCTACCGGTTCCGCGCGCCGCTGGCCCCATCGGTCGCCGCCGGGCGCGAAGGCGTTGAGATCGACCCCGGGCGCATCGTTGCCGCCTTCGAGGGGATACGCGCCGCGCACGACGTGACGCTTGTGGAAGGAGTCGGAGGATTTCTCGTTCCCATCACCCGGGACTTCTGGGTGTCAGACCTGGCGGTCCGGCTGGGGCTGCCGCTCTTGGTGGTCGGGCGATTGGGACTGGGGACGTTGAATCATACCCTCCTCACGCTGGAGGCGGCCGCCCGCCGGGGACTCAGCGTCCTGGGTTTCGTCCTGAACGCCGTGACTCCTTCCGACTCCATCGCGGAAGAAACCAACCCCGATGTCCTGTCATCTTTAACGCCCGTCCCATTCCTCGGCGTCCTGCCGCACCTGCCGGCCCTCGCCGGAACCGCGCCTGATCCCGACCGCCACGGCGACGACCTCATCGAGGCCATTGAAAGGCACCTGGACGTTGGGGCTTTAGAAACCGCCCTGAGTCTAGGGAGCTAAGGCAGAAGCCTGGACGCTCTTTGTTGCGGGGGGCGCTTTTTGGGCACTGGCGTGCCGTTTTTTTTGTGGGGGCCTTTTTGAAAGCCGGCCCCCACGTCCCCGGAAAACTTTTATTTTGCGAAAGAGGGCGGCCCTGCAGGGCCGCCCTCTTTCGCCTAAAACCTGGCTCATTGGCCGAATGCCGTAGGGGGGGCCCTTGCGGGCCCCCACGGGAGGGCGCAAGGCCCTCCCCTACGACCGGCGGGCATTCGGCCAAATAAGAAAGCCGCCGAAAGGTTATTGACCACCGGCCCAGCCAACCCCACACCCAACCCCAAGCAGGCCCGGCCATGCAATGCCGGGACGTCAAAAGTTTTCCGGGGGGTCCAGGGGGGCGGGACGCACAGCGTCAGGTTTCTGCACTGGCGTGCCTGGTGAATCGCCTTTCGGAAGGGGTGCGCCTAAGATGCCCCGCTTAAGCGTACGCGCTTCCAACCGCAGTTCGGCCGGCACGCAAGTGCCCAAAAAGGCCCCCTGGGAATTCAGGCTTTCATCCCCATCTACACTTGACAGCCGAGCGGCCAGCTCGGCCTGCTTAGGGTTGGACGATCTGGAAGCGGATAGGAACCTGCGCCCAGGCGCCCTCGGTTGATTTTTGTCCATCGAAGGCGAATCTCCAGGTGGAAGCGGACCGAACCGCGGCTCGATCCAATAGGTCGAACCCGGAGGACTTGGCCACCTGTATCTTCCCGACCCGGCCGTCGGGAAGGACCTCCAGCCGAAGCAAAACGATCCCTTCCTGCCCGTGCTTCCGGGCTTCGGGCGGATAAGGCGGGAGCGTCCTGTTCAAAACCCGCAGGCGTAGCGGTAGCCCAACGCGTCCACGCGCATCGGGGGATTTCCGAACGTTCGATGAACGCAGTTTCGGCGGATCGCTCGCTCCCGTCGTGGAGGCGGGGCTAGGGGATTGTCGATTTCGCGAGACGCGAGACAGAGAGGGTTCTCCGGCTCTCTCGCGGATTCTTTCCTCCGGGGAGAGATGCGGCAGAAGCCGTGGCGCGACGGTCGAGTTGGCTGCCGATCGGTGAGACGCAGAGACCGGTTTTTTCGTGTCGGTCAACCGCGCAACGTGTGTGGTGAGGGACGGGTTCTCCTTATTCGTCTCCCTCAAGGTGCGAAGAAGCGTCGGCGTCTGCGGTCCGGCCTTAGGCAGGCGGGCCGAGGGCGGCGCCCTGCGGGCCACCGGGGGCGGGGAGGGCGCCTGGGCCTGGGACTTCGGGGCAGACTTGAAGGAGTTTACGTGGACGACCCGGGGAGCTTGGGCTCCCTCGGGATCTCTCGTCGGCCTTTCATGCGATCTGGCGCCGCGCGTTGAAACCTTGACCGTCCGGGTATCTCCGTTTGGCTGGATGCTGACGCGGACGCGGCGCGCCGGAGCCCCGTCGAACTCCAAAAGCCCGGTGGCCCAAGGGATCGCCAAGGCGTGGATGGCTGCGGAGATTCCCAGCATTTTCCACAAGGTTCGGTTCTGCATATTTCAACCGGATGGATTCACAGCCCATGTCCGCTTTTCATCGCGGCCGAGCTGCCCCTTTGCGCATCCCAGGCTGGAGCGCGGATACCTCCGGGCAGCCAGCCCGACCCATCGGATCATCCTGGTTTGCAGACGTCTCATCGGAATAAATTCATCCGAGTCATCATAAGCCCATACCGCTCAACGGTTGTAAAATCTTGACAGCTCGAGGCTCACGCCGGCCAAGACGCTCGCGGGCTCGGCTGGCATCAGGAATCGGCTTCCGCCGCTCAGGATCCCCCAGACCTCATAGTCGGAATTCAGCAAATTTTTCCCTTCGATGAACACGGTCAGGGGGCCTTTTTTGTAAGTCACCCTTCCGTTCAGGAAGTAGTAGGCATCGAGAAGCCTGGCGGTGTTCGGCTCGTCCCCCGATAGACGCTGATTGCCGACATAGAGCCCCGTGAGCGAAAAGGTCAGGCCCTCGAGGGGATGAACATTCACCCCCGCGCCAAGCCGGTGACGGGGCACGAGGGGAAGGTCGTTTCCGGGAGAGACCGGACCGGAAAACAAAAGGACAGCCCTTTCGAAGGTCGCCTTGATGAACGAGTAATTGACGAACCCATCCACCAGCTTCCCGTATCGTCCCTTGAGGGTCATCTCGATCCCCCTGCGCCGGGTCTCGGGAGCGTTTTGATTCTGCCCGCCTCCCGTCGTGGGATCGGTGACCACGAAAAGGATGTCGTCCCTCACATCGGTTCGGAAAAAGGCGAGGGTTCCTTCAACTGTTCTTCCCATTCGCAGGCGCGCTCCCAATTCATAGGTGCGGGATTTCGGCGCATCCAGGTCCGGGTTCGAGGAAAAGGGGAAGAAGGCGAAGAGCTCGTTCACGGTTGGGGTGCGGAAGCCCTCCGAATAGCTGAAGTAAAGGCCCAGTCCTGACGTGGGGTTCCAGTTCAATCCCGCCCGGGGATTGAACCGGCTGAAGGTCCGAGGGCGGCTCAGGCTCGGGGTTTGTCTGTCGGTGAAGTCGATCTCGACATTGTCGTGACGGCCCCCGAGCGTGAGGATGAAAACTTCCGGAAGGAGGTCGAGGCTTTCCTGGACATAGAGGCCGATGACCCGTTCGTCTGTCTTTGTATTTGTAATGGTGGGTGCAAACCCGGTGAACTCGCTCATCCCCTTGCTATCGAACCCGCTGTGAGTGAATTCCACGCCGCCCACGAGGACGCTCCGGCGGCCCAATGGGCTGGCCTCATGTGTCCCCTGGGCGGTTACTCCACTCGCCAGGATGTCGGTCGTTGTATCGCCGAAGCTTGCCAGGCCGACGACGAAGACCTCCCGCTTCAGGTCTCGGACGAATGCGTTGAGTGCGGCGGAAAAACCGCCGGGCAGTCGCTGCCGGACGTTGACGGTCGCCGCGTGGAGCGTCCGGTCCGCGAAATCCCCGGGCGTTTGGTTCTGCGAGCGGTCTTGGCGGAGCAAGTCTTCCCGCAGAGAGCCGGCCTGCTTCGTGAAGGTTTCGGCAAAGAGGTAAGAGAGGGTGATGTCAGTGTCCTGCCCGAACCGACGGCCCAGTTTCGCGAAGAGCCTTCGTACATCCGCGTTGGAATCGTCCCGAAATCCATCCTCGAGTTGCTGTGTAAACCCGAGATAGTAATCGAAGCCCCGGAACGGACCTCCAACGCTGACGCGATATCGTTGACGGCCGAAGCTTCCCCCACTTGCCTTCGTATGGGCCTCGTGCTCTTTGCCTCCTCGCTTGGTCCCCAGGTTGACCACCCCGGCCAGGGCGTTCTTTCCAAAGATGGACGCCGTTCCGGGGCTGACCTCGATTCGCGTCAGATCCTCCACCGGGACCAATTCAAAGTCGACTCCGTTGGCGTCGGGATTATTGATCCGGACTCCATCGAGTATGATTGTGGTGGTCGTGACCGGCTCAGCGCTGAAACCCCGCAAGTCCAAGGACGGTTGATAGGCGTTACCGACGTTTTGATAGAGAGTGATCCCGGGCAGGTGCTGGATGACTTCCGGAACCGAATTTACCTCTGCCGCTCCGATCTCGTCGTCTTTCAATACGTAGACTTGGCGAGGAATCCGGTTGAGCTCCAACGGGACGTCGACCAGACGGGTCGTCGTCACCACGACCTCGGGCAACTGAATCTCCTGCTGGGCCTCGGCGGAAGGGTCGGTCCAAAGGCTTGCCAAAAAGAGGAAGGCAATCCAAAGGAGCGCGTGCTTCCTGAAAATCTTGGACAAGGAGTGAAGGGCTTTTTGCGGGATCTTTTTCAGGTCTGTCATGTTCCTCTTCCTTTCCCCTCGGAAGGAAATCCAGGCAGGGTCGGAGAGGTCTCCTGGCTCACGGATCGTCCTACTCCCCGCGCCTTCCCGCCCGTTGGGGCAGTGGCGAGTTGCGGGTTTCGTCCCCGTTCACAGTTGCGGGGCAGCCGCGGATTCGCCGCCTGAACGGCTCACCGCGTTCCCTCGTTCCGACCCCGGAAAGAACGCGCACGTTTAACCCAGGCGATCTTCTTCCGCATCGCAGAAGCGAAAAGCGGGATGCCTTGGAGAGCAAAAAGCGTGCGTTCAACAAGACGCTTTTCCCTTCGTCTTGGTGGATCTACGTTTCTTTCGCATGCGCTGCGGACTCTCTGGGCGAGTTGTCGGCGGGTAGGAGGTCGACAAAGTAGCGGGTATCGCGCAACACGACTTCGCCCACCGTGACGCCGACCGGCCGGTGGAAGATCGGCCCGTCGTAGACGTATGAGTGGAACTCTCCGTTCTCGCCGCACGGGTCCACACCGTCGGGCAAGTCGCGGATCAGATCGGCGTCAATTGCGCGCCCGGCGAACGCCCCGCTCAGCTTCGCGCTGTCTACGCAAGCCAGGTACGCCTTGAAGCCCGAGTCAATGAACGCGTGAACCATCTCGGTCGTGTCGCGGCCCCAGATGGGGAAGATCGCCTTCATGCCGACCTTTGCGAGATTGCGCTCGCGATATTCGCGCAGATCTTGGAGGAAGATATCCCCAAACGCGACGGTCGAGACGCCCGCGTTCTTGTATTCCAGCATGGCCTTTTCCATCACGGCTTCGTATTCCGCGTTGGTGCATCGGCCCGCGGGAAGGCACACCTTGTGGAGCGGCACGCCGACAGCCGCTGCCTGCCGCTCCAATAGCTCGGTGCGCACGCCATGATGGCTGATGCGCTCATACTCCTCAGCGACCGTTGTCAGCAAAGAGACGGTCTCATACCGGCCGCTCCTGCGGAGCTCAAAGAGGGCCATCGCGCTGTCCTTGCCCCCGCTCCACGAGAAGACCACCCTTTCCTTTTCTCTCATCGCTTTACCATCGCGCCCTGGCTCTCTTGGATCTCATGACCCTTCCCGTCCCGATGTCGGCAGCCGGTCGGGAACCACCATCCGGTGTCTGCCGTCGGTGATGACCGTAACGGCAACCCTGTACACCGGGTTGAGAACGTCGGGATGGAGGACCTCGGAACTTTCGCCTTCCGCGAAGGCCCTTCCCTCGTTGAGCAGGAGCAGGCGGTCGGAGAAACGTCCCGCCAGGTTCAGGTCGTGAAGGACGGCCAGCACGCAGGTCTCGGCGTCGCGGCGGCAGCGTTCCATGAGGAGCAGGGCATGATGGAGGTCCTGATCGGCCGTGGGTTCATCCAGGAGCAGGAGCCGCGGCTTTTGCGCCAGCGCCCGCGCGAAGAGCACCCGCCGCCTCTCCCCGCCTGAGAGTTGCGTCACGGGCCGGCCGGCCAGCTCCAAGGCGTCAACCTCATCGAGGGCTTCCCGCGCGATTTCCAGGTCCAGGGGGGACTCGCCGGCCAGCCAGCCCAGATGCGGATGTCTGCCCATCAGGACGACCTCGAGGGCGGTAAAGGGGAAAGTGACGTGGGCTTCCTGGGGGAGGTACGCCACGAGTCGGGCGCGCTGTCGCTCGGGCATGGACAAGAGGTCCCCGCCGTCCAAGAGCACCGAGCCGAAAGAGGGGCGAAGGACGCCCGCGATGCACCGCAGCAGGCTGGTCTTTCCCGCCCCGTTCGGGCCGATGGCCGCGACCAGCCGGCCCGGTGGAACCGAGAGATTCACCTCTTGGATAACGGTCCGCGCCCCCAATTTCGCGGAGATTCCACGGACCACGAGACCCGGAGCCACGTCCCGATTCAAGCCGGAGGAGCCCTTCAACCGCGGACCTCCTTGTGCCTCAGGAGAAGGATCAGAAACGCCGGCGCGCCCAAGAGCGCCATGATGACGCCCACACGGACGTCAAAAGGCCGGACAACGGTCCGCGAGATCCAGTCGGCCAACACCAGGAGGATGGCCCCGACGAGGAAGCTGGCGGGAAGCAGACGCCGGTGGTCCGGCCCCACGATCCTGCGCACAATGTGGGGGGCCATCAGGCCCACAAATCCGATGATCCCGCTGAAGGCCACGGCCGCGCCCGTTACCAGGCCGTTCATCCCCAACAGGGCCACCCGGAAGCGGCGGACCGGAAGGCCGAGGCTTCTGGCCTCGTCCTCGCCGAGCAGCAAGAGATTCATGGCGCGTCCGGCGAGGAGGGTGGGCGCTGTTCCCCCAAGCACGAAGGCCGCCAGGATGTAGATTTCGGTCCAACTCCTGACCTCCAGGTTGCCCGCCAGCCAAAACAGGATCGCCCGGAGCCCCTCGACCTGGCTTGTGTGCAGAAGGATCAGCGAGATGAGGGCGCCGGCCAGAGAATTGACGGCGAGCCCCGCCAAGAGGAGGACGAGCAGATGCTCTTCGCGCCTCACGTGACCGACGGCCAGGACGAGGATGGAAGCCCCCCAGCCCCCGAGGGCGGCCACGATGGGCGTGGTCCACGGTCCCGCGAAGGAGAGGCCCAGGAAGATGGCCAGAACGGCCAGCAGTCCTCCCCCGGCGGAAACGCCCAGCAGGGCGGGGTCGGCCAGCGGATTTCGGAAGACGGCCTGCATCCAGACTCCGCACACCGCCAGCCCGCCCCCCACGAGGACGGCCTTGAGCACCCGGGGGAGCCGAAGCCTCAGGACGATGACCGCTTCCTCCGGGCTCGCCCCCGCGTCCACGGGAAGGCCGATCGCCCAGAGAAGGATTCTGGCTGTCTTGCCGAATGCGATGGGCACCGGGCCGGTCGCGGTGCCCAGGACGATCACCCCCGCCAGCGCGGCCAGGCAGAGCCAGGCGCCGTACGATCTTGTCGTCATCGTGCGGCCCCCTTGAGCTTATCCGCAAGAACGCGGACGGCGCGGGCGGAGCTTGGAGAGATAGAAGTGAGGAGCCGGGAGGGCATCACCACCTCCCTCGGGCCGTATTTCCTTCCGACAGCCTGGAACAGTTCGATAAGAAAAGGGTCGAGGGGCGTGAAAGAGATCCTTAAGAGAACGTCCGGCTTGAGGGAGAGCCATTCCTCCGCCGAGAGCCGTCCGATGCCAGAGAGCATCTCGGCGGCGACGTTTACGCCGCCGGCCCGGTGAATCAGGTCGTTGACGGTTGTGCCGCCTCCTTGGGAGTAACCTCCGGGCCCTGCGAACAAGACGCGCGGCCTGTCCTTCCCCTCGTCACGGGACCGGGCCGCTTCGCGAAGGGTCCGGTCCATGCGATCGACCAGCTCAGAGCCTCGGCGGCTCTCGCCGACGGCGGCGGCGACTTTCAGGGCGGTGTTCCGAATTCCGTCGAGGGAGTCAAACCCGGAGACGGTGACCACCTCGCAGCCCAGCGCCCGAAGGGATTCCACCTTTTCGGGATTGTTAAACGTGGTGGCCAGGATGAGGTCCGGCCGAAGGCGCGCCACTTCCTCGACGCTTCCCGCTGTGTGGCGGGGAAGGAGCCTCGCCCGATCGGCCACGTTGGAGAACTCCGGGTTCACCGCAAGGTAAGTGAGTGCGGCGATGCGCTCCGGTCGGACCAGGTCCACGAGAAGCTCGTCGGTCCCCAGGCTGAGACTCACGATCCGGGAGGGTTTTGACTCATAAGGCGGGCAGATGGGCGGGAGCGAACGGATCGAACGGTGAAGGTTGAATGCGATGATCGAGAGAGCGAGCGCGGCTGCGAGAAGGAGGGCGTTTCGCCGGACGCTTCCGGGAAACGTTTGCGATTTGAATGCCGAGAATATCGCTTTGTCGTTGAGTGACAATGACCCGCTCCCTTCCCCTCGGAAGGAACATCAGGCAGGACCGGCGGGTCTCCTGGCTTACGGATCGTCCTACTTCCCGCGCCTTCCCGCCCTTTGGGGCAGTGGCTTTAGGCCGAAGGCCGTGGGTCTGCGGCCCTGCGGGTTTCGTCCCCGTTCACAGTTGCGGGGCAGCCGCGGATTCACTGGAGCGATTCACCGCGTTCCCCTATCCGGTCCCGGAAATTCCTATTTACCAAATCCGATGGGTTCTCGATCTCTCCCTATTCGTGCGGGTCGGTCGTTGCGACCGGTCCCGGCCCGTCCGCCGGAAGGCCCAGGTGGGTCTCGCGGAGCTGGTTCCAGAGGGCGAGCTTGGACCAGTCGGGGGTTCCGAACCTTCCGCCCTCTCCGTAGTAAGGATTGGGCAAGAAGAATGTGAGCATTTGTTCGCCTTTTCCGTTCCAGAGCCGAATGCCCCAGGAGGTGGACGCCCCCTCCCGATTCAGGTAACGGAAGAAGGCGGCCTTGCCCACCTGCCTTCATCGGGCGAAGTCGGGGGGCGTCGGGTTCTTGGGGGTTCCCCGGTGCGGCCCGATGCAGAGGTGAAAGTGCCACTGCCCGAGGTCCACGGTCAGGTATCCGTCCAGCATGGCGATGCGACGCGGGGGATGGGCCGCGTTGATCTCGAACACGGCTCCCTGGATACAGGGGCCGAAGGAAAACTGGTCCCAGTGGTTTTCGAACAGGTCCCGCAGGAGCTTCTCCAGCAGGTCCGGGTCGGGGTCGAAGTAGGTGTATTCGACTTCATAGCCGTCCGGGTTCTTCTCGACTTTCGTTTGGACCCTCATCCTTGCCGTCCGGGGGGCCTCATCGCAGGCTTGGGAAAATTCCGCGAGAGATAGGCCCGCGGAGCATTTCATCCCAGGCCCGAGAGTGCGTCTGATTTCCAGCGGGATGGCTACAAAATGGAGATTCACCCGGCCCCTCCCCCTCGGAAGGATTTGTGCGGGCATCGCCGGCGGAGTTCTCCTGGCTCACGGATCGTCCTACTCCCCGCGCCTTCCCGCCCGTTGGGGCAGTGGCTTTGGGCCTGTGCCCGTGGGTTTGCGACCCTGCGGGTTTCGTCCCCGTTCACAGTTGCGGGGCAGCCGCGGATTCACCGCAAGTTCGGGTCCACCGCGTTCCCTCGCGCCGGAGAGCTGTTTCACCAGACTCTAGCTGATGTGATTGAGCGGTGTCAATTCAATTTTCGCGCCAACCCGGTGAAGACGCCGCCCGGTTCCCTCTCGGTCACCGGGTCTTCATACCCGAATGGTCCTGGCCCCTCCCCAAGGGAGCGAAGGGTTCGCACGGCTGTCGGCGCCCTAGCTCTCCGCGCCCGGGCGCTGAAACTGGGTGCCGCGGCCCGGCGCCTGCTTGGCGGGCCGTGCTTCCTGCGGCGGCGCATAGAACAGCGGTTGTTGATCGTCCAGACTCGGCTCGAACGGGCGCCGCATCCTGGTCTTGGTGCCGTTGTCCTCGCCTTGCCGCATGGCGTCTTGAAGCTGCTGAGCCACCTTGAGGTTCCATGGCAGTTTATAGAGATAGGGAATACGGTCCCATACCAGCGTCAGATAGATGCCGTCGCCTTCAACAACCTGCGCACTGAGAACTTCGGCTTCCTCAACTTCGGTCTGGAACCATTCCAACGAAACCGGCTTGGCCTTGCCCAACAGGCTGGCAGGGCCGATAAATCCGGCCGGTAGGAGGACGGCGAATAACCCAATGATCAGGATGCGCGCTCGTCCGCTGCGCGCCCACCGAACCGCGACCAGCACCAGCGCAAGGGTGACGAGTACGGTAAACGCGAATAGAAGTGTGAGAGCTTCCATTGTCGTTACCCTCTCGAAACTGAGCGAAGCGGCTTCATCAGCGAATGGATGCTGCCGGCAACAAGCCCGCCGGTGTCCGTCAGACGGAACCGGAAGGCCGTGATCTCCTGCCCTGCGCGGGTCAGGGTGACAGTGGTCGAGACCAGTACCTTCGATGAGGCGTCGGGCGTCGGCTTGACGCGGGCCACGACGATAACCTTCATGGGCAGAACGCCAGAGGGATTGCGATACAGGTGAAGATTCACCGTGTATTCCCCGGCGGCAATACCGCGAGTGTAAGCGGTCTCGAAGTTGATCTCGGTCGGATCGCCAGTGGCGCCGAGGTCGTCGCGCAGCAGGTTGAAAAACCGCCCCGCCTTGTTGGAGTAACCAACCGGAACATCACCGGGCGCCTGAACCCAAAGGTCCACATCCGTGTCCAGTCCGTCGTCCCACTTGGCCTCGATAATGACGTTGCCCGGCGGCGTCACGTCGGCGTTATCCCGTTCGCCCGGCGAATGGATATGCGGCAACAGCAAGATTGTGACAAACATGAACCCTGTAAGTGCCAGAAAGATCACATCGCGAAATACAGTGCCGCTCTCGTCCGCCGATTCCCAAGGATCGGTAAACATGACCTTTACGCCTTGCCGGGAAGGTTGCCGCTGGCGTCGCAACCTTTATCGAGCAGGGCCGCTGCCAGATTGGCCGTCCCAGTCCTGAGAATCTGGAAGTTGACCCCGAGCCACAGATTGAAAATCCCGCCCACGAGGGTCGTGTAGAGCGCCACGCCCATCCCCGAGATCAGGGTGCCGACCATCGGGCCGACCTTGCCAATGTCGGCGGCGGCTTCGGCGGAAACACCGGAAAGGGCCATGATAAACCCGATCACCGTGCCAATCAGGCC
>JBHIBA010000065.1:0-18450 GCA_046758845.1 Nitrospinota bacterium
CTAGCGGAAGTTTCTCTAATTTGGGGCGAAGGATGCGGCCGTAGCCGTACACGTGATATGTGATGGCTTGAATCCCGGCTTTCCGGTAGCCGGCTCCTTTGCCGTAGCGCTCCTCGTAGAGGACCTCAAACCGTGAGACAATCTCCTCCATCGCTCTCTCGCTCAGGATCGCGCCGCCATCCCCATTCAAGGGGACCGGCGTGCGGACCTCATGCACCTGTCCCCGATAGCGAAGCTTCATGTATCTCTGAAACTGCATGTCCTGCTCTTCGACGCCGTTGTCCGCCAGTTGTTCGCGGGCCCGGCCCTCCAGCACCCGGTAGATTTCGCTGACGTGAACAGGGTCTAGGGGAATTGTCAGGGGATCAGCCAGCTCTTGGACTGAAATGAGGTCCGAGCCGGCGATCCCAAGGGCAGAGAATTCCGAAGCGAAGGAGGGAATGACCACCTCGCGGACTCCCAGCCCGCGGCCGAATCCACCTACATGGACAGGCCCTGCCCCGCCGAAGGCATAAAGAAAAAACTGGCGCGGGTCGCTGCCCCGCTCGATGGTGACCTTGCGAATGAGGTCCGCCATGTGGGAGTCCACGATGTCGATGATCCCCATCGCGGCCTCCTCGATGCTTAGGCCCAGCGGGCGGGCCACCCGCTCCACCGCCCGAACCGCCCGGTCCGGATCGAGACGGCGCGCGCCGCCCAAGAAGTAGTCCGGATTCAGGCGTCCCAGGACGAGGTTGGCGTCGGTGACGGTGGGCTCTTCCCCACCCGTCGCATAGCAGGCCGGTCCCGGGTCCGCCCCCGCGCTCTGCGGGCCGACCTGAAGGATACCCGAGGCTGGGTCCACACGGGCGATGCTCCCCCCGCCCGCGCCAATGGTCGCCACGTCAATAATGGGAAACAAGATTTGAAACTGGAAGAATACAGGCCGTTCGGCGATTTGGGGCTCACCGTTGATCACCAAGCCAACGTCAAAGCTCGTCCCTCCTACGTCGGTGGAGATGATGTTCTGGTGGCCCAGGAGGTCTCCCAGGAACTTGGCTCCGATGACTCCTCCCGCGGGCCCGGAGGTCAAAAGCCCGACCGCGCGGCTGCGCACGTCGTCGATACTGGATACACCCCCCGAGGACTGCATGACCAGGGCCGTGCGGCAGAACCCACTTTCGGCCAGACGCTTCCGCATCCGGTCCAAGTACTCCCCGGTCCTCTTGGCCAGGTAAGCATTCATGACCGTCGTCGCACCCCTCTCATACTCGCCCATTACGGGGGCCAAGTCGCTGGAGAGAGTCACGAAAATGTCGGGGGCCTCCTGCCGGAGGATCTCCCGAACCACCCGCTCATTCGACGGGTTCTTGAATGACCAAAGAAGGCAGACAGCGATCCCTTCCACACCTGCTTTCAGCAACTCGTGCACGCTTTCCCGGGTTCTCTCCCGATTCAGTGGGACGACAACGTCGCCCTGACAATCGGTCCGCTCATGGACGCCATGGATGAGTGAGCGAGGCACCAGCGGGTTGGGTTTATTCAGGCGGGCGACCTGGGTCATCTCCGATTCCGAGAGCCCGGCCACCTTTTGCATCGTTCGCCCGATGATGAGGGCGTCTTCATGGCCGGCGGTCGTTAGGCAACCGATGCGGCTGCCCGTCCGGGTGAGGAGGGTGTTTGTGGCTACGGTTGTGCCGTGGCCGAAAAGGATGGATTCACCCAGAAGCGCCCTTGTCTCCATACCCAGCCGCTGGGCCGCCAGGGCGACAGAATTCAGGATCCCCTCGCTGTAATCGGGGGGGGTGGAGGTGGCCTTGGCCGTCGTGATCCGTCCCGATTCGTCCAGGACAACGCAATCAGTAAAAGTTCCCCCCGAATCAACGGCAACGATGTAGCCCATTTTTTTCCTCAACTGAGGCTCGTGTAATTTCAGACGCCAAGCATGGGAAACGTTTACCGGCTTGGAAGGTCCCTCTTCCGCACCTACCCATCTTCGCTTTGCTGGACATTGCCCGGCGCCAGCTCAACGTCCCAGAGAATCGGGTCCTCCTTCAAGGCAATGTCGGTTTCAATGAGCCGGGCACAATTGGGGCAATAGTATTCGCGGCACTCGAACCGTCCGGTCTCCGGATAATGGGGGTCCATCTCGGCCAAAACTTGACTGAGCGGATAGCCCGCCCAAGGGACATGGAGCTTGTAATTCTCAGCTCCCTGGCAGATCACCCGCACGCATTTGCAGACGATGAGGGTGGCGCTCGTCTCGTCGCCAAGCCCAGCGACTCGGTGAAGTGTCAGCGCGTCATTGACGGCGGCGATAACCTCAGCCGGCTCTCCCGGCGGAGGTTCGCGGCCGCCCTGAGCCGCGGCCAGGCGCCCCGCACGAATTTCCTCCCGCCGCAGAGCCGTGGCGTCGTCATCCATCGCCTTCTGGTCCCCGGTCAGGACAACGCCGTAAACCCGATGAGCCTGCGCGGGGGAAACCCAGCCGTCCAGGACATCGCGCAGCACCCAATCAGGATTCCGCTCGATGGGATCGCCGAATCCGCCGCCTCCCATTGTCCGGGAGAGGTAAACGTCATCCACGTCCATATGAGTCCGTGAAATCGAGGCGTGGACTTCCAATTCCCCTTCCATCGCATCGAAATCTAGGGGGATCTCGGAACGGGCCAGCCGCTGCCGCACGTTGGTCTTCCGCTTGATCAGGAAACGGTTGGTGGAAGAAGAGTAGCCGCCGGAAGTTCCCGGAGAGAGGGGGACCTCGCCCCCGATGCAATGCATCATCTTGTCCGGAATACGTTCCACGCCGTGGCAGATATACATGCAGGAGATACCGACTCCCCCCCGAAACGCTCCGGGCCCACCCGAGTCACGGAACTGTCGCCGCGCCAGGTAGAGGAGGGGATATTCCGACTCGTACCTCTCCACGTTGGCGATGCAGGTCGCGATAGAGCCCAAGTAGCCTCCCGTGTCAATACCATCGGCCCACGTTCGGGCTCCCGCACCGCCCGCCAGTCCATCCAGCAAAGTGGCCCCGAACCGCCGGCCGTGCTGGTCTTGGCCGAAGAGGTCCTCCACCACGGTGGCGCCCTGCCAGGAAGACATGGCCCGGTCCCGGAACTTTCGGCTCGAGACGAGCATTTTTCCGACCAGAAAGCCCACGGCCTTCCCGACGCTCCAAACCACACTCGTGGTGGCCTTCGAGACCCCAGCCGGATACTCGGCGTCCACAATGGTCCCCGGCTCGGACCGAATCTCCACCGCCTTGCCGATGCCCGATGGGCACCAGGGGATGTCCCAACAGGTGAGGGTGCACAGGTAACCCCGAATGATGGCGACCAGGGCCTTTCGGGTGCAGTTGATGACGGCCGGGGCCTGCGGGGCACACCCCGAAAAATCAAACACCAATCGGTCGCCCTCTTTGGCCATGGCGATCTGGAGAGGATAGATCTCCCCGTCGAAGTCCACGAACGTTCTGTGCCGCCAGGTGCCGTCGGGGATCTTGAGGAGACGGTCTCGGAAGCGGCGCTCGGCGTAGTCGATCATGTCCCCGACGCAGGCTCGAACAGTTTCCAACCCGACCTCCTCGGCCAGTTCGCGCAGGCGCTGCCGGGAGACATTGCAAGCGGCAATCTTGGCGCGGAGGTCGAGGCCGACCAAATCGGGCAGCCGCGAGCGCCTGAGGTACTCCCGCTCGATGTCCCGCCGAACCTGTCCGTTCTCCAAGACTTTCACCGGTGGGAAGATGGGGGCCTCGCCGAAGATGTCCTTGGCGCCGAGCTGGACTTGGCCCGCTACAGGCCCTCCCACATCCACTTGATGGATTTCGGCCCCGGCCCAGGCGACGAGTTCGTCTCCCACGGCAATTGGGGCCACGTAGGCCACATCATTTTGATGCTGAACCCCCAAGTAGGGATCGTTGCAAAGAAACCCGTCTTCCGGGCCGATCCCCGGGTTGTCCTGGTAGTTCTGTAGGATGTCTTTAACGACGTCTGACATCGTGGTGGCTTTCGCCAGGGAAAGAACCCCCACTACGCACACGTCGCCCTCGGCGTTCATGAGGCTAGTGTTCATGTCGTGGGCCTCGGTGGCTACAGAGGAGCCTGAAACAAGCTCAACGGTGGTGGAGGCCTCGGAGTTAATGGCCCACAGGCGGTGGCGGAGAATTTCAAAAGTGATTGGGTCGAGCCGACCTGTCCGTAGCTCAGCCATAATTTTTCCTGAACCGAGTAGCTCTTCCTCAAGAGCTGACACGCGAAGGCAGCATGTGCAATAGCTCTCTGTGAGTGACCACAAGGCCCATGTACCTTCGCCAGACCTCCAGGGACACCCGATGCCACTCGGGGTTAACGCCCGCAACGCAGTCCCCGACGATTACGCAATCGTAGTCGCGCATGTAAGCATCCCGGAGGGTGGTCTCAATGCAGAGGTTGGTTGTCGTGCCAGTGAAGACGAGCAAGCGTACACCGAGAATTCGAAGCAGCACCTCCAGGTTGGTTCCGTAAAATCCGCTGAATTTCTGTTTGCCAATGACGTGGCTTTTCTCGTTAATGAAAGGTTTGAGCTCGTCTACGATTTCGGCGTCCCAGGTTCCCTTTTGGCAGGCGATATTGACGCGCTTCCGGGTGTGGTGCTGGATGCGGTGAGCTTCGCGACTTTTGTCCTCCGCGTAGTGCTCCTGGCGAGTCCAAATGTCTGGGATTCCGGCCTCTTGGCAGGCGCGTACGACCTCCGCAATGGGATCAAGGATTGCCTGAAGCGGGCCCACGTCTACCCCGCTCTTCGCCAATGTTCCCTTGGGGTGACACATGCCGTTTTGCGCGTCTATCACGAGAAGGGCGGTTTCTTCAGGGATGATGGAAAAGCTCACGTCCCCCCTCCTTTCCTCTGAATCGGGTGACACTTAGGGGGCGGCCATCCGCTCCTCCCACCCCTCCAACAGGTCGCTGCGCAGGCCCGCCTTTTTTGCCATCTTAGCGGCGGACTCACGTGCCCGGGCAAGGATCTCCCCTTCGTCCATTGTCTGAAGCACCCCTTTTTCCAGGACGACCTTTCCGTCGATGAGAACCGTCTCGCAGCTTGCCCCGTCTGCCGAGTAAACGAGGGTCTGCACGGGGTCGTGACACGGAATCCACTGCGGGCGGTCCATGTCGAAAAGAACGATGTCGGCCTTTTTCCCCAGCTCCAAAGAGCCGATCTCATCATCCCACAACAGCGCGCGGGAGCCTCCCAAAGTGGCCATCTCCAAAACCGTCTGGGCGGGGAGAATGGTGGGTTCCATCCTCCCGTCCCGGTAAAGGCCCGAGGCCATGAACATCTGCCGAACCATGTCGGAGGAACCGAAGGCACATACCCCATCGCAACCCAGGGCAACGTTGACACCGCGGTCAATCATACGGTCATGGACGCCCATGCGGGCAGCGCCCTTGCCCAACTTCATGGAAGTGCCCGGACAGAAGACGACGTTCGTGCCGGTCTCCGCCAAGAGGTCTATCTCGTCTTCCTGGACGTTCACGGCATGGGCCAAAAGGACGTTGGAACCCAGAGCCCCGATGTCGTAGGCGTGGCCGACGGGCCACTTGCCGGTCTCCTGTTCCACCCGCTGCGCCTCCTCAATGGACGAAGCCAGGTGATACATGGTGCCTACGCCGTATCGGTCGGCGATGTCCTTGGCGCCCACGTAGAGCGCGTCGGTGGTGTGGTGCACTTTACCCTCGATGTTGGACCAGGCACGGATGCGTCCATCGGCGGTGTTGTTGTATTCGCGCACCACCCGTTCCAACTCTTTCAGGGTTTCCTCTGTGGAAGCGTATTGCTTCTCCAGCCAGCCCGGTTTCCAGTTGGGGCGGGACTTTTCCGGAGGTTTGTCAGCGGCGTGGCGGCCTGCGACCCCCCGTATCCCGATCTCGGCCGTGGCCCGGACGGAGGTCATCTCCGGGTTATATACCCCCTGGTCGATGAAACAGGTGGTCCCCGTCTTGATCATGTCCAAGCTGGCAAACAGCGTGGCCACATATTCATCCTCGGGGTCCATGGATGAATAAACGGCCTTTCCGTAGTCATAGACCCACTCGACCGTTCGGAGGTGGTCGGGAATGATTCCTCGGCTCAGCTGCTCGGTCAAATGGAGATGCGCGTCCACCATCCCCGGCATCACGAGGTCGCGGGAGGCGTCGATGACTCGGTCGAAAGTGATTGCCTGAGTTTCGGCTGTCACCTGGTCAGCCGGCCCGATTCGCACGATGCGGTCATCCCGGACATGGATGGAAGCTCTCCGGAGGATCCGGCGCTTAGGGTCCAGAGTGAGGATGTACCGCGCCTTCTCAATGAGTAGGTCCAAAGCATTCTCTCCTCGTCTCAGGTGGCCTGTTGAAATTCAACATCATCCACGTCCGCTTGCAGCAGAACACCCTGCTCCTCGAAGATTTTGCGAATCCGGGAGACGTAGCGATGGTATTCATCCATTTCCCGGCAGGTAAAAGTCCGGGGTCGAGGAAGATGAATCGTCATGTCCTCGACGATGCGCCCGGGCCGCGCTGACATCACCAGCACGCGGTCCGAAAGGAACACGGCTTCCTCGATGCTATGGGTGATGAATACAACAGTGTACCTTTCCCCCTGAACCATTCGCTGCAGGTCGAGGTTCATCTGCTCACGGGTCAATGCGTCCAAGGCGCCGAACGGCTCGTCCATGAGGAGCAGCTCGGGGGATTTAATCAGGGCCCGACAGATTGCCACTCGCTGCCGCATCCCCCCAGAGAGTTCTTGCGGGTATTTGGCTTCAAACCCAGCGAGTCCCACGCGCCGAAGAAGGTTCCGGGCTTTGGAAAGGTGCTTCCGGTATCCCATGCGTTTTATCTGCACAGGGAGCATTACGTTCTCCAACACCGTCCGCCAGTCCAGGAGGATGTCCAGTTGAAAGACGAATCCCAGCTCCGTGTAAGGGGCATCTAGCCTTCGACCCTCAATGAATATCTCCCCGGAGGAAGGAGGCAGAATTCCGCTAATCAGCAGAAGTAATGTGCTTTTTCCGCATCCGCTGGGTCCGACGAGCGAGACGAACTCGCCTCGTTCGATTTCAAATGAAACCTCATCGAGCGCGAAGACCTCGCCGCTTCGGGAGGGATATATTTTCTTGACGGACTGAACCTGGATTAAGGGTGTGCCCATGCCAGCCCCCCTGCTGCGGTGGGAACGTTCGTGTTTCGCCAGGAAAAGCACCCGATGACAAAGGTAACAGAAAATTTCCTGTGAGATCAACGAAACGCTTTTTCAAAGGGTCACGAAGATCAAGGGATTGGGCAAACTAACTCCTTAATTTTTCGTGAGTTAGTTCAGCCAGTGCACGATTCACAGGAGCCAAGTGGGCCAGTGCCAAGGAGCTAATCCTCCCCGCCACATCGTCAACCGGGGATGGGCTTACACCGCGATCGAAAAACCTTTGCTGAGTTCCGGCCATCACTCTGGATTTTGTGGGAGTTCCTGGACCCCCTTGCGGAGCCCACTTTTGGGGACTGTCGTGGAGGCGGCCTCGTTCCGACCTAGAACAGTTTGCCGAGGACTTCGACGGCAGCCGTCACCAGGTCAAGCTGGAAAATCCCGCTTACCGGTCGATCTCAGCAAGTCCATTTAAGTCTTCTCCTATCCCTTTGCTTGCGTGGCTGCAACTCCCGCAAGGGCATGCCTTGATTCTCTGCAGAGCTCTTTTTGATAGGGGGAGCTAGCCCATTTTCCCGCCTAGCGAGCGTCCCCGGATCGACGCCGATCTCCGTGGCCAGCTTTTCCTGACTGATGCCGAGCCACTTCCGTGCACGGGCGATCTTTTCGCCCAGGTTTCGGGGCGGCCCGTCCCAGGGTACGTACCCGAGGAAGGCGACAATCTTGGGCAGAAACGGAAGGGAAGGGTGGTTTCGCCCCCTTTCCCAGCCATGAACCGTGGTTGCGTGCACTCCGAGGATCTCGGCGACTTCGCGCTGTAAGACGTCCAGGTCAAGACGCCTTTTTCGGATGTGGTCGCCTAGTGAATTCAAGGAGTTAGGGTATATAGGAGGGAGGGGCTTTTTGGCTCTAAGGGTGATGTGGCAAAATGGCAACATGGGGGTGTCCCTGCGGTTATTGCGGCGACGCGGAGCGGCCCTGCACGTGCACGCCGCTTAAGATCCGCAGCTACCGCTCGCTTGACCGGGAGGTGCTGGCGTGAGAGGGAAAGTCCTTCGAGGTTCAGGTGAAGCCCCTCAAGGATTCGCTTCCCATCGACGCAGACCCTGGGGAAGAAAACAGCGCCGCCAGGCGGTCGAACCCGCGTTTTAGACTCGAAGTAAAGCGAATGGATTTGGGGTCAGCAGGTGGGAAACCGGCTTGCGTTGTGTAAGATTCTTTCGGCCGGCCCCAGGAGCTCGCGCCCGCTTAAGATAAGTTTTCTCGGTAGTCCGGGCAGACCAGGAAGGAACAGGCGGTTCTCTGGATGATGCTTCAAAGTGTGCGGTCTCTTCTCGACCTGCCCAAGCGATGGCAGGTTCCCCTCTCGCCCGCTTCCTGCGGTGTTTCGTTGTTCCTTCTCCCTTTAGCTCTCCTCTGGCGAGGGGCACTCTCGTTACCCCTCTATCATGTGGACTCCGCGCTGTTCGCCTCCATGGCGCGGGACCTGTCCAACTCCCCCTTGCGCACCTGGATCTACATGGGCGGGGATTGGGAATGGTTGTTCTACGAAAAGCCCCCTCTGATCCTTTGGGTCGAAGCGGCGACCATGAGGCTTATCGGTACCGGCCCGGAGGCGGCCTTTGTTTCGACTCTCCTCGCCGCCCATCTCACGGTGCTCCTCGTCTACAAGATAGGCAAGAGGCTGGTGGACCGGGACTTCGGCTTTCTGGCGGCTCTCATCCTCTGTCTGACGCCCTCGTTCGTGAACCAGAGCCGAAATCCCATCATCGAGCCGATGCTGATGTTCTTCATGGCGTTGTCCCTCTACTGGGGGATGAGCCTTCGCAGGAGCTGGCTGCACATCTTTGGGGCGGGCGCCGCCCTCGCGTGCGCCTTCCTGGCAAAGGGCCCGCCTGCCTTGGCCGTCCTTCCTGTCATGGGGGTTTATTACCTCACCGCTTCTCCGGATTCAGGGTCCCGCAGGGAATGGCGAGGGCGTTTGGCTCAGGTTCCGTGGGGTCGTCTGGGCCTTGTCCTGTTCATTGCATTGGGCATCCTGGCGTTGGTGGATCTTTGGCACTTCAGCCTCACGTCCTCTTCGTTTTGGAAAAGGCTCATTACTCAGCAGATCGTGCCCGGCGTCTTGACGGGACGCGAGCACCCCAAATCGGGTTTGTATTTCCTCCGGGGCTTGGCCCATCGGTACTGGCCGTGGCTGCCGGTACTCGCGGCGGGGGTCATGGTCCCCTGGGTCTTGCGGCGAGAGTTTCCTGAAAAGAACGCGCTGATTCGTGCTTGGGCGTTCGCCCTGACGCAGGCGGGGGTCATCCTCTTGGGGTTCAGCCTCGTCCAGAAAAAAGCGCCCTTCTATACTTACCCCTACCACGTCGGACTGACCCTATTCACGGCCATCCCTTTGTACGTTCTCCTCCGGAAGCGGCGGGAAATCTACGGCTCTCTCGTCTCAGGTTCTATCTTGCTCTCCGTCGGCATATTCATCCTGGCCTCCGTCGCCCCTCAGGCCTTTCTTCATTACCCGCGTCCGAAGCTGGGAGCCATGATCCAGATGGGAGAGGAGCTCCAAAAACGAGGAATTCGCATTCAGACGCTTCAGGTGGTCCACAAATGCAGGCCCAACCCGAAATGGGGGTTCCCCACACATGCAAGGTTTTACATGCGAGTGGAAGAGGTCACCTGCGAGACCGAACCGGTAGGGATTCAGTTTCTGGACATGCGGAAGGATCGGTCTTACGAGCGAGACGGTTCGACCGTTTTGGCCATTTCCCATCCTTACGTCCTTGTAGATCGGGGCACCGGCCGGGGTGGCGCCGAACAGGTTGGGAAGTGATAGCCGCCGGAAATCCGCGGCCTTTGCGGAAGGGATTGACTCCATAACTGGGGATCTAGTGAAGTTCCCAACAGGGTGCTGACAAACTCCGCTTCAGACCCCACTCAGGGGTGGCTCGATCCACTGGCATTGTCATTCTGAAAGATACAAGGAATCTCCTCAAGCTCGAAACCCGTTGTTTTTTTTGGGAGTTGGAAACAGACCCTTTAATCCGAACCAGATTCTTCGCGCGGGTCGATGACCCCCGCTCAGAATGACAGCAACGGCCAATCCGAGGGCCTCAAAATCGTTTTTCAGCGCCCTTCCATGAGCGCATCAGCCGGCTTCAAAGCGCACTCTAAGTGGCCCTCCATCGCCCTTTTGGCGGTCTGCGAAGTGATGGCCCTGACCCTTTGGTTCTCAGTTTCCGCAGTCGTCCCGGCGCTGAGATCAGAATTTACGCTCGGCGACCTCCAGGCGTCCCTCATTACCAGCAGCGTGGCCGTCGGCTTCGTCGTCGGAACATTGGGAAGCGCTCTGCTTGGCCTTGCGGACCGGTTGCACCCCAGGCGGTTCTTCATGGTATCGGCCTTGGCGGCGGCCGCGGCGAACGCCGCCATCTTGTTGGTCGAGCCGACCTCCCCGTTGGTGATCGGCCTTAGGTTCGTAACGGGCATGTGTATGGCTGGCCTCTATCCCATCGGAATGAAGATGGCCGCCACTTGGGCCAGGGGGGATACGGGACTGCTCGTGGGGCTTCTGGTCGGTGCGCTGACGCTGGGGTCCGCCTCACCTCACCTGTTCAACGCTGCGGGGGGCGTGGACTGGCGCTTCACCCTCGTTGCGGCATCGGCCTTCGCGGTCGCCGCAGGCTTTCTGATTAACTTCGTTGGCCTCGGGCCCGGACACGTCCAGTCCCCTCGGTTCAACCCCAGCTCCGTGCTGCGCGCCTGGACTGACAGGCCCCTCAGGCTCGCCAACTTTGGCTACTTCGGCCACATGTGGGAGCTTTACGCCATGTGGGGGTGGATCGGGGTGTTCGTCCACGCCAGCTTCGGTGAAAGCTTCGGCGATGCGGGGGCCGCCGCATCGTTCTATGCCAACCTCGCCGCCTTCGCGGTGATCGCCTCTGGCGCCGCCGGGTGCCTCTTTGGCGGAGTGCTTGCGGACCGGCTGGGCCGCACGACTCTGACCATGGGGGCGATGGTGACAAGCGGCGTCTGTTCCCTTGTGGTCGGGTTTCTGTACGGCGGTGACCCTCGGGTTCTGGTGGCGCTGGGAATTGTCTGGGGCGTAGCGGTGATTGCCGACTCGGCCCAGTTCTCCTCGTGTATCATCGAGCTATCCGACCGTTTCTACGTTGGAACCATGCTTACAGTCCAGACATCCTTGGGGTTCCTTCTCACGCTGGCTACCATTCATCTGATCCCGTGGCTGGTGGATGCGATCGGCTGGCAGTATGCATTCGGGGCGCTTGCTGTAGGGCCGTTTCTTGGCGTCCTCGCCATGTGGCGTCTCAGGGCGCACCCTGAGGCGGTCAAGCTTGCAAGCGGCAACCGGTAGTCGTTTGCGACCCTTGGACTAACGTAGAGTACGGTGCAACGATGAGGACGGGACAGAGCGATCGGTGCGACGGGCTTGCCGCAGGCGATGCTCGCTTCCCAGCCGGCTCAAAGACCACGGTGCTGGCCAACAGCCATTCAGGAGAGCCGCTCCCAGCAAATTTCTGTATGGAGGAGGTTTCCGTATGCGTTTATCTGTCGGACAGAAGACCACACGGAGTATCACGCTCACCGCGGACCACGTTAGAACATTCGCCGCTTTGACGGGTGACTACAACCCAATTCATTTCGATGAGTCCTTTGCGGCGAAAACCAAATTTGGGCGCCTGGTTGTTCAAGGTGGTCTGACTACCGGCCTTCTGCATGCCCTGGTCGCCATGGACATGCCAGGCCCGGGGACTGTGTTTCTCAGTCAAAATTGGAAATTCACGGCCCCCGTTTTTATTGGAGACACCATAACCGCTGAAGCAGAGATCATCAGCATCCATGAGACCAAGCCCGTCACCCAGTTAGGGATCAAGATTACTCGGCAAACCCAAGAAACAGTCCTGGATGGGGAGGCTTGGTGCTATACATTCTCGCCTGAATCTTAGATAGGCTGTGCGACCCACCCGGGTCCGATAGTTACTGGGGGTCCTCTAATCACTGGGGTTGGGAATTGCGAGCCGGCTCATATTCTGCTCCGTTGAGCTTCACTCACAGCTTTCCTCGTTTCGGGCTACGATCAGGGTAAGCGTAAAATTGGCGTGGCGTATCTTCAAGATCAGAAATCGGGGGTCTCTGGCGGACTTCAGAGCAATCATCCTGGCCGGGGCGGATTGAGGGGGGCTGATGACTTCCTTATGGGACCTGATGGAAGGAGCCCGGAATTGTGTCCGGGGCTATGTCTGCGTAAAGCCGGGGGAAAAGGTCCTCCTCTGGACAGACCGCTCCAGCGAGGTCCACCCCCGCGTCGTCGAGGCCTTTGGCGTGGCGGTGGAGGAGGTCGGCGCCGAGGCCTTCCTCCTTTCTTCCAAATCGGTTGTCCATCGCCTCAAAGAGCCTCTCCAAAAGCCCATCCTCGCGGCCATGCGGGAAGCGGACGCCATCTTGAGTTTCCAGCGCCTGGAGAACGCGGCCACGATTCACAACGACGACGTCGCCGAGCTCATCTTCTTCCATCCCCCTCGAAACACCGCCATCATCAGCCTCACCCCAGGGCTGCTCGCGTCGGATTGGGCGCGCTTTCCGGCATATCTCCTCTTCGCCCTTTACAAGAGAGTCCGCCGGCAGGCCCTCTCGTCTGGGACGGATGTCTTCCGGTTCACGGACCGTCTCGGGACGGACTTCACCGGCCGCCTGGCCTACCGCAGCGGCTTCAAGTACGTGGACCCGGTGAAGAAGTGGCAGTTCTTTCCGGGCGGGGAGATGGCCGAGCTTCCGGACCCCCCGGTCAACGGCCAGTTGGTGTTCGAGCAACTGGAAGGGTTTGAAGGCTTCCTGAGTGAGCCGATCCGCCTCACCATCGAGAACCAATGGGTGACGCGGGTGGAGGGAGGGAAGGAGGCCCGCTGGTTCAAGGAACAGATGGGCCGCTACGAGAATGGGAATTGCTTCTGCGAGATTGCCATCGGCGTCAACCCCAAGGCCCCCGTCTCGGAAGGGCTCAAGACGAAAGGCATGGACACCATTGCACACCGCCACTCCGGAACCTTTCACTGCGCCGTGGGCAAGTGGGCCAATCCGGACGTCCGGGTGAAGAGCGATTGGCACTGGGACGGGGGGGGACTCCATCCGACGTTGACCGTGGGAGAGGTCGAGCTCATTCGGGAGGAGAGGCTCACGGCTCTGGATGACCCGGAGATCCGGGAGCTCGCCTCCAGGTACGGCCACCCGGACGACGTCTTGGCGGAGGTGTGGTGAAGCGCCGAACGGGCGTTAATCTCAAGGTCGCGGCGGATAGGTCACTTCGGCGGGCCGGCTGCCGCGGGAACCGCTGACCGCCGGTTGGGCCTTGAGGGAGGCTGGGCGAGTGGACTGGAGGGATCGTCATGTATGGCTGGAGAGCGCTCATCGGTTTGATACAGCCCAGCGGCGGCCCCGTCGCGGAAGAGGAGTTCCGGATGGCGGCGCCGGAGGGCGTCTCATTCGTCACCTCTCGAATGTACATCGAAGAGGTTTCCCCGAAGGGCCTGGAGGAAATGCTCACTCAGGTGGAGCTTGCGGCCAAAGAGATCGCCATCATGAAAAGCGACTGCCTCGTCCTTTGTGGAACCCCGGCGGGATTCTCAAGGGCCATGCCTTCAACCTCGAGCTGACAGAGCGCCTGCGGAATGCCTCCGGATTGCCGAGCATGACGATGGCCACGGCCGTCGTAGAAGCGCTGCGTCATTTGAAGGTCGGCAGGCTCGTGGTCGCCACCGCCTACGGCGATGATCTGAACGCCCTCCTCCAGAGATTCTTGGAAGAGGCCGGTTTCGAGGTCTTGGCCATGGAGGGTCTCCGCCAGCGGTTCAATTGGGACATCCAGCGCCTGCCGCCGAGCGCCGCCTACCGTCTCGCCAAGGACGTGGCGAAAGAAGTCCAAGGGGCGGACGGGATCTTCATCTCCTCCGGCGCTCTGCGGACGTTCGAGGTCATCGACCTGTTGGAGAGGGACCTCGGCCTTCCCGTGGTGACCAGCAATCAGGCGGGCCTTTGGGCCGGACTGCGCCTGGGGCGAGTGAGGGAATCCATCCACGGATTCGGACAGCTCCTGAGAACGCCCGGGGACATCGTCGATCCCCTTTGCCCGCCGTGAACTTGGAAGCCGCCCGGAGATTTCGTGCAGACAGCCGGCAGGTGCCGCCCCCCCCGGATGGAGACAGAGACGCATATTTTCCAACATCGCCCGGATGATCCCCCGGGCCCCCAAGTCCACGGCCAAGGCCTCCAGGCCCAGGCCGACCCACCTCCTGGACCGGGAGGTGCTGGCGTGACCTTCACAGCGGGACAAAGCGGACCTTCATTGGAGGGCATTAGGGGAAGGGCTCCCAATGCGTGGCAATTGGCTTTTTCCCGCAGGGCGATTCAAGAAGATAAGCATCAATTTCACGATCTCTTTTTGAGGATTATCTGATAAGAATTCGCGTTATTCTGAAGAGAATAATCCGTTCGTGTGGACAAACGAGTCCAAAAGTAGAATGGAAGCCAAAGCAATGCTTTTAAGAAATGCTTTTTCTTTTCTACCAAGTATTCCCAGATGATCCACGTGATCGTGTGAGCGAGTGCAAAAAGAGGACGTGAAGCGACAAGTTCAAAATTATTAGTTTCCGCAAGCATTGCCAAACCATCTCTTGTATAGCGGCGATAGTCCGCCGGTCTTGGGTGAAAGGGTTGGAGGAATGGTACGGAAATAACTAAATGACCTCCTGGCTTGAGAACGCGATCGAATTCGTTTAATGCTCGCTCAGGGGAGTGAACGTGTTCTAATACTGCGATACAAAAAATAGCATCATAATATTCATCGTCCCGTGGGATATCAGCAATATCACAAATGATCGCATTGGGAATCGATGTCTCAAGGTCACAGTTATCGACAGATGTAGCATTGTGGCGCAGAAGAAATTCTGAGACATCTCGATTACCGCATCCGGCATTAAGCACGTTGCCGGTCAAGTACTTAAGGGCCGGGTGCAATTCTTCTTCAAGAGTTGGAAAACGTACAGGCATTTTCACTGTTGCCGCTCCCGCGCCTCTCCTATTGATAATGAGAACATCGCTGACATTATTTCCTTAGACAATCGCCTCGGGGAAGCTTTGCTCAAGTCACTGGCATCGATTGCAGGCGGTGGCTGCAAGGTCACATTAGGAATTCGGTCTTTGGAAGGTTGAGTGATCACGAGCGGCTTGATATGCAAAATCTTGGGCCTTTTTCGGATATCTTGAAATCCATGGTCGCCGTTTCGAGCTGGCCGCTGAGGCCCGGGTCCACCAGTAAAAGTTTCGAATCCCCGGAAAAAACCACTTGGTCCCCTGGTTTCTCAAAATCGACCCCAAAGACAAGTTCTCCTGTCAAGGACCTCCGAAGTCTCAGGTACTTTCCATGTGGGACGTTCACCCTTTTGAGCTCTTCAGCCGCTTTTTCTGTCAGCCTGAGCATTTTCCTCTCTCCACCGTTGCCATCCCTGACCAGTTAGGCGAGCGGACTCCTCTATCGGGTTCCTGGGACTGCGGTCCACATTACTACCAGCGCTCTGCGCTCTCGTCAGTGACAACTGCCCCAGCCAGAATACGAAGAACAGATTTTGCCTTAGAACCCAGGGATGGGGTCCAGCAGCGAGTTGATGTGCTCCTTAAGGCGTGGATGGCCCCACAAAAAACTCCGCTCCTTGCTCCGTCTGTTGAACGTCCAACCTCTTTCCCTCCAGCTTGACGCTCAAATCTCTTCCGATGAGAAGGACCTTTGTTTCCCCGCAATGAACCACCTGATCCCCTTGTTTCTCCGCGTCCACGCCAAACCCAAACTGCCCTCCTGGCGTAATCAAGAGTCTCAGGCAATTCTCGGGTGGTACATCATTATGCTCGCGCACCTCATTGAGCTCTTGCGCAGCCTGGTCAGTCACGTTGAGCATTTTTTTCCTCCTTACCTTCGGAGTTTCGCGTTGGTGGCGCCCCAAACCAGCCTTTCGAAGATCCACCCCTGATCCCCGTCAGCGTGGCGGACCTTGATCCACCTCCCTTTTTTCCGCAAGACACGAAAGGGAAGGCCTCGGTCGGCCCGAAACGTGATGGGGCTTTTGGTGGTGGGACGCTTGCGGATGTTCGCTTTTTTCACCTTTACGACCACGGCGGGTTTTCCGTCCGTCAGGGGACGGTAAATCCATTCTTGGTATCCGTCGAAGTCTCGGACCCTTAGCCAGCGCCCCTTGCGCTTGAGCACCTGATACGGGTAGTTCATGGGGGCGGTCCACACCTTCTCAAAGCGCGTCCCGGGACCGAGTCGGGTGTTGGCGGCCTTCACCTTTACGCGCACAATCTCTGCGGCCAGAGCACCGCTACTGAAACAGGAGAGGAAGGCAAGAACGCTGAGAATCGAGATCTTTGTCGTGAGACGCCGCCGTTCGATTCCAGTCATCAAATTCCTCCTCTTGAGGCCGATTTGGGCAGAAGATTCATCCCTTTCCTGTGAACCCACGCTCCTTCCAAGTCTTCGGATTTCATTACAACCCGAAGTCTTTACTCGAAATCTTTCGGTCGAACCCGCCGGAGCCAGTGAACAAGTTCAGGTCCGGATAAGATTTCTGCTTGGTCTTCCGTCCGTTCGGAGATCGGAACCTCTTCTCCTTCTCCGCTCCGATCCACGTCGCTCAGGAGCTCTTGCTCAACAAGAACGGGCACCCCAGTCAGCAAGCCCACAACTACCGCGTCGAAGGGATGACAGGGTAGAAGCAGCTGCTCTTCCTTTTTCCCTTTAAGGTCGAGAAGCCCTACGACTTCCCCATTCTCTCGGACGTCGAGCTGGATACCCTCGATGGATGATTCGCCTGCCCGGATGACCGATAAGAGCAAGTCATGCGTCAAGGGGCGGGGCCTTCTCTTCAATCTGACCAGACCAGCGGCTATCATGGCCTGTGGCAGACCGAGCGGAAGCATCAGGTACCGTGTCTCCGGCTCGTTCACGACAGCCAGAAAGAATTCATTCTGGCGCTTCCTCTTGACCCGCACGAGCAGAACTTTCTTCACGAGGAGTTCGACCATGTGGTTCATTGATGCGTCTTTGCCTCCGCATTTTCCTCAGGGCAAAGGAAGGCTCTGTTCATGGCCTCAATCCCCAGGCGAATAAGAGCAGAGCCCCGAGGATGCTGAGCAACAAAGCCGCCCGCCAAATCCGCCGCCGCCGCAACTGGGGCCTAACTCCCCAAGGGTCAGGCGATCGTTCTCCTCCCTGACGAGGGGCGAGCTCTTCGAAACGTGCACTCCAAGGGGCGTGATCGTGGCCGAGGACAGACAGGTATGCACGCAGGTAGCCCTTGCCATAGAAGATGCCTGGAAGACGCTCGAAATCGCCCGTTTCGAGGGCATCCAGATACTTTTGTTGTACTTTCGTTTGTTGAGATATCTCGTTGATCGAAACGTCGCCATCTTCTCGGATTCGCCGGAGAGAATCACCCAGTTCGCCGAGCGAGTGGGCACTCTCAGCCAGCTGAGCGTCTCTGTCTTTGTTGTCATGAGGGGATTTTCGGGTCAATTTGCAGGCCGTGGTTAAATTCTTGAGCACAACAAAAAATTTCTAAAATATGATAAAATATATCACAAGTATTGTCAAGATATCTCCCCAATTGCGGGAGTTTTTTATCTCACTCCAGCAAACTGAGGAACGAAATTCCACCGAAAGACGGTCCAATCGAGTAGGGTCCGGGGTGAGGACCAGTCAATCAATCAAGCATGCGCAACCGAGCGGAAAAATGGGTCCGTTCTTTGTTTTCCAAAAATAAATCGAAACTAGGAGCTATGAATCAGTCCAAGAGCCCACAGGGAGGGAGGAGAGACTTCATGCGCGAAATCGACCCAGAACAGGAGATATACCCCATCGGGGTGGTTTCCAAACTGACGGGACTGCCTCAACGCTATCTGAGGGCATTGGAGGAGCGAGGTGTCCTCAAACCGGCGCGCTCAGAAAAGAACCGGCGCCTTTACTCGGAGAACGAGGTCAAGAAATTGCAAGACATTTACTACTTAGCGGTCTTGCGAAAGGTCAACATCGCGGGGATCAAAGAAATCTTGCGAATATTCGATGCGCTCTCTGCTCGGGAAAGGGAGAAGGTTCGGGAGTTGCTCGATATCAAGATGTTGCAAGCAGAGGGACTTAAGCAACGACCCGCGGAGGTCCTACCGGCTGACCTTGAAGAGGTAAGCGAAATCAGCGACGAGATTCCATCCTCTTCTGAGTTATCAGGGGCGCAATCCCCTGGGGCAATCTTG